>DWWE01000090.1 GCA_019119835.1 Candidatus Gemmiger stercoravium | reverse complement strand
GGCATATCTCTTGCGGGTACCGCCCAGTACACGGAAGCACATTAACTCCTTGGCACCGGTGTTGTCGGCCACTTTGAGATAAGTTTGCATCTGAACCATCTTTCAGGTCCTCCTTTCAAAGTACCAGGCTTATTTCGCTTTCTCGATGATCTTGACCAGGCGCCAGTTCACATCCTTGGAAAGCTTGCGGGTCTCCATGATCTCGACGCGGTCACCGATGCCGGCCTCGCCGTTTTCATCATGGGCCTTGAACTTCTTGGTGCGCTTGATGATCTTTTTGTAGAGGGGGTGCTGGACGCTGTCACGGGCAGCGACAACGATGGTCTTGTCCATCTTGTCAGAGACAACGACGCCGACCAGATGCTTTCTCAGGTTACGTTCCATTCTATTCCCCTCCCTTTACGCGTTCTTAGCGTTCTTTTCCGCCATAACGGTCATCACGCGGGCGATGTCCTTCTTGACGGTATCGATGCGCAGCGGGTTTTCCAGCTGGTTGATGGCGTGCTGAAAGCGCAGGTTGAACAGTTCGGCTTTCAGATCCTTGAGCTGCTTAGCCAGCTCAACATCGGTCATTTCGCGCAGTTCAGTGGCTTTCATTCAGCGTCGCCCTCCTTCACAGTGTCGATTTCTTCGCGCTTGACGAACTTGCAGCGCACCGGCAGTTTGTGGGAAGCCAGGCGCAGAGCCTCGCGGGCCGTGGCCTCGTCCACGTCCGCCAGCTCAAACAGCACACGGCCGGGCTTGACCACCGCCACCCAGTATTCCGGGCTGCCCTTGCCGGAGCCCATGCGGGTGCCGGCCGGCTTTTCGGTGACAGGCTTGTCGGGGAAAATCTTGATCCAGACCTTGCCGCCGCGCTTGATATAACGGGTCATGGCAACACGGGAGGCTTCGATCTGGTTGGAGGTGATCCACGCCGGCTCCAGCGCCACCAGGCCGTACTGGCCCTGGTTGACCTTGTTGCCGCGCATGGCCTTACCGGTCATGCGGCCGCGCTGCACGCGGCGATATTTAACACGTTTCGGCAGTAACATTACTGTTTGCCTCCTTCCTTCTTGGCAGCCGGCTTGGCGCCCTTCAGGATCTCACCCTTGTAGATCCAGACCTTGACGCCCACCTTGCCGTAGGTGGTGTTGGCTTCCGCAAACCCGTAGTCGATGTCGGCGCGCAGGGTCTGCAGGGGGATGGTGCCCTCGTGATAGCTTTCCACGCGGGCGATGTCGGCGCCGGCCAGACGGCCGGAGCAGGTGACCTTGATGCCCTTGGCCGGCACGCCGCCGCGGGGCTGCATGGCGTTGCGGATGGCCTGCTTCATCGCACGGCGGAAGGCGATGCGGCGCTCCAGCTGGGAGGCCACGTCCTCGGCAACCAGCTGCGCGTTGGTGCTGGTGCCCTTGACCTCAACGATGTTCAGGTTGACGTTCTTGCCGGTGAGCTTGGCCAGCTGCTTTTCCAGCTTGGCGCTCTCGGCGCCGCCCTTACCGATGACCATGCCCGGCTTGGCGCAGAACACATTGACCTTGACCCGGGGGGTGCCGGTCTGGCTGTCCACCGTGCGCTCGATCTCGATCTTGGGGATGCCGGCGGAGTACAGCTGCTTCTTCAGGGTCTTGCGGATCTTGTGATCCTCCACGAGGGTGTCACCGAAGGCCTGCTTCGAGGTAAACCAGCGGCTGTCCCAATCTTTGATAACACCCACGCGCATGCCGTGGGGATTGACTTTCTGGCCCATTTGTTTACCTCCTTACTCTTTCTCTTTCAGAACGACCGTCATGTGGCTGGTGCGCTTCAGGATGCGGTACGCACGGCCATGGTCCCGCGGCATGATCCGCTTCAGGGTGGGGCCGGGGCAGACATAGCATTCCGCCACATACAGGCTGCTGCGGTCCATGTTGAAGTTGTTTTCAGCATTGGCCGCGGCGGAGTTGACCAGTTTGAGAAGGGGCTCGCAGGCCGCCTTCGGGGTATACTGCAGAATAGCCAGCGCTTCGTCCAGAGGCTTGTTGCGGATGAGATCCATCACGATCGAAACCTTACGGGGACTGATGCGGGCGTAACGGAGAATAGCCCGTGCTTCCATTGTTTGCTCCTCCTCTCTTACTTACCGGCAGTCTTGCCGCCCGCATGGCCGGAGAACTTCCGGGTGGGGGCGAACTCGCCGAGCTTGTGGCCGACCATATCCTCGGTCACATAGACAGGCACATGCTTGCGGCCGTCGTGAACGGCGAAGGTGTGGCCGACGAACTCCGGGAAGATGGTGGAGGCGCGGCTCCAGGTCTTGACGACGCTCTTCTTGCCGCTCTCGTTCATGGCTTCGACTTTCTTCATCAGAGAAGGCAGGACGTAAGGGCCTTTTTTGGTGCTGCGAGACATAGTACTTTACCTCCCTTAACCTTTGGCGCGCTTGACGATGAACTTGTCGGAGCGAGCATGGTGTTTGCGGGTCTTGAGGCCCAGGGCCGGCTTGCCCCACGGAGTGCGCGGGCTGGAATGGCCGACCGGGGCGCGGCCTTCGCCGCCGCCGTGCGGGTGATCGCAGGGGTTCATGACGGTGCCGCGGCTGCCGGGGCGCACACCCATGTGGCGCTTGCGGCCGGCCTTGCCCAGGTTGACGTTTTCGTGGTCAACGTTGGACACGGTGCCGATGGAGGCAATGCAGTTCAGCGGAATGTTGCGCATCTCGCCGGAGGGCAGGCGCACCAGCGCGTAGCCGTTCTCCTTGGCCATCAGCTGCGCCATCACGCCGGCGGAGCGGACCAGCTGGCCGCCCTTGCCCGGGTACAGCTCGATGTTGTGGATCATGGTACCGACGGGGATGTTCTCGAAAGGCAGGGCGTTGCCGGGCTTGATGTCGGCGTGGGGGCCGGCCATCACCTTGTCGCCGACCTTCAGGCCGTCCGGGGCGAGGATGTAGTTCTTGGTGCCGTCCTCGTACTGGATCAGGGCGATGAAGGCGGAGCGGTTGGGGTCATACTCCAGGGTCATGACGGTGGCGGGGACATCAAACTTGTTGCGCTTGAAGTCGATGACACGGTACTTGACCCGGTTGCCGCCGCCGTGGTGGCGGACGGTGATCTTGCCGGTGTTGTTGCGGCCGGCGTGCTTCTTTTTAGGCTGCAGCAGGCTGCGCTCGGGCTCGACCTTGGACAGCACGCTGTAGTCGGTGACAGTCATGCCGCGGCGGCCGGGCGTAGTCGGCTTATACTTTTTGATCGCCATTGTTTTACTCCTTTTGGTATCTTATGACTTATTATCGGGGTCATATCCCCATAACCGAACCCCTCGGCGGGGTTCCGAACAGATCAGGCTCTGCCCGATCAGGTCATGCTGGTGAAGAACTCGATCTCCTTGGAGTCGGGGGTCAGCGTGACGATGGCCTTCTTGCTCTTGGCAGTGTAACCGCCATGCAGGCCCTGGCGGCGGAAACGGCCGCGCACGTTCATGGTGTTGACCTTCGCAACCTTGACGCCGAACAGCTCTTCCACCGCCTTGGCGATGTCGATCTTGGTGGCGTCGGTGGCAACCTTGAAGGTGTACTTCTTTTCCGCGATGCCCGCCATGGAGTTTTCGGTGATGACGGGGGCGAGAACGATATCCTGTGCGAATTTCATCAGCCCAGTACCTCCTCAAGTTTCTTGGCCGCATCCACGCTGATGATCATCTTCTCGGCGTTGACAACGTCGTAAGTGTTCACGCTGGTGGCGGTGGTGGTTTTGACGCCCGGAATGTTGGCGGCGCTCTTGACGAACTTGGCGTCAACCACATCGTTGACGACCAGGTTCTTCTTGCCGGCGCCCACAGCGGCCAGCATCGCCACGACGGTCTTGGTCTTGTACTCTTCGGTGGCGAGCTTGTCCACCACGATCATGTTGCCGTTGGCAGCCTTGTCAGACAGGGCGCTGAGCACGGCCAGACGCTTGACCTTCTTGTTGATGCGGTAGCTGTAATCGCGGGGCTTGGGGCCCAGGGCGACGCCGCCGTGGGTCCACTGCGGAGCGCGGATGGAACCCTGGCGCGCATGGCCGGTGCCCTTCTGGCGCCAAGGCTTCTTGCCGCCGCCGCGCACTTCCTTGCGGATCTTGGTGTTCTGGGTGCCCTGGCGCTGGTTGGCCAGGAAGTTGACGACCGCCTCGTGGACGGCCTTCTCGTTCGGGGTGATCCCGAAGACGGCGTCGGAAAGCTCAACGGTGGAAACTTTCTTGCCGTTCATATCGACGACATCAAATTTAGCCATTGTGTTTTCCTCCCTTACGCTTTGACGCTGTCGTGGATGGTCACCACAGAGCCCTTCGGGCCGGGGATGGCGCCCTTGACAGCGATCAGGTTGTTTTCGGCATCGACCTTGACGATGCTCAGGTTCTGCACAGTCACCCGCACGGCGCCCATGTGGCCGGGCAGCTTCTTGCCCTTGAACACGCGGGACGGGGTGGAGGTGGAACCGTTGGAACCGGCGTGACGGCTGACAGGGCCGGTGCCGTGGCTCTCGCGCAGGCGGTGCTGGCCGAAGCGCTTGATAACGCCCTGGTAGCCCTTGCCCTTGGAGGTGCCGACCACATCCACTTTGTCGCCGGCGGCGAAAACGTCCGCCTTCAGGATGTCGCCGACGTTCACGGCGCTGATGTCGTCCAGACGGAACTCGCGCAGGGTGCGCTTGGCGGCGGTGTCCGCCTTGTCAAAGTGGCCCTTGGCGGCCTTGTTGACCTTCTTGGCGGAGACTTCGCCAAAGCCCAGCTGCACGGCCTGGTAGCCGTCGCTTTCCACGGTCTTCTTCTGCACGACGGTGCAGGGGCCGGCCTCGATGACGGTGACGGGGATGACCTTGCCGTTCTCGTCGAACAGCTGGGTCATGCCCAGCTTCTTGCCGATGATACCTTTTTGCATTGTGTTTGTCCTCCTAAAAAAGGTTATTGGTTGGTGGGGTGGCCCATCAACATGACCTCTCCGCGGTCATTGCTCGATTCTTGCGTTTGCCCTGCGGCGCTTTGCCGACGGTCAGCGTAACACGGCCGCTCGGGCCGGCGTGAGCGCCGCTCACAGGGTTTACAGCTTGATTTCGATGTCAACGCCCGCGGGGAGCTGCAGGCTCATCAGAGCCTCGACCGTCCGGTTGGACGGCTTCAGAATGTCGATCAGACGCTTGTGGGTGCGGGTCTCGAACTGCTCACGGCTGTCCTTGTCCTTGTGGACAGCGCGCAGGATCGTGACGACTTCCTTGTCGGTGGGCAGGGGGATCGGGCCGGACACGCGGGCGCCGGTGCGCTTCGCGGTCTCCACGATCTTGGCCGCGGCCGCATCGATCAGGGATGCATCGTAGCTCTTCAACCGAATTCTGATTTTTTCTTTGACTGCCATTCCATTCGCCTCCTAAATTTGTTTTGCCTTAGGCGAGCCGATAAATCACACACGCTTCCGGGTGTTCGACCTGTTTGCATGAGAAAATCCGGTGAACCGCTCGGCAGTTCCCCCGGAAAGAATCCTCGCAAAGCATCGCGGACATTGGTCCGTGCCGCAGAATGCAGCGCCGTACATATCCCTTCGCATCCGTAATTCTTTCGCCCGGTTCTAAGATCGGACATACTCCGCGGAAAAACCCGCATCTTCCTGTGGGCACAAGAAGCGCGGCAACCTCCCGCATCAACGCATATCGCCGGCTTTGTATCGAACGGATGTTCGTACAAGCCGTTCGCAGCCATGGGTTAGTATACCATACCCTCCCCGGCGTTGCAAGTGTTTTTTGGCTGATTTACAAAATTTTTTTGAAAAAATTTTACGTTCCAGCCTCTTGACAGCCCGCCCTGTCCCCGCCGGCAGTCCCGGAGGGCAAAAAACGCCCCGGCCGGGCTCAGGAAGAGCGGGGCAGCTCCTGTTTCCGCCATCCGTCCTCCGACTTGACCCAGAGGGTCGTGCCTTCCCAGGCGACGCCCGGCTGCTCGCAGGGGATCACCTCGGCGCCGTCGGCGGCCAGCAGGCCCCAGCGCCCGTCCCGGCTGACGGCGGCGTAGCCGTTCTGAAGGCAGGCGGCCTGGGTCGGCGCCGTTTCGGTTTCGCTGTAGTTTCCGCGGTAAACCGGGTCATAGACCGCTTCGGTCGCCAGCCGGCCGCTGCGGTCCAGGTAGGCCCAGCGGCCGTCCACCTTCACCGGGGCCAGCGCTTCCCGGTAGAACCAGCCGGCTGCGACGGCTTCCACCGCTTCGCCGTCCCGGTTCGGCCGCACGGCCTCGCCGTCCTGCCCGATATAGAACCAGCTCCCCTGCCGCTCCCCGACCGACCAGGGGTCCTCCTCGCTCTCCCGGGTCAGGTGGACCGGGCAGACCGGCAGCAGGCCGCCGTATTTCTGCCAGGCATCCTCCTCCATCGGGTAGATGTCGCTGGGGGCGGTATAGCGGTAGTAAACGATCTGGCCGGCGTCCAGGTCATAGAGGAAGGAATCCGCCATCATGCCATGCCCCGGGCAGAGGGAACCGTCCCCCGCCGCCTCCAGCTCGGCCGAGAGCGCGTCGAACGCATCCCAGCCGAGGGCGGGCTGCGGCCAGTAGATCCAGTGCTGCCCCACGCCGCAGCAGGAGATCGGCACCGCCGAGGCGCAGGCGAGCAGCTCGGTGCCGTCGGCCCGCATCAGCCCCCAGCGCCCGTCCCGGCTGACGGTGAAATAGCCGCTGCACTGGGAGGCCGGCCAGGTGGCCAGATAGGCCACCGGGCGGATCTCGTCATAGTCCAGCGTGAGGGTCTCCGGCGCCGCGGTGGGAGCGGGGTCCGCCGTGGAAACAGGGTCCGGAGCGGCGGAGGGCGACGGGGTGGGCGCCGGCCGGGCGGGATCGGCGGCCTGACAGCCGGCCAGCAGCAGAGCGGCAGCCAGAACGGAAGAAAGACGGCGGCGCATGAGGATTTCCCCTTTCGGCCCGGGCGGAAGGCCCGGTATCTCCTATTGTATCTCTTACTTAATAATAGTATACCACAGAAAAGCCCCGCCGGCTACAGGGCCGGCGGGGCGTGGGAAAAATTTCCTGCAGGCGAATCGAAAAGGAGTCCGGCTCACAGGGCCCGGATGTACCGGGGGCCGGCGGTGCGCAGCCAGAGAGCCAGCAGCAGACTGCCCAGGGCCAGCACCGCCGTGCAGCCCAGCAGATAGAGTTCCAGCGGCAGGGCGGACAGCAGCCCCAGGTACAGCCCGATGCCGACCCCCACCAGGGCCATGCCCCCGAAGATGCCGAGAACGGCCGACAGGGACTGTTTGCAGACGATGGTATCGTTGGCGGCGTCCAGCCGGGGGAAGCGCAGGTTGGCGGCCGCGCCGCCCAGCGAGGTGAGGGCCGCCACCCCGGCGCTGACCAGCAGGAGGGCCGCCCCCTGCAGCGGGGTGAACCCCTGCGACCACCACAGCGCCGCCGAACAGACCACTGTGACCGGCCAGCCCACCAGCAGGTTGAACCACACCTTGGCCCCGAGCAGCCGGGACGCGGGGATCGGCAGCGACTTGAGCAGCCAGAAGCAGCGGCCTTCCAGGCTGAGGGAAACGCTGGTGGTGGAGACGGTCCCCAGCAGCAGGCAGACCGTTCCCACCGTCACCCCGTACAGGTCCGCCCCGGTCAGAGCCAGGCCGGTTTCCCGGGCGAGCCAGGTCAGCATCCGGTCCCCCTGCAGGCAGGTGAACACCGTGAAGGCAGCCAGCAAGATCAGCCCGAAGGCGGTGTTGAACAGGTAGATGGGGGTGTTGAAGAAGCGGCCGGCCTCCTTGCGCAGCAGCGCCGTCAGCGGCACCGCCCGGCGCTGGGCTGTCAGGCGATACTTTTTGTGCCCGGCCCGGGCGCTCATCCGGGTGAGCAGGCGGCGGTACCGCCCCCGCAGCGCTCCCACAAAAACCGCTGCCGGCAGCACGCCGGCCAGCAGCGTGACCGCCAGGGCGGCCGGGTCGCCGGTGCAGGCGGCACCCATGCGGCCGAACAGCCACATCGGCCCCCGGAAGGCGTCGGCCAGGGCACGGACGGTCAGCTCGCCCCGGGCAACGGCGGTGCGGGTGGACAGGTTGATGCCGATGGACAGCGCAAAACAGCCCAGCATCACCGCGCCATACCCCAGGTTGGCCAGCAGGGCGCTGTGCCTGGCGCGGCTGGTCACCCAGGTAAGGGCCCAGCCCACCAGCGCCGCCGGCACCGCCGGCACCACCGCACCGAACACCGCCACCGGCAGCGCCAGCAGCAGCCCCAGCGGGCGGGCCGCCCCCAGGCTGTACACCACCATGCCGGGGAGCAGGGTGAGGGCGAAGAGAAAGAGGTTTTCCAGGTAGACGGCCAGCAGCCGGCTGGCGAGCAGCATCCAGTCGGGGATCGGCAGAGCCAGCAGCAGGTCGTTGTCCTTGCCGCCGAAGAGCAGGCCGCCCGCCCCGAAGGCGGTCAGGAAGAAGGCCAGCAGGACGCCCATCAGGCAGAGGAAGCCGGGCAGCAGATCCAGCGCCCCCAGCGGGGCCAGCGCCGCCGTCAGCGCGGCGCCCAGCGACAGCGAGAGCAGCAGCGGCACCAGCGCGAGCACCCCCACCGCCAGCGCCAGGCCGCCCCGGCCCGGCGAGATCGAGCGGAGCAGCGCAGTCATGCTGACCCGCAGCAGGGCACGAAAGGCTTTCATTGGGCCGCCTCCTCCCGTTCCAGCTGGAGGAAGACCTCCTCCAGATTGCTTTTGCCCACGATCTCGGCGGTGGGCCCGGCTTCGATCAGGCGGCCGTTTTTCAGGATCGCCAGTTTGTCGCAGAGCTTCTCGGCCACCTCCAGCACATGGGTCGAGAAGAACACCGCCCCGCCGTCCCGGCAGAGCTGGCGCAGCATCTGTTTGAGGGTGTAGGCGGCGTTGGGGTCCAGCCCGACGAAGGGTTCGTCCAGCAGGAGCAGCCGGGGCTGGCGGATCAGCGCCGAGATCAGGGCCAGTTTCTGCTTCATGCCATGGCTGTAGCCGCCCACCGGACCGCCCAGGTCCCCGGTCAGGGCGAAGGCGTCGGCATAGCGGCCGATCCGCTGGGTGCGCAGCTCCGCCGGGATGCCGCAGATGTCCGCGATGAAGTTCAGATACTGGATGCCGGTCATGAAATCATACAGATCGGGGTTGTCGGGCAAAAACGCCATGGCCTGCTTGGCCTCCACCGGCTGGGTGCGGATGGAGTGCCCGTCAATGGTGATCTCCCCTTCGGTGAAATCCAGCACGCCAGCCACCGCCCGCAGGGTGGTGGATTTGCCCGCGCCGTTGTGGCCAAGAAACCCGTAGATCTCGCCGGGGGCCACATGCAGGGTCAGATCCCGCACCGCATAGTGCCCCGGGCCGTACCGCTTGGAGAAATGGGTGATATGAAGCATAAGCGCCCTCCTTGAAAGGTCCGGCTGCCCGGACCGCTGCCCGGCGCTGCGCCGGGTGTGTGGCTGCCGGCGGCCCCCTGCCCTGCCGGCCGAACCGGGAGCGGGCGCCGCCCGTAGACATTTAGACAATCTTCTAAATGCAACCTCAGAATACACCCGCACCCCGGGCTTGTCAAGGGGGTGCGGGCATTCTTTGCCGCCGGGACCGCCGGAAGCATCCGTCGGGGGCCTTTACCGGGGCGGCGGTCACCTGCCGCCGGACTGCCGGCGATAGTCGGCCTCGTTGCGGCGCAGTTCTTCTTCCAGCCCTGGGCGGGGTGTGACATAGACGGTGGTGTACACCTCGTACAGCACCATACCCGGCTTGGCGCCGTTGGCTTTCCAGATGTTCCTGACCTCGGTGGTATCCACCGCCACCTTGGCCCCGCCGTTCTGGCTGGAATGAAGCACCGCCAGCCCGGCGGCCTCCTCCCGGGTGGCGTCGGGGATCTCCTGCCCGTGGCTGAGAACCACGGCATGGCTGCCGGGGGCTTTCTGCACATGGAACCACAGGTCCTTGCCCCGGGCGGTGTGCAGGGTCAGTTTGTCGTTCTGCAGGTTGTTGCGCCCCACCAGGATTTCGAACCCGTCGCTGGAGCGGTAGCGCAGGAAGTCGGCGGGTTTCTGGCGCTTGTCCCGCTGTTTGTAGTATTTCAGATAGCCCTGGCTTTTCAGCTCGGCGCGGATCTCGTTGAGAGCCTGCTCGCCGGGGGCAGCGTCCACTTCATAGAGGACGGTGGCCAGGTAGTCGATCTCCTGTTCCCCTTCGGCCAGCAGTTTTTTGAGCATCGCGTGGGCGGTCTGCTTCTTTTTGTAGTCCTTGAAATATTTCTGGGCGTTTTCGTTGGGGCCGAGGCGGGGGTCCAGCCGGATGGTCACCGGCTGGCCGGTGTAGTAGTTGTCCACCGTGACCTGCCGGTCCCCCTTGCGAAAAGCCCAGAGGTTCGCCTGCAGCAGTTCGCCGTACAGCCGCAGGGTGTCGGCCTTCTCGCTCTGGGCCAGCTCTTCCCGCCGGGCAGCCTGCTTGCGCACCGACCGCTCGTAGAGGTTGTGGACCGCCTTGTACAGTTCCCGGCTTTTCTGGCGCAGCCGCTCGGCCCGGTCCTTGGTGGCGTAGTAGTCCTCCAGCATCCGGCTGTAGTCGGGGTAGGTGGTCAGCACCGCGGCGGGGCCGTACTGCCGGGGCACAAAAAAGCTGAACTCGGTGGGCTTCTGGCTGCCGTCGGCCCGGGGCAGCCGCACCGCCGTGGGGTGCCCGCCGGCGGCATGTTCGGCTTTCAGTTCATCCAGCGCGGCGCACAGGGCGCGGCGCTGCGCTTCCTCCAGGTCGCAGGCGGCCAGCGGCGTCTCGCCGCCGAAGGCCCGCCAGCAGGCTTCCCGCAGCACCACCGGCCCCACGCCGCCCACCGCCTTGCCCAGCGCCTGGGCCACCGGCAGGTCGGTCTGGCAGGCCGCCTGCACCAGCGCCGCCGAGCTGACGGCCAGGAAGTCCGGCTTGCCCGGCTTGGGCGGCAGGGTGTAGGCAAGGCCCGGCAGCAGCTGGCGGATCTCGCTGTCCTCAAAATCCACCCGTTTGAGGGCGTCGATGATGCGCCCGCCCTGGATGAGCACCAGGTTGGAGTACCGGCCCATGAGCTCGGCGGCCAGCGTGTTCACCACCAGGTCGCCCATCTCGTTGGTGCAGCGGAAGTCGAAAAAGACGATGCGGTCGCCGGGCTCCATGTGCAGGTCAATGAGCCGGCCGCCGGTGAGATGTTTGCGCAGCAGCATACAGAACCCCGGCGGGGTGAGGGGATTTTCAAAGCTCTCTTCGGTCAGGCAGACGCGGGAGGACCCGCTGCGGGCCGACAGCAGCAGCCGGTAGGTATCGGTGCGGGTGCGCAGCGTAATGAGGACCTCGTCCCGGGTGGGTTCGAAGATCTTGTCGATCTTGGCGTCCAGCAGGGTGGTCCTGAGTTCTTGGGTGACCAGCGCCAGCGTGGCGGCGTCCAGTGCCATGGTTTTTCCTCCTTTGGGAGTTACAGGTAGGCGAAGGGATCGGTGTCGGTCTCGGCGGGGCGGACTTCCAGCCCGGGGAAGGCCGCGGCCAGCTTTTGGGCCAGCACCGCGGCGATGGGGTGTTCGGTGCCCCAGTGCCCGGCCACCACCAGCCCCATGCCGTGGGCGCGGGCGGCCAGCGCCACATGGTGGGCGGCCTCGCCGGTGACAAGGCAGTCGGCCCCCAGGGCCAGCGCCTCCTCCAGATAGCTGCCGCCGGCCCCGCTGACCTCGGCCAGTCGTCTGATCGGGCGGTCGGCCTCCACATACTGGGGGTGGGCGCCCAGGCGGGCGGCGCACAGCCGCGCCAGGGCTTCGGCGCTGGTGGCTTCCACCCGGCCGATGCGGCCGCAGCCCTCGGCAAAGGGCTCCGCCTCCCGGATGCCCAGGATGCCGGCCAGCGTGTCATTGACGCCGCCCTCGGCCGCATCCAGGTTGGTGTGCATACAGATGCCCGAGATGCCCGCCGCCAGCAGCCGCGCCGGCACATCCCCGGCCGACAGCGTCTTGAGCGGATGGAAGATCACCGGGTGATGGGCGACGATCAGCTCGCAGCCGCGGCCGGCGGCCTCCTTCACCACCGCGGGGGTGATGTCCAGCGCGGTGGCGATGCGGGTCACCGGGCGGCCGGCATCCACCAGCAGCCCCACATTGTCCCAGCTGCAGGCCAGTTCCACCGGCGCCAGCCGCCTGAGTTCCTCAAACACTTGTTGTACGGTCACGGCCATCTTCCTGCCTCCATTTCCTTGAGCAGGGCGTCCACCCCGGCGGCTTCGGGGCCGTCGGGCAGACCCCTGCGGTATTTTTTCAGCTTCCCCATCTGCTGGGCGCGGTACTCGTCGGCACCGGGCTGGCCTTCCACCCGGCCGCACAGGCAAAACAGGCCGTCGGGCTCGGCCGGGGTGCCGGCATAGCGGGCATTCATCACCGCATACCAGCGCCCGGCCGCCCGGCACAGCCGTTCCGCCTGCAGGGCAAACCCGCGGCGGACCAGCCCCCGGCGCAGCACGCTGTGTTTGGTGGCGGGCACCAGCACCAGGTTGTACGCCGGGTCCCGCACCCAGGGGGCGTCGTCCAGGATCTCCAGAATCGTCTGGGCGCCCATGCCGGCGATGACGATGTCCTGCACCTGGCCCGGCTGCAGTACCGACAGCCCCGCCCCCAGCCGGAACCGGACCCGGTCGCCCCAGGGGGCGCAGGTGGCCCTGGCCTTTGCCAGCGGGCCTTCCCGCAGATCGCAGGCAAAAACCAGCGGGCAGCGACCGCTGCCCGCCAGCCATGCACTCAGTTTGCCGTGGTCGCACCCGATGTCCGCCGCCGCAGCGCCCGGCCGCACAAAGTCGGCCGCCGCCCGCAGGCGGGCATCCAGATGCGGCAGGTTACTGCTTGGCAAAGTAGTCATTGAGCTGGGCCACCAGCGCGTCGGGGTCCAGGCCGTGGACCATGCAGGCCTGCTCGACGGTCTCGCCGTGGGCAGCCATGCAGCCCAGGCAGTGCATCCCGGCGTTCTGGAAGATGGGCACGCAGCCCTGCGCGGGGTCGTTGTTGAGGATGTCGATGATGATGGTATCTCTTGCGACAGTCATGGGAATGTTCCTTTCTGTTTGGGTGTGAAATTGGATTTTATGACATCTGCCAGGCCGCGTAAAGACCCGCGCCCTGCAGGATGACCAACGAAGTAAGGCAGAGCACCGCCAGCACCGCCCTGCGGGCCACCGGCCGCTGCACCGTGAAGGTGCGGGTGCCGCCCAGCAGCCAGAGGGTCAGCGGCAGCACCGGCAGCCAGTACCGCCCCTGCACCCCGAAGATGGTGTCGTAGTTGATGGGGGTCCAGCTGAGGGCGGCGAAGAAGGTCAGGCCGACCACGCAGGCCACCAGCAGCCAGCCGCCCGCCCGGGTGCGGGCCGGCAGCCCCGCCGCCGGCGCCGCCGGCAGCGCTGCCGCCAGCAGCGACAGCACCAGCCCCACCCCCAGCACCCAGGACACCTGGATGGGATAGACGATGGGTTCCCCCAGCGCGGTGCCCAGCAGCCCCTGCAGCCAGGCAGCCCCCTGGGCGCTGGCCGAGCGGAGCAGCAGCTTGATGGTGGCGGGCAGGTTGCGGCAGATGTAGCCGGCCGAGTAGGTGTAGATGGAATCGCCGTTGGGCTGGATGCTGTTCACCAGCTGTTCGGGGGTAAGGCCGCCCCACATGTGGGTCAGCCGCCAGAAGGCCACCGGCACCACAATGCAGAGCCCGGCGATGAGCACCCCGAAAAAGACCCGGCGCCCCAGCGGGTGGCTGTGCACCTTGTAGTATACAAAGCCCAGCACCGCTGCGGCGATTGCCACGGCAACGGCAGCGCGGGTCAGGCCCACGTTGTCCACATCCCGGGTGGCGTAGAGCAGCGCCCCCAGGTTGAGCCACACCCAGCCGACGGCGGCCAGCACCAGCGCCAGCGCCTTGACGAGCTGGCCGGCGGGCAGGGCGGCCTGCCGTTTGCCGAGTTTCAGCGAGAGCGGAGCCGCCCCGGGGCCGCGGGGGTCCAGGTGGGCGGCGGGGATCGCCAGCACCAGCAGCACCACCGGCAAATAGATCGCCTTGGCCGGGCCGATGGCCGCGGCCAGCACCACCAGCAGCGGCAGCTGCCAGCGGGCGGCCGGGCGTTCCCGCAGGGCCAGGCAGAGGGCGGTAAAGCTGAACACCAGCCCCAGCACGGCGGCGTCGGCCGAAAGGCTGCCCGCCAGCTGCAGGGTCTGGGGCAGCAGGGCCACACAGGCCGCCGCCCCGCGGACAGCCGCCGGGGCCAGCGCCGCCGCCAGCGCCGCCAGCAGCAGGTAGAGCAGCAGGTTGCCCAGCCGCCCGGCCAGCAGCATGCCGTGGAAGCCGAGACCCAGCACCCGGGCCAGGGCGATGCCGCCCGTCTGGCCCAGATACAGCAGGCTGTTGACCCGGCCGCCCACCGTAAAGTCGCTGGCCACCGAGGGAACGGGGTCACAGCCGGTCTGTGACAGGCCGGACAGGTAGGTCTTGTAGGCAAAGATGCCGATGTCGCCGCTTTGGGCCGAGAAGTAGGGCGCATCACAGGGGCGGACCAGCAGCCGCCAGCCGTCGGCCTCGCCGTTGGTGGTGGGCCGGCCCAGCAGTTCGCTGGCCATCTCATAGCTGGCGGCCAGGTGGGTGTATTCGTCGGGGCCCACCAGCGGCGGGGTCAAAACCGCGAAAGCCACCCCCAGCAGTGCGCCGCAGCCCAGCACCACGACCCAGATTTTCCCCTTGCGGGCCAGCAGCACAAAGCCCAGCAGCACCGCGGCAAAGCCAAGCGCCCCCAGCACCGCCGACAGCACCCGGGACCAATGCCCCGAATAGTCCACTACATACTGGATGGCGGCGGTACCGCCGCAGGGGGAGCCGGCGGCATCGGTCAGCGGCATGGCGCCGGTCAGGCCGGAGGTTTCCGCCGGTTGCTGCACCCCCTCGCTGACCCAGAGCCCCAGGGGCAGCGCGGCTTCCTCGGAAGAGAAGCCATCGGCCGAGAGGACCAGCTGCAGCGTTTCGTCGGCCGCCGGGGTGTAGGGTGCGGTGAAGATCACGGCGGCGAAGGTGTTATCCTTGAGTTCCACACAGGGCAGGCTGCCTTCGGCCAGAACGGTGCCGTCCTGCCGGCAGAGCCGGGCGTGGAGGGTGCCGGTGGCAAAGGCGTGGTCGTAGGTGGTCAGGTTGAGCCGCACGCCGTACAGCGTCTGCCCGCCGGCCAGCGGCAGGGTCTGGGAAAGCCCCTGCAGTTCCACCGTCCGGCTGTAGGTGTCGTTGACGATGGAGAATACCGGCTGGCCGTCCACCCGGGCGGCCAGGTCGTACCCGGCCCAGGCCGCTACCAGTGCGCTGACCAGCGCCAGTGCCAGCCCGGCCAGCAGGACCCGGCGCCGGCGGCAGAATTCTTTGATGTGTTGCACGGTCCCCTGCCTTTCCCCGCCTTGCGGCGAAACGTCTGTGCGTCAATCAGGCCCCGCACAGGTGTATACTGAGTCGGATTCGGCGGCGGTATGCCCTAACGTAGCCGAAAGGTATGCCTGCGCATCCGGAGTCGGTTGCCAAACCGGCGTCAGGCCACGACGGCGAAGCGGTGCGCAAAAGGCGTATAACAGCCGTATCCGCGGCTATTATACCGCAAAACCCCGGCCAGCGCAACCGGCCCCGCGCCACGAAAAAGGCCCCCGCTGTGCCGGACGGCAAAAGCGGGGGCCTGGGCTTCGCCGGCAGACTCAGTTGTTGGCGAAGCGGTCGCGCAGGTTTTTGAAGAAGCCTTTGCGTTTTTCGTAATTGTCCTCTTTGAGGGAATCGTCAAAGGCGCGCAGGGCTTCCCGCTGGGCGCGGGTCAGCTTTTTGGGGATCTCCACATCCACGATGACGTACTGGTCCCCCCGGCCGCGGCCGTTGAGGTACTGGATGCCCTGGCCCCGCAGGCGGAAACGGGTCCCGCTCTGGGTGCCTTCGGGGATGCGCTGCTGCACCCGGCCGTCCACGGTGGGTACCTCGATCTCATCCCCCAGCACAGCCTGGCTGAAGGTGATGGGCACCCGCACGGTCACGTCGTAGCCGTCCCGCTGGAAAATCGGGTCGGGGCGCACCGTCACATGCACGATCACATCGCCGGCCGGGCCGCCGTTGGAACCGGCGTCGCCCTGGCCGCGCAGCGCGATGTTCTGGTCATCGTCAATGCCGGCGGGGATGCGCACCTCCAGCGTTTTGCGGGTGCTGGTCTTGCCGGTGCCGCGGCAGGTGCGGCAGGGGTCCTTGATGACCGTGCCGGTGCCGCCGCAGTGGGGGCAGGGCTGCTGGCTCTGCATCACGCCAAAGGGGGTGCGCTGCTGGGTCATGACGTAGCCCCGGCCGCCGCAGTGGGGGCAGGTTTCGGGGGAAGTGCCCCGGGCCGCGCCGGTCCCCTGGCAGTCCGGGCAGGTCTCCTGACGGTTGATCGTGACCTTTTTGGAGCAGCCGTGGGCCGCCTCCTCAAAAGTCAGGATCACGCTGGCCTGGATGTCGTGCCCCTTGCGGGGTGCGTTGGCCCGGGTGCGGCCGCCGCCGAACCCGCCGAAACCACCGAACCCGCCGCCGAAGATGTCGCCGAAGATGTCGCCCAGGTCCACGCCGCCGAACCCGCCGGCGCCCCCGAAGCCGCCCTGCTCGGCGGCATAGTTGGGATCGACCCCGGCAAAGCCGAACTGGTCGTAGCGCTTGCGCTTGTCCGGGTCGGACAAGACATCGTTGGCCTCGTTGACTTCCTTGAATTTTTCCTCGGCTTCCTTATCGCCGGGGTTCAGGTCGGGGTGGTATTTCTTGGCAAGTTTGCGGTAGGCACTTTTGATCTCGGCCTCGCTGGCGTTTTTTCCGACGCCCAGCACCTCGTAGTAATCTCTTTTTTCTGCCATAGGATCACACCTTAACTGTTCTGGTTCAGCCCCACAATGGCCGCCGTCGGCTGTACCGGCGGCGGCCTGGGGATCAGATCATGCTGTTATCAGACTTCGTGGAAGTCCGCGTCCACCGCGCCGTCGTCGGCCTTGCCGGCATCGGCGCCGGGCTGCTGGGCGCCGGGCTGCTGGGCCTGGCCGCCCTGCTGGGCCGCCTGCTGGTAGACCTTTTCGCTGACAGCGTAGAACGCCTTCTGGGCTTCATCCATCTTGGACTTGATGTCGTCGATGCTGCCGGACTTGATGGCCTCCTTCAGCGCGCTGACCTTGGTCTCGATGTCGCTCTTTTCCGAAGCGGAGACCTTGTCGCCGAACTCGCCCAGCGCCTTCTCGATCTGGAAGACCAGCTGGTCGGCGTTGTTGCGGGTATCCACTTCCTCACGGCGCTTCTTGTCCTCGGCCGCATACTGTTCGGCATCCTTGACCGCCTTGTCGATGTCGTCCTTGCTCATGTTGGTGGAGGCGGTGATGGTGATGCTCTGCTCCTTGCCGGTGCCCAGGTCCTTGGCGCTGACATGCACGATGCCGTTGGCGTCGATGTCGAAGGTCACTTCGATCTGGGGCACGCCGCGGGGCGCCGGGGCGATGCCATCCAGGTGGAAGGTGCCCAGGCTCTTGTTGTCGCGGGCGAACTCACGCTCGCCCTGCAGCACGTTGACCTCGACGCTGGGCTGGTTGTCCGCCGCCGTGGAGAAGATCTGGCTCTTCTTGGTGGGGATGGTGGTGTTGCGGTCGATGATCTTGGTGCAGACGCCGCCCAGGGTCTCGATGCCCAGCGAAAGCGGGGTCACGTCCAGCAGCAGCAGGCCCTTGACATCGCCCTGCAGCACGCCGCCCTGGATGGCGGCGCCCACGGCCACGCACTCGTCGGGGTTGATGCCCTTGAAGGGCTCGCAGTTCAGTTCCTTCTTGACCGCGTCATAGACGGCGGGGATACGGGTGGAACCGCCCACCATCAGGACTTTCTTCAGGTCGGAGGGCTTCAGGCCGGCATCGGACAGAGCCTTGCGGACCGGCTCCATCGTGCGGTCCACCAGGTCGGAGGTCAGCTCATTGAACTTCGCCCGGGTCAGGGTCATGTCCAGGTGCTTGGGGCCGTTGGCGTCGGCGGTGATGAAGGGCAGGTTGATGTTGGTGGAGGTGGCGCTGGACAGCTCGATCTTGGCCTTCTCGGCGGCTTCCTTCAGCCGCTGGGCCGCCATCTTGTCCTGGCGCAGGTCGATGCCGTTCTCCTTCTGGAAGTCGTCGGCCATCCAGTCGATGATGCGCTGGTCAAAGTCGTCGCCGCC
>DWWE01000089.1 GCA_019119835.1 Candidatus Gemmiger stercoravium | reverse complement strand
CCACATCCGGCGCCGGGGTGGAGCTTGGCCGGCCGGGGTCCCGGGTGGCATCCGGGGTGGCGTCGGGGGTGGGGGTCGGGCTGGCCGTGGGCCGGGGGGTGGGTTCGGGCAGGGCGACGGTGTTCACAAAGGACGCCTGCCCCACCGGTTCCGGGGCCGGCAGCGCCGTGCCGTCCGGCCCGGCGATCCGCACAAAGCCGGTGAGGGCGGCGCTCAGGCTGCCGGCGCCGTCGTCGGTGATGGTGATTGTCACCTCATAGCGGGACCGGTCCATCGTGATGCCCTGCGCCGCCAGGGCGTCGGGGTCGCCGGTCTCCTCGATCCAGTAGGTATACTGCCCCGGGATGCCGCCCAGCACCGCCCGCGCCTGCTCGGGGGTGAGGGCGGCGGCCTCCCCGGTCAGGGTCTGCAGGCCGGGCTGCGCCGGGCTGGCGCGCCGGCGGGCGGTTTCGGGGGTGGCGGCCGTCTCGGGGCTGGCGGGGACCGGCGTGGCGCCGGGGGCCTTGTCGGGGGCGGCGCTCTCGGGGCTGGCGGGGGCGGCCGCCAGGGCGCGCAGCGTCTCCAGCCGGCTGTCCTGCAGCAGCCGGGCCGGGTCCAGCACAAAGCGGCCGGTGGGGTGGGCGGCGTCCAGCGTGAGGGTATCCTGGGCGATGAGCAGCCCAGCGTTGGGGTTGGTGCCGTCGGCCGGCCGCAGGCGGAAGGTGTACCGTTCGCCGGCCTGCCAGTCGGTGCGGTCGCCGGCCAGGGTCTTGGCAACCGGCAGTTCGAACGGCCCGGTGCCCGGCACAAAGGCGGCGTCGTAGCTGTTGGTGAAGGTGACGGTGACCGGGTCGGTCCCGATGCTGCCGGCCACCTGGCTGTCCTGCGGGGTAAAACTGCCGCTGCCGGCGGGTTCCGCCGCCGCATCGGTCAGGGTAAAGCCCAGCGGCCGGCCGGCGGTCTCTTCCCGCACGGTGTAGTCCATGCCCTGCACGTCGGGGATGGTCAGGCTCTCCCCTGCCTGCAGCGCGAAGGCGGCCGCGCCGCCCCCGTCGAAGGACAGTTCCTCGGCGGACTGGGCGCCGTCGGCGGTGCGGCGCACCGCCGTCACCATCTCGCTGGCCTTGCCGGGGATGGTGAGGGTGAAGGGAAAGACGCTGTTTGCCGGGGCGGTCAGGCCGGGCTCTGCCTCCACCGCTTTGACCACCGTGAGCGAGGCCGGGGCTGCCAGCGCCAGCCGGCCGTTGTTGCCCAGGTAGCTGACGAACCGGCCGTTGTGGGCGTCGTCGCCCTCAAAGGTGGGGTAAAAGCTGGAGACCGCCGTCAGGGTGGGGTTGCCGGCTTTCAGCCGGATCAGATCGTACAGGTTGCCCCGGCGCGGGGCGTCCTGCCGGATCTGCCAGCCGCTGTCGGTCAGTTCAACCCAGTCGGTCAGGCTGCTGCCGCTGCGCATGACCACCCGGGTGCGGGCGGTGACCGCCGAGCCGACGCCGGCGTAGTAGCTGTCCAGGAAATAGTAGTTGCGGTCGGGGTCAAAGCTGCCGGTGGCCCGCTGGGTGCAGGCCGGGTCCAGGTAGAGGGGCACGGGCTGCTGCAGGAAGTAGAAGGGGTTGGTATCCGCCGAGGTGAACGCCGCGTTGGCGCTGCCCACCGTGATGGTGCCCTGGCGGTCGTCCTCATACAGATTGCTGTAGAAGCAGACCTGCCCGTCCACCGTATGGTCGGCCAGGTAGGCCGCGCTGACGCCGCCCTGGTCCGGGTCGGTGTTCAGCGTGCCGTCGGGGCGCACCACCCCGTCCTGCAGGCCCACGGTATAGCACAGCCGCAGCGGAAAAGCGTTGTTGTTCTGGTTGTCCACCGGGGTGTTGTCCACATCCAGGGTGACGGTGTTCACCCGGATGGGGATAGCCGAGGCGGGCACGGCCACCTGCAGGGTCTGGCGGCCGGAGGCGTCGGTGCGCACCGTGATCAGGATGTCGTCCACATTGCCGCGGCCGTAGACCGGGCTGTCAAAGGTCTTGCCGCCGGAGTCGGTCTCGAAGTGGCCGGTGTAGGTCTGCAGGGTGCCGCCGTCCGGCTGGGGCACCGGGGTGGCGGTGTAGCCGGCTTCCAGCTTGAACTGGATGCCCGCCCACAGGATGGATTTGACCTGCTTGACCTCCATATATTCCCCGATGGGGTCGGTGTAGGTCAGGTAGCCGGAATGGACCGGGTCGTCGTTTTCCACCTTGGTGGGACCCTTGGCGGTGTTGGTGATGGTGTTGATGATCTGCTGGAAGGCTTCCCACAGTTCGTCGGCATTTTCGGCCGGGTAGTAGGCGTTGGGGTAGACAAGGCTGGTGGGGTTGTAGGGTTCGGGCGCCACCGCGACGGTGTAGTCCCGCTCGCCGCCGGACTGGGTGTAGCGGACGGTGGGGGCGGTGCCGGCGCGGTACTGCTGCCAGGCGGTGTTCACCGCGTTCACCGCCGGCACGCCGGTGGCGGAAAATTCGTTCTGGGCGTTCCAGTAGGCGCCGGGTTCCAGCACCAGGTCGGCCATGGTGCGCATCCCCTCGTTCTGCTGGGCGGTCATAAAGCCGATGGTGTAGATGCGGGCGGGGTTGCTGCCGTCCGCCCCATAGTGGGCGGTGACCCGGTTTTTCATGTACGCGGCGGTGAGCAGCGGCAGAAAGCCGTTGCCGCTGTGGGGGGTGTTGTTGTCCCCGGTGCCGATGGGGGTGTTGGTGAGCCCGTTCCACCATTCGTCCCCCGTGGCGGCGGCCGAAAAGGTGGTGGGCGCGCCGTCCGACATCAGGATCAGGTTGGGGATGCGGGGCACGGTCTGGCCGTTGATCTCCGCCGTGGTGGAAGCCGCCTCGGCCAGCATTTCCAGCCCGCCGTACAGCCCCGCCTGGATGTTTGTGTAGGAATCCAGCGGGATGGTGCGGTGCAGCCCGATCTGGCTGGTGACCTGGACGTTGCCGTTGTTGCCGTCGTCGGCCCCGGGGGTGGCGCTCCAGTGGGTGATGGCCAGGTAGTTTTTGTCCGCCTTGGGCTCCACCTGCTGCAGCTGCAGCATGACCTGGGCCCCGCGGTTGAACACCACGATGCCGACGCGGTTTTCCTCGCTGCCGTTGGCCAGCAGGTCGATGGCTTCGTTGACGGCGTCCACCATCGCCTGTACCCGGGAGCCGGCCTGGTCGGTGACCGTGCCCTTGCCGTCCTGGTACTGGCCCCAGGCCATGCTGGCCGAAAAATCCAGCACAAAGACCACGTCCACCGGGGCCTGGGTCTCGGACAGGATCTGGGTGGAGGTGGCCAGGGCCGAGTAGGTCACAAGGAAATCGGAGTCGTTGTCCACCACGACGCTGCCGGAGTCGCCGGTGAAGGTGATGGGCCCGGTGGTGACGGTCTTGTCCACCCAGACGCAGCCGTCCTCCAGCGTGGAGTCCTGGTTGCCCAGCACCTGGCGGTAGCTGTTGTAGGTGTCGGTATCGGCCACCCGGGTGGCCCCGGGCGTGGCGGCGGCCCGGGCCGGCGTCAGCGGCGCCAGGGCGAGCGCTGCGGCCAGGGTGAGGGCCGCCAGCCCTTTGGCTTTGCGGAATTGCATAGTTGGCATCGTCCTTTCCTGATCGGCCGGATGGCGGCCAAACGTCAAAGTTCTTTGCCAGTATACAATGGCGGCGGCGCAGTTTCGGTCGAAACGGCGCGGGGAACGGCAAAACCGCACAAAACAAAGCCCCGCCGGCTCATTCGCCGTGCGGGGCAGGTTGGGAAGGATGGGGACGGGTCCGCCGCAGCCGGAACGCAGCCGCCTGCGGAGCGCCGCGGATCACTTCTGCTTCTGATTTTTGATGACCTTGAGCCGGCCGAACTCCTCCCGTTCCTTTTCGCTCAGCGCCTCGTCGATCATCTTGATGGTGGCCTGCATCTGGGGGATCTGGACGTTGCCCAGGGCGTTGGCCCGCTTCTGGGTCTTGCGGATGGCTTCGGCCAGGCGGACGACGCTGGTCTCCACCTCGGCCAGTTCCACCGTCAGGTTCTTGACCTCGTTGAATTTGAGGTAGGCCACATCCAGCGTGCCGTTGGTGGATTCCAGCCCGTAGTACAGCCCCAGCGGCGCGCTGGGCTTGAGGGTGACAGTGGGCAGCTCCACCCCCATGACGCTGCGGCGGTTGATCTGCAGGCCGTGTTCCACCGGCACGCTGGCCGTGAATTCGCCCACAGAGCCCAGGGTGATGTTGGCCCGCTGCAGCGAGGCATACGCCTCGGCATAGGCGGCGCTGATCTTGTCCTGGATGCCGGCGGCCCGGTCGATCAGACGCATCATTTCCCGCACAAGGATGTTGCGCTTGCGGTCCATGAGCTCATAGCCCTGGCTGGCCAGCGCAAGGCTGCGGCGGGTGGCCATCAGGTTGGATTTTGTGGGAAATACTTGCTGGGCCATACGGCTCCCTCCTTTTTTGCGGGATCAGCCGCGGGCCGCAGCCTGCAGGCGCGCCCTGGCCGGCTCGTAGTATTTGTCCAGCGTTTCGTCGTCGCAGCGGTCCAGGGCGCTGCGGGGCAGCGCGGCCAGCAGTTCCCAGCCCAGGTCGAGGGTCTGCTCCATCGTGCGGTCGGTGTTGCCCTGGCCGATGAACTTCTGCTCAAAGGCGCGGCCGAACTGCATCAGCTGCTTGTCGCCGGCGGAGAGTTCCTCCTCGCCGATGACGCTGGCCAGCGCCTTGGCGTCCTGCACCTTGGCGTAGGAGGCGAACAGCTGGTTGGAGAGGGTGACGTGGTCGGCGCGGGTATAGCCTTCGCCGATGCCGTCCTTCATCAGACGGGACAGGCTGGGCAGCACCGAGATGGGCGGGTAGACGCCGGTGGCGTCCATGCCGCGGTCCAGCACGATCTGGCCTTCGGTGATGTAGCCGGTCAGGTCGGGGATCGGGTGGGTGATGTCGTCGTTGGGCATGGTGAGAATCGGGATCTGGGTGACCGAACCGGTGCTGCCCTTGATGATGCCGGCCCGCTCATACAGGCTGGCCAGGTCGGAATACAGGTAGCCAGGGAAGCCTTTGCGGGCCGGGATCTCCCCTTTGGAGGAGGAGAACTCCCGCACGGCTTCGCAGTAGCTGGTCATGTCGGTGAGGATGACCAGCACGTTCTTGTTCAGGTCAAAGGCCAGGTACTCGGCCACCGTGAGGGCCGCCCGCGGGGTGATGATCCGCTCGATGATAGGGTCGTTGGCCAGGTTGAGCAGCATGACGACCCGGTCCATGGCGTCGGCGCTGACAAAGGAATCGCGGAAATATTCGGCCACGTCGTTCTTGACGCCCATGGCGGCAAAGACGATGGCGAAGTCGGAACCGTCCGACACGCTGGCCTGCTTGACGATCTGGACGGCCAGCTCGTTGTGCTTCATGCCCGAGCCCGAGAAGATGGGCAGCTTCTGGCCGCGGATCAGGGTGGTCAGGCAGTCGATGGCCGAGATGCCGGTGTGGATGTAGTTGCGCGGGTACACCCGGCTGACCGGGTTGATGGGGGCGCCGTTCACATCCCGCCGGGCCACCGGGTAGATGTCGCCCAGGCCGTCGATGGGGCGGCCCAGACCGTCCAGCACCCGGCCCAGCAGTTCGGGGCTCAGGTCCATCATCATCGGGTGGCCGGTGAGCACGGTGCGGGTGTTGCCCAGGCTCAGGCCGTTGGCGCCCTCAAACACCTGGATCACGCAGCGGTCATCCTCCACCATGACGGTGCGGCCCAGGCGGGTGGTGCCGTCCTCCAGGTGCAGTTCCACCATCTCGTCGTAGGTCACGCCGGGGACATCCTCCAGCACGACCAGGGAACCGTTGATCTGGGACAAGCCAATGTGTTCAAGAATCATTCTGCTGCCCCTCCTTCCCGGGCGTCGGCGCCGGCGGCGGCCAGCTTCTGGTCGATCTCGGCGCGCAGTTTGTCAAAGCCGCTCAGGTCGTCGTTGGGGATGTCGTACTTCATCCGGACCAGCTGGTCGAACAGGCCGGTCTCCAGCAGGCGGCTGACCGGCACCTGTTTGGCCACCAGGGCGCTGCACTTGTCATAGAGATAGAGGATGACCTCCATCATCTTCAGCTGCTTTTCCAGCGGGACGTAGGTGTCCACGGCGTGGAAGGCGTTCTGCTGCAAAAAGCCCACCCGGATGACCCGGGCGATCTCGATGGTCAGCTTCTGGTCGTCGGGCAGCACGTCGGAGCCGATGAGCTTGACGATCTGCATCAGGCTGTTTTCCTGCAGCAGCAGGTCGGCCAGGCGGCTGCGGCAGGCCGTAAAGTCGGGGCCCACATTGTCGTAGTACCATTCGGACAGATCGCCCAGGTACTCGCTGTAGGAATCGTTCCAGTTGATGGCCGGGTAGTGCCGCGCATAGGCCAGGCTCTTGTCCAGCGCCCAGAAGCAGCGGGTGAACCGCTTGGTGTTCTGGGTGACCGGCTCGGAGAAGTCGTTGCCCTGGGGGCTGACGGCGCCGATGACCGACACCGAGCCCTCCGCCCCGGCCAGGGTGCGGACATAGCCGGCGCGTTCATAGAAAGCGGCCAGGCGGCTGGGCAGGTAGGCCGGGAAGCCCTCGTCGGCGGGCATTTCCTCCAACCGGCCGGAGATTTCCCGCAGGGCTTCGGC
>DWWE01000088.1 GCA_019119835.1 Candidatus Gemmiger stercoravium | reverse complement strand
ATTTTGCGGCAAATTGTGTGCGAGGAGCATAGCGACGAGTGCGCGATTTGCCGTAAAATTTTGTCGAAGGGGATACACAAGGGGAAACAGACGCGTTAGGCGATTGCCGTGCGCGGCTGTTGCCTCTTGTGCAGCGTGGCGAGGAACTCGACACGCTGACGCCCCGCCCTGACGGCGAGGCGCGACCCCGGAACAGTGAGGTGTATCCATGGAGATTCTGAAAGAGGTCGGCCGGGTGGCGGTGCTGAGCATCGTCTCGCTGGCCGTGATGTTCGCCACCACCCGCCTGGGCGGCAAACGGCAGATCGCCCAGATGAGCCTGTTCGACTATGTGAACAGCATCACGGTGGGGTCGATCGCCGCCGAGATGGCCACCAACCTGGAAAGCTGGTACCGCCCCTTCACCGCCCTGCTGGTCTACGGCGCGGCGGCCTGGCTGGCCCATTACGGCGCCTGCAAAAGCCTGTGGGTGCGGCTGGTGCTGGGCGGGCGGACCATTGTGCTGATGAAGGACGGGGTGATCCGCAAGCGGGCGCTGGGGCGGGCGGGGATCGACCTGAACGAGTTTCTGGCCCAGGCGCGGGTGGCCGGCTATTTTGACCTGAACGATGTGGAGAGCGCGATGCTGGAGACAAACGGGCAGATCAGCTTTCTGCCCCGGGCGCCCCGCCGCCCGGCCGCCGCGGCCGACCTGGGCCTGACCCCGCCGGACACCGGGCTGTGGTACGACCTGGTGATCGACGGCCGGGTGATGGAAAACAACCTGCGGGAGAGCGGCCGGGACGAGACCTGGCTGCGCCGGCAGCTGCACGGGGCGGGCATCGGCCACCCGCGGGAAGCCTTTTATGCGGCCTGTGACGGCGCCGGCGACTTTTTTGCCTGCCGGGGCGAGTAAGGCTACAGCCGCCCCCGGCTGAACCGGCGAAGGGTGAGTGCCCCGGCCGCCGCCGCCCACAGAGCGTAGCCCAGGCCAAACGCCGCCCAGGGCGGCAGCACCACCGGCCCCAGGGCAACCGGCGGCAGCCGGAAAATGCGGGCGGGCAGCCGGCTGGGCCACCAGTCCCAGACGCCGCCGGGCAGCGACAGGGCGGCCGGGCCGTAACAGGCCAGCAGCGCCGCAACCAGGGCCGGCACTGCCCGGCCGAACACCGCGCCGGCCAGCAGCGTGCCCGCCCCCAGCGCCAGGGCAGCCGCCGCCAGGCAGAGCAGCCGGACCGCCAGCGCCTGCGCCAGGGTGAGGGGGTACGGTGTGGCCAGCACCAGCTGGACCGGGTCGCCGGCCCCCGCCGGGCCCAGGGCCGCCAGGGTCAGCAGCAGCTCGCCGGCCAGAGGCAGAGCGGTCAGCGCCAGGGCGGCCAGCTGGCCGGCCAGCAGCTTGGCCGCCGCCAGCCGGCCCCGACCATGCCGGGCGCCCCGCTGCAGCACCGCCACGCCGGTGGCATACTCCCGCGGGAACGCCCCGGCCAGCAGCACCAGCACCGGGCCCAGGGCGGCCAGGGCGGTCTGCCCCAGGCCGGCCAGGGAATCGTCCAGGAGCAGCCGGAACGCCTGGGGCAGCCGGTTGGGCCAGGGTTCGGGGATGCGGGCCGCCTGTGCCTGCAGCGCCGCCAGCACCCGGGGCGGCAGGTCCGGGTCGGCCAGAGACCCGACCATCTGCCGGCGGACATCGCCGTAGAAGTTCCGGGCCCAGTCGGCCGGGCGGGCGGCCGGGTCGGGCAGTCTTTCCAGCTGGAGAAAGACCGGGAGATACCCGAGGACCTCCGCCGGGTCCGCCTGTCCGCTCTGCAGCGCCCGGAGCGCGGCGTCGGCTTCGGTGAGGAGCGCCGCGTCCATCGGCCGGCCTGCCAGGTCGCCGGCTGCCATCGCGGCCCGTACCTGAGCGGTGAAGTCCCGGGCCCCGCGGCCGAACACCCCGTATTCGAGATAGCCGCCGGCCCAACCGAACAGCAGGGCGGACCAGGCGGACCAGAACACCAGGCAGAGCAGGGCTTCTGCCACCCACAGGGCCCGGCGGGCCAGCAGTTTGCGCAGCTCATACCCCAGCAGCGTCAGGAAGTTTTGCATGGCGGTTTCTCCTTTTCGCTCAAGCCGGCTGGTGGCGGCGGTAGGCCCGCAGGGCCAGGGCCGCCAGCGGCAGGCAGAGGACCAGCGCCACCGCCGGGAAGACGACGTACTGGGGCAGCACGGCGCCGAAGAGATCATAGGGCGCGGGGCTGAAGATGTTTTCGAACTTCATCATCCGGCTGGGCAGCAGGTTGAAGAGCAGCAGCGGCCAGAGCGGCACGCTGGTGGGGTCAAAGTCGAAGAACATCGGCAGGAGCAGCAGCACCGTGGCGCCCACCACCACCGGGAAAGCGCTGCGCAGCGCGGCGCTGGCCAGCAGCAAAAATGCCGCGAACAGCAGCGCGCCGCCCAGGCCACAGGCAACCGCCCGCACCGCCGCCTGCGCCACCGTCAGCGGGTAGACATAGCCGATCTGCAGCAGCTGCAGCGGCGCGTCGCCCACATCATAGCCATAGGTCAGGCCCATATCCAGCAAATACAGCGCGGCGAAAAAGGCAAACAGCAGCGCCGTGACCGTAAAGCCGGTGAACAGCTTGGCCGCCGCCAGCCGGCCGCGCCCGTAGCGGCTGCTGCGCAGCAGCGGGTCGGTGCCGCGGCTGTACTCGCCGGCAAAGAGGGTCGCCAACAGCACCGCCCCGAGGAAGGCCGCCAGGTCGCCCGCCATCTCGATGTTGATGAGCAGCCACCTCCACCCGGTGGTCCAGCGGAAGGTCCAGGGGGTGGTGATCGCATCGTTCCAGTCCAGCAGCGCGGCCTTGGTGGCCCGGCTCGCCTGCATGTCCGCGATGCCGTCGGCCACCCAGGCGTCGCGGGCGGCGTAGAAATCATCCCCCCAGGTCGGGCGCGGGTCGCGCAGTTCGTCATAGAAGAAAAAGCCCAGCCGGTCCCACACTTCCTCATAGGGTCGGGCCACGGTCTTGTATTCCTCGGTCTGCTGGTAGAGGTCGGCGTCCTCCGGGATGGCCGCATAGGCGGCCGCGGCCTCGCCGAACAGGGCGTTGTCCAGCGCCCGGCCGCTCAGGGTCAGCGCGCAGGACCGGTCCAGCGCCATCTGCGCCCGGTTGGAGCTGACCCGCTCGCCGTCCAGATAATACCCGCCCAGCAGGTTGATCTGGCTGGTGATGACCGCAAAGGCCGCGGCCAGCACCAGCGCCGCCCAGGTCACGCGGCGGCGGAAGATCTTGCGGTATTCGTAGCCGACCAGGGTCCAAAACATCCTCATGCTTCGCTCACCTCGCTGAAATGGTAGAGATACAGGTCCTCGAGCGTCGGCTCGGCCGGCTGTGCGCCCGGGCAGGGGCAGGCGTCGGCCAGCAGCCGCAGCGCCACCTTCTCCCCCGCCGGGCAGGTATCGGCGGCCGGGTAGCGGGCGCAGAGGGCTTCGGCCTCGGCCGGCGGCAGGGTGCAGGTCCAGACCTTGCCCTGCACGGCCTGCAAAACGGCGTCCCGCGGGCCGCTTTGCAGCAGCACGCCGCTTTTCAGAATCAGGATGGTGCCGGCGATGTGCTCCACGTCCGAGACGATGTGGGTGGAGAGCAGCACGGTGCGCCGGGCGCCCAGCCGGGCGATCAGGTTGCGGAAGCGCACCCGCTCCTTGGGGTCAAGGCCGGCGGTGGGCTCGTCCAGCACCAGCAGCTGCGGGTCGCCCAGCAGCGCCTGGGCGATGCCCAGCCGCTGGCGCATCCCGCCCGAGAAGGTGCGGATCCGGTGGCCGGCCTCCCCCGTCAGGCCCACGAGTTCCAGCAGGTCCCGGCTCTGCTGCCGGGCGGCCGCCCGGGGCAGCCCCTTGAGGGCGGCCAGGTAGAGCAGGAAGTCCAGCGCCGTGAACTCGGGGTAGTAGCCAAAGTCCTGGGGCAGGTAGCCCAGCCGGGCGCGGTAGCCCTCGCTGGACACATCAAGGCCGGCAAACCGGATGTCGCCCGAAGTGGGCCGCAGCACCCCGCAGATCATCCGCAGCAGGGTGGTCTTGCCGGCGCCGTTGGCCCCCAGCAGCCCGTATACCCCGGGCCCGGCCTGCAGGCTGATGCGGTCGCAGGCGATCTTGGGTCCGTATTGTTTGGTGACCCGGTCCAGTACAAGTTGGTATTCCATTGGGTTCTCCTTTCCGATGGTTCAGCCCACGCCGGGCGCCGCCAGCCAGCGGCGGGCCTGCCGGGCCGTCAGCCCGGCACCCAGCAGTACAGCGGCCCCCCACCCCCACAGGGCCGGGGGGGCGTAGAGCGCCAGCGGGGCCTGTTCCAGCGCCGTGCGCAGCACCGCCACCCCCACGCAGGCCGCCGCACAGGCGAAGGGGGCTTCCGGCCCGCGGCAGACCCCCAGCGCCCACAGGCAGAGCCAGGCCGCCAGCAGGTAGGGGGCCAGCAGGTAAAGGGCCGCCGCAGCCCCCCACACCGGTCCGGCCGCCGCCAGGGCGGCCGCCAGCACCGGCAGCTGCCCCAGCCCCAGCAGCCAGGCCCGGGCCAGCACCAGCTGGCGCAGGTCGTAGCGGCATGCCTGTTCCAGTTCGGCCATGCCGCAGGGAGCCGAACGGCCCAGCTCGGCCGCCGCCGCCAGCAGCCCCAGCGGCAGCAGCGCCGACAGGGCCCAGGCCCGGTCGGCGTTCCAGCCGGGCAGCGCCCCGGCCCCCAGGAAGAGGGCTGCCGCCGCCGTCCCCGCCAGCCAGACCCGCTTGCGGATGTATCGCAGCTGCACCCGCACCAGCCACAGCGGTCCGCCGGCCGGCGGGGGCAGCGGCGGCAGACTGCGCAGGAATTCCGCCTTGCGGCTCGGCGGCGGGACGGCAAAGGCCGCCTGCAGCGCCTGTCTGGTCTTGGGGTCTATCCGGGAAATCATCACAATTCCTCCTCCCGCAGCAGATGTTTCAGATCGGCCAGCCCGGCCCGCAGCCGCCGGTACACCGCGTACCGGGACAGACCGGTCAGCACGGCGATGTCCCCCACCGACAGCTCGTTGACATAGCGCAGGAGCAGCAGTTCCCGCAAATCGGCCGGCAGGGTGTCCAGGGCCTGGCGCAGCGCCAGCGTTCGGTCGATCGGGGCGTAGGGGTCCGGCGCCGGGTGGTCGTCGGGCAGCGGGGCCTCGGGCCGGCGGCGGCGCACCGCATCCAGGCAGAGGTTGCGGGCGATGGTGTACAGGTAGGCCAGCGCCTTGCCCTGCTCCTGGTAGGAAGCCTGGCGGTAAAACCGCAGGAAGGTCTCCTGGGTCAGATCCTCGGCCAGCTGGGGGTCCCGGAGATGAAAGCAGCAGTAGCGGTAGATCTTGTCATATTGGGCGGACAGGTCCAACCTCCTCGCCCCCTTCCTTTGTCCTTTCACCCAGTATAACGCGCCGGGCGGGCGGTTTGTGCGGCAGAAGCAGATTTTTGCAAAAAAATTCCCCCGCCGCATTTGCGGCAGGGGCGTTCAGGGTGTGCCGGGCGGGCGGGGGATCAGCTCTCTTCCCGGCGCAGCAGCACCAGCGATTCATAGGGGCGCAGTTCCAGCGTTTGGCCGGGCCGGGCGTCGGGGTAGTTGGCCAGCAGCAGGGTGCAGCCGTCCAGCGGTTCGGGGCAGGTCCAGCGGCAGGGTTTGGGGTAGAAATTGTTGATGCAGTACAGGGTGTCCTCTTTCCAGCGGCGGCGGTAGGCCAGCACCGCCGGGTCCGCCTGGTCCAGCGGGGCGAAGTCCCCGCGGGAGATCACCGCATACTCCTTGCGCAGCCGGATCAGCGCCCGGTAGTGGCTGAAGATGGAATCCGGGTCGCCCACCTGGCTTTCGGCATTGATGTGCCGGCAGTTGGGGTTGACCGAGATCCAGGGCGTGCCGGCCGTGAAGCCGGCGTTTTCCCCGTCGGTCCACTGCATCGGGGTGCGGGAATTGTCGCGGGAATGGACCTTCAGGATGTTGTAGGCGCTCTCCTCGCTCATGCCCTTGTCCCGCAGGATCTGGAAGTGGTTGAGGCTCTCCACATCCCGGTACTGGGACAGGTCGGTGAAACCGGCGTTGGTCATGCCGATCTCCTCGCCCTGGTAGATATAGGGGGTGCCGCGCAGGCAGTGGATCACATCGGCCAGCATCTTGGCGCTCTGCTTCCAGTACGTCCCCTCGTCCCCGAAGCGGGAGACCACCCGGGGCTGGTCATGGTTGCACCAGAACACTGCGTTCCAGGCGTCGTGGGCGGCCATGCCGCTCTGCCAGGAAAACAGGATCTCCTTGAGTTTGGCAAAGTCGGTGGGCACCAGCACCCACTTTTCGTTGCCCATAAAGTCCACCTTCAGGTGGTGGAAGGAGAAGACCATCGACAGTTCCCGGCCGTCGGCGCCGGCATACCGGAAGCAGTTTTCCATCGTGGTGGAGGACATCTCCCCCACCGTGATGATCCCCGGGTCCCGGCCGAAGGTTCTTTGGTTGAGCTCTTGGAGATACTCGTGGATCCGGGGGCCGTCGGTGTAGAAGCGGCGGCCGTCGCCCCGGTCGTCATCCTCAAAGGCGCCTTTGCTGATGAGGTTGATCACATCGAACCGGAACCCGCGCACCCCCTTGTCCATCCAGAAGCGGACCACATCCGCCACCTCCTGCCGGACCTCGGGGTTGTCCCAGTTCAGGTCGGCCTGGGTCTTGTCGAACAGGTGCAGGTAGTATTCGTCAAACTGGGGCAGATACTCCCAGGCGCTGCCGCCGAACTTGCTCTCCCAGTTGGTGGGCGGGATGCCGTCCGGCTTGCCCTTTTTGAAGATGTAGTACGCCTTGTATTTGGGGTCGCCGGCCAGGGCCTTCCGGAACCACTCGTGGTCGGTGGAGGTGTGGTTGAACACCATGTCCAGCATCAGGCCGATGCCGCGGCGGGCCGCCTCGCGGGAAAGTTCCTCAAAATCCTCCATCGTGCCGTAGCGGGGGTCGATGCGGCGGTAGTCGGCCACGTCGTAGCCGTTGTCGTTCTGGGGCGAGACGAAGAAGGGGGTCAGCCAGAGGTAATCCACCCCCAGCTCCTTGAGGTAATCCAGCTTCCGGGTCACGCCGCGCAGCTCGCCCAGGCCGTCCCCGTTGGTGTCCAGGAACGATTTGGGGTAGATCTCATAAACGGTGCATTCACGAAAATCCTTCATGGCGATGCCTCCCCTGGCTCAGAAACGCATGACTTCGGTCTGCCCGGCCACCGCATCCAGGCCGGTGGCGAAGGTCGGCCGGGCGTCGCCGGCGTCGGTGACCACAAAGGCCGTGGTGACCGGGTGGCCGGCCGCCCGGATCTTGTCCGGGTCAAAGGTGATCAGCTTATCGCCGGTGCGCACCTTGTCCCCCACCTTCACATGCAGGGCAAAGCCGTCGCCCTTCATCTCGACGGTGTCCATCCCCACATGGATGAGCAGCTCGGCGCCGTTCGCAAGGGTCAGGCCCACCGCATGGCGGCTTTCCTCCATGACGGTGGAGACGGTGGCGTCTGCCGGGGCCACCACGGTGCTGTCGGTGGGTTCGATGCCCACCCCTTCGCCCAGGATGCCCTGGGAGAACACCTCGTCGGGGACCTGCTCCAGCGGCAGGACCCGGCCGGACAGCGGCGCCTTGACCGAGACCGCGCCCGTCTCGGCCGCAGCCGCCGGGGCCGCCGGGGCCGTCTCAGCGGCAGCGGGGGCGGCGGGGGCGGCGTCCTCGCCCAGACGCTCCTCCATGGACAGGCGGACCTTGCCCACCAGCAGGGTCAGCACAAAGGGCACGACGATGGCCACCAGCATGGCGATCAGGAAGCTGACCCAGTACTGGGGCATGATGGACAGGATGCCGGGCAGGCCGCCCACCCCGATGGAGTAGGCCGTGACCCCGGTGCCGATGGAGATGACCGCGGCCAGGCCGGAGCCGATCATGCCGCAGACCAGCGGGAAGCCGTATTTCAGGTTGACGCCGAACAGTGCCGGCTCGGTGACGCCCAGGTAGCAGGAGATGCAGGCCGGGACGTTGACCTGCTGGGCGCGCTCATTTTTGCGCTGCAGCACGCTCATGCCCAGCACGGCGGAGCCCTGGGCGATGTTGGACAAAGCGATCATCGGCCAGAGGTTGGTGCCGCCGTAGGCGTTGACCAGCTGGGAGTCGATGGCGTTGGTCATGTGGTGCAGGCCGGTCATGACCAGCGGCGCATAGACCACGCCGAAGATGGCGGCAAACAGCCACTTGACGTTGGAGGCCAGGCCCATGTTGACCACCGCGGCGATGGCGTCCCCGATGCGCCAGCCGATGGGGCCGACGACGGTGTGGGCGATGATGACCGCCGGCACCAGCGAACAGAAGGGCACCACGATCATGCTGATGACTTCCGGGCAGTGCTTTTTGAAGAACCTTTCCAGGAAGACCAGCACAAAGCCGGCCAGCATGGCCGCGATGACCTGGCCCTGGTAGCCGATCATCTGGACCTGGGCAAAGCCGAAGTCCCAGACGGGGATCTCCTCGGCAGTGGCCACCGAGAAGCCGTTGAGCAGCTGGGGCGAGACCAGCGTCAGGCCCAGAATGATGCCGAGGATCTGGGTGGTGCCCATCTTTTTGGTGATGGACCAGACGATGCCCACCGGCAGCATGTGGAACACCGCCTCGCCGATGAGCCACAGGAAGCTGTACATACCGTTCCAGAAGGTGGAGACATCGGCCAGGCTCTGGGTGCCGTCGGCAAAGAAGTTGATCTCGCCGATCACGTTGTGGAACCCCAGGATCAGGCCGCCGCAGATCAGCGCCGGGATCAGCGGGGCAAAGATCTCGCCCAGCGTGCCCATGATCCGCTGGATCACCGACTGGTTGGTCTTGGCCGCCGCCTTCACGGCGTCCTTGCTGACCCCTTCAATGCCGGCGAAGGCGGTGAACTCGTTGTAAAACGCCCCCACGTCGTTGCCGATGATGACCTGGAACTGACCGGCCTGGGTGAAGGTGCCTTTGACCGAGCTCAGCCGCTCGATCTGCTTGGTGTCTGCCTTGGACGGGTCCACCAGCACAAACCGCATCCGCGTCATGCAATGGGACACCGCCTGGATGTTCTCTTTGCCGCCGACCAGGCGCAGCAGCGCCTGGACATCGTCTTGGTATTTCCCCATGGGGCGATTCCTCCTTCTTGGCTGTTCCGGCCGGCCCTGCGTCGGCCGGCTGCTCACTGCCCTTATGATAACGCAACTTGTTCAAACAAGTCAATCGTAGGGTTCCATAATCTTTCCGGCTTTCTTTTGTCTATTTTTACGTTTCGCCGCCATATTGACAGCCATGCCCGCCGGGTGTAAACTGGGGACAGCGATATTCTTGTATGAACAAGGTGGTGACTCTATGCCAGCACAGAAATACCTGCCGATCTACCAGGCCCTCAAAAGCCGCATCGAGAGCGGCCAGTACCCGGTGGGGCAGCTGCTGCCTTCCGAAAACACCCTGCTGGGGGAGTTCGGCTGTTCCCGCAACACGGTGCGGCGGGCCATTGCCGGCCTGGTGCGGGACGGCTATGTCCAGACCAGCCAGGGGCGCGGGGTGTGCAACATCTACCAGCCCCTCGAGCCTTCCTCCTACAGCATGGGGACCATTGAATCCTTTGCCGAGACCTCCCGCCGCACCGGGCAGCACAGCACCACCCGGGTGGTGCATTTTTCGCTGTGTGCGGCCGACCCGGCCCTGGCCCGCCGCACCGGCTTCGCGCCGGGCACCGAACTGTTTTATCTGCAGCGGGTCCATCTGGTGGAGGGGGTGCCCCGCATCCTGAACCACAGCTATTTCCGGCGGGACTGTATGCCGGATTTCACCGCCGACCGGGCGGCCGGGTCCATCTACCGGTATCTTGAGGAGGAGCTGGGCATGACCATCGTGACCAGCAAGCGCACCGTTACGGTGGAACACGCCGACGAACTGGACCGCACCTGGCTGGACCTGGGCGACTACGACTGCCTGGCCGTGGTGAGCAGCCAGACCTACAACAGCGACGGGGTCCTGTTTGAGTATACCCAGTCCCGCCATTACCCAGGCATCTTCCGTTTTCAGGAAAACGCCGTGCGCTCCCACCGGGAACACCGCGGCTGAGGCCGGCCGCCGCCCTTCGGCCCCGAGGCCCGGCAGCAAAACAGCCCCCGGCGTTCCGCAAAAGCGGAAGCCGGGGGCTCAGACTGTCGAAAAAGTCTAAAACCGTCGCCGTCGGCGGACATGCGCCGACGGCGGCGACACCGACAGGGAAATTTTACGGCAAATTGTGTGCGAGGAACGAAGTGACGAGTGCGCGATTTGCCGTAAAATTTTGTCGAAGGGCTGCGGAGCCGAGCGCCGCCTGCGGCGGATGCAGCGAGGCGGA
>DWWE01000087.1 GCA_019119835.1 Candidatus Gemmiger stercoravium | reverse complement strand
ATTTTGCGGCAAATTGTGTGCGAGGAGCATAGCGACGAGTGCGCGATTTGCCGTAAAATTTTGTCGAAGGGGATACACAAGGGGAAACAGACGCGTTAGGCGATTGCCGTGCGCGGCTGTTGCCTCTTGTGGAGCGTGTCGAGTTTCTCGACACGCTCACACCGCCGCCCGCCGGAAGGCGGCGGGCGGCGGTGTGTCGGTTGCCTGCAGGGCGTTTACTTGGTGCCGAAGATGCGGTCGCCGGCGTCGCCCAGACCGGGCACGATGTACCCCTTGTCGTTCAGGCGCTCGTCCAACGCGCCCACATAGATGTCCACGTCGGGGTGGGCTTCATGCAGGGCCTTCATCCCTTCCGGCGCAGCCAGCAGACCGATGAACTTGATGTGCTTGGCGCCGCGCTTCTTGATCTGGGTGATGGCATCCTTGGCGCTGCCGCCGGTGGCCAGCATCGGGTCCAGCACCATGACCTCCCGCTCGGCGATGTCCTTGGGCAGCTTGCAGTAGTATTCCACCGGTTCCAGTGTGCCCTCGTTGCGGTACAGGCCGATGTGCCCCACCTTGGCGGCGGGGATCAGCCGCAGCATACCGTCCACCATGCCAAGCCCGGCGCGCAGAATGGGCACCAGCGCCAGCTTGCGGCCGGCCAGCACCTTGGTGCGGGCCAGGGCGATGGGGGTCTCCACCTCCACCTCCTCGGTGGGCAGGTCGCGGGTGGCTTCGTAGCACAGCAGCATGGCCACCTCGCTCACCAGGTCGCGGAATTCCTTGGTGCCGGTGTTGCGGTCCCGCAGCAGGCTGATCTTGTGCTGGATCAGGGGATGATCGACGATTTCAACAACGCTCATAATACTGGCTCCTTACTGTTGTGGGATGGGGCGCGGCTGAATCGCGCCCGGGTATGGCGGCCTGCCCGGCAGGCCGGGAAAACAAAGGGGGTCAGAGTTGCTCGATGGCCATGACCTTCTCGATGCGGCGGCTGTGGCGCCCGCCCTCGAAGGGGGTGGACAGGAAGATGTCCACAATGCTCAGCGCCAGGCCCTCGCCCACCACGCGCCCGCCCAGGCAGAGGGCGTTGGCGTCGTTGTGGCGGCGGGTGAACTCGGCGCTGAAGGTCTCGCTGCAGCAGCAGGCGCGGATGCCCCGCACCTTGTTGGCGCACATCGACATGCCGACGCCGGTGCCGCAGCACAAAATCGCGCAGGAGCACTGCTCGGCGGTCACCGCCTGGCAGGCCGGCAGGGCCATGTCGGGATAGTCGCAGCTGTCGGCGCTGTGGGTGCCGAAATCTTTATAAGGGATGCCCTTGGCTTCCAGGTGGGCCCGGATGGCCTCCTTCAGCGCATAGCCGCCGTGGTCGGCGGCCAGGGCGACGGGGGTGGTGTGATAGTCTTTCATACCGTTCTCCTTCCTGCGGGGGTCATGGGTGCGGATGGTCCGGGGCGGCGCGTCCCTCCCGCTCGGCCCGCTCCCGCTCCGCCTGGCTCAGGCGGTGGTAGTCGGGCAGCAGCTCGGCGGGGGGCACCGTGCGGCCGGCCTGCAGCATCCGGCGGGCCGCCAGCGCCACGCCGCTGCCCCGCAGCACACGCAGCGGCTGGGGGCAGGGCAGCACGCCCGGCAGTTCGCTGAATCTATTGTAGCACAATGCGGCGCCGTCGCCAACAAAAAACAGCGGCTTTTTGCAGCCCGCCACAAAATTTTCCAGCGCCTGCACCGGGGCGGCGGCGTCGGGGGTCAGCCGGTCGTGGGTGGCCAGGTCGAACCCGGCCCAGTACACCTGGCCGCGGCGGGCGTCCAGCGCCCCCACCACGGTGCCCTGCCCGGCCATGCCCCAGGCCAGCGCCTCCAGGGTGGACACCCCCGCGCAGGGGGTCTGCCGGGGCAGTGCCATGCCCTTGACCGCCGCCAGCCCGATGCGCAGCCCGGTAAAGCTGCCGGGGCCGGCGGTCACGCCGTACAGGTCAATGTCCGCACACCGCAGCCCGCAGGCTTTCAGCGCGGTGTCCACCATCGGCAGCAGGGTCTCGCTGTGGGTCAGGCCGTTGTTGGCCGCGGCTTCGTACAAAAGCACCTCGTCCCGCAGCACCGCCACGGCGGCGGTCTTGCCGGCGGTGTCAATGGCCAGCAGATTCATGGTCGCCCGCCTCACTTTCTCGAAATAATACAAAAAGGATAAAACAAAGCAAAATCAACCAAGCGGAGAATCGTCCGCCAGCCCGTCGATGGTGATGCAGCGGGTGGTGTCGTCCACCCGCCGGATGTCCACCCGCACCGGGTCTTCCAGCGCCAGCAGGTCGGCGCAGTTCTCGCTCCACTCGGCGGCCACGACGGCGCCGCTGTCCAGATAATCATAGAAACCGGCGGCGGCCAGGTCCCCTTCGGTGTGGATGCGGTACAGGTCAAAATGAGCCAGCGGCCGGGGGCCGCGGTAGTAGTTGGCGATGGCAAAGGTCGGGCTGGAGACCGGGTCGGTGCAGCCCAGCCCTTCGGCCAGGCCCTGGCAGAAGGCGGTCTTGCCGGCGCCCAGCCCGCCGGTGAAGGCGACCAGGGTGCCCGGGGCCAGCCGGCCGGCCAGCCGCCGGCCCAGCGCGACGGTCTCGGCCCGGGAATGGGTCATAAACTGCTGCATGGCACGCATACTCCTTATACAGCTTGTGGCAACGGGTCCGGCCCGGTCGGGCCGGGCAAAACCGTCCGGGACGGGCCGGGAAAAACCGGCCCTTCGGATGGGTCAGACACCCTGATTATACAACGTTTGGAACGATTTGTAAAATTTTCCGCTTTGGTGGCAAGTTTCGCCCCGCTGCGCTATAATAAGACAAAAGACCCGACGCCGAGAAAGGAGACCGCCATGCTTACCCTGGCCCGCCGTTATCTGCGCCGCATTGACGCGGTGTATCTGGCTTTGTGCCTGCTGTGTTCGGCCTTCAGCGTGGTGGGGCTGTTCTCGGTGGGGTACAGCCAGCTGGGCGGGTCGGCCAACAAGGCGTCGGTGCAGTTCATCGCCAGCCTGCTGGGGGCGATGCTGGCGGTCATCGTCTCCACGGTGGACTACCGGGCCCTGGCCCGGGCCTGGCCGCTCCATGCGGTGGTGGCCTGGGGGCTGGTGCTGCCCACCCTGTTCCTGCGCAACCTGCAGGCCGGCTTTGTGGTCATCGGCTACGACGCCGGCGGTACTTCCAACTACAGCTGGTACCGCATCGGCGGCATGACCTTCCAGCCTGCCGAGCTGGCCAAACTCAGCTTCATCCTTACCCTGGCCTGGCACCTGGACCGGGTGCGGGGCCGGGTGAACCGCCCGCTCAACCTGCTGGCGCTGGGGGCGCACATCCTGCTGCCGGTGCTGGCCATCCACATCCAGGGGGACGACGGCACCGCGCTGGTCTTTGCGGGCATCGGGGTGGTCATGCTGTTCGCCGGCGGGCTGTCCATCCCGCTGGCGCTGGCGGGGCTGGGCGCGGCGGCGGCCGGCGGCGCGGCGGTGCTGCTCACCCACCCGGGGCTGCTCAAGGGCTACCAGTTCCGGCGGATCCTGGCGGTCCTCACCCCCGAGGACCCGGACCTGGCCGACATCGCCTACCAGCAGAACAAGGCGGCCATGGCCATCGGCACCGGCGGGCTCACCGGGCAGGGGCTCTTCCAGCAGGAGAGCATCTTCATCCCCAACGCCTGGAACGACTTCATCTTCAGCTACCTGGCCAACGCCCTGGGCTTTGTGGGGGCGCTGGCGGTGCTGGGCCTGCTGGGGGCGCTGCTGCTGCGCACGCTGCGCACCGCCGCCGCCAGCGTGGACCTGCTGGGCCGGCTCATCGCCACCGGGGTCTTCGGCGCGCTGTTCCTGCAATGCGTCATCAACATCGGCATGAACCTGCAGGTGCTGCCGGTCATCGGGGTCACGCTGCCCTTCTTCTCGGCCGGCGGCTCCAGCGTGCTGATGGTCTACCTCAGCGTGGGGCTGGTGCTGAGCATCGGGCTGACCAGCCGACGCAGCGCCGGCCTTGCCGCCCCGATCGAATGAGGCGCCTGCCCCGGCAGATCCCAGGAAAACGGCAAGGCCCTGCCGCCGAATGAGCGTGCAGGACCGGTTTGCAGAAGCACAACAAGGCAACCCCTCCAGGAAAGCGGTTTTGGCTTCCCCGGAGGGGTGATTTTTGTGCGATGGTTTGGGGGGACAGGCTGTTTTGCAAAAAAATCCCGGCGGGGCTGTAACGAAAACGCCCCGGGGCGACACCCTTAGACAAGCGCGCTTGCCAGACACAAAAGCCGGAAGGAGGTGCCCCATGGCGGAGCTGCCCGAACTGGAACAACTGTACAAGACCTACCGCACCGAGCTGTACCGGTATCTCTGCTTCCTCTGCCGTGACCCGCACCGGGCCGAGGACCTGCTCAGCGATACCTTCCTGCGGGCCATCCAGTGTGCGCCGGCCTGGCAGGGCGGGGCGGTGAAAGCCTGGCTCTTCGGGCTGGCACGGAACATCTGGCGGGAGGATCTGCGCCGCCGCCGGCAGGCCCTGCCCTTTGACGACGCCCTGGGGCTGACCGCCGGCGATACCCTGACCGAAGACGCCGCCGCCCGCCAGACCCTGGACCGGGTCCGGGCGCTGCTGGAAGCAAAGGGCCCGCCGGCCAGCCAGGTCGTGCGGCTGCGGGCCGCCGGCTACGCCTACGCCGAGATCGCGGCGAAGCTCAAGATCACCGAATCCAGCGCCCGGGTGCTGGAACACCGCACCCGCCGCTGGCTGCAAACCACCCTGCAAAAGGAGGGACTCTGGCATGACGAAGGACTATGAAGCCATCCCCTGCGAGGTCTGCCGGGACCTGGCCCCGCTGGTGGCCGACGGCGTGGCCAGCGAACAGAGCGCGGCCCTGGTGCGGGCCCACCTGGCCGCCTGCCCGGCCTGCGCCGCCGAGTGGCCCGGCCTGGCCGCCGACAGCCCCGCCCCCCCGCCGCCCCCCGAACCGGACGACGCCCGGGTGCTGCGCCGGCTGCACCGGCGGCTGACCAACCGCACCGCACTGCTGCTGGCGGTGGGAACGGTGGGCGGCACGCTGCTGACCTACTCCCGCTACAGTCTGCTGACCATCCTGTTTTTCCCGCTGGTCTGCGGGGTGCTCAGCTGGCAGCGGGACCCGGCCTGGCGGCTGCTGCTTCTGCTCACCTTCACGGCGTCGGCGCTGGTCAATCTGGCCGCCTCGCTGGCCTTCCACAGCTATCTCAACTGGCAGGCGGCGGCCGTCAATTCGCTGGTCATCGGCGCGGCGGCCGCGGGGCTCTGCCTGCTGGGCGCCCTGGCCGGCCACTGGCTGGCCTACGCATTCAAAAAGGAGGAGAAGGAAGAATGAAACCGAGACCCGAACGCAGCCCCGTGCTGCGGGTGCTGGCCGCCCTGGGCGGCATCGCCATCGCGGCGGGGCTGGTATTGGCGGTGGACGCCCTGGGCGGCGACCCGCTCAGCCGCGCCTGGGCCGAGCGCCGCGCCCTGCGCTATGCGCAGGCCCGCTACCCCGACCAGGACTTTTTCATCCGGAGCAGCTGGGGCGGCGCCAACTTTGTCTACGGCGCGACCCTCCAGTCCCGCCAGAGCGCCGACACCGCCTTCGACGTGACCACCCGGTTCTGGTTCTTCACCAGCGGCCGGGAGCAGGAGATGGTGGAAGACCGCGGCACCACCCTGAGCCGCCAGGGGGCGGAGGGGGCCGCCGCCATCGAGACGATCCTGGACAGGGCCTGCCCCGAATACGAGCGGCAGGAGGTCTACAACACCGCCCTGAGCGGCGAACTGCAGAGCGTCGAGCTGGACCTGTGCTGGACGCCGGAGGACCCCCAGGGCGGGGCGGGGGAGCAGGCCGATCTCTTCCCGCTGGACGCCCCCTTTGACCCGGCGGTCACGGCCCGGGTGCCCGACCGGCTCTGCGCCCAGATCCTCTGGGACGGCGAGCCCGCCGACGCCGATTTTGAAGCGGTGGCCGACGCCTTCGACGCGGCGCTCACCGCCGCCGGGTATGACATCGACTATTACGACCTGACCCTGGTGCCCCGGGACGCCGGCCATGAGGAGCTCCAGGCCCTGGACCTGGACCGGCTCATCCGGAAATAGGCGAGACAGGCGGGCAAACAACAAGGGCGCACTGCAGAACAGACATCTGCAGTGCGCCCTTGTTCGTTGTGGCGATGCTGCCGGGTCAGGCGCGGCGCTCCTCGGCGTCCCGATGGGGGCCGCGGGCGAACAGCGCCGGGATCAGCACCAGCGCCGCCAGCCCCACCGCGATAAAGACGGCACGGGCCAGCCAGCCCAGGCTGCCGCCCAGCAGCCAGCCCACGGCGTTCAGGCCCCAAATGCCGTATACGCCCCAGTTCAGGCCGCCGATGATGACCAGCACCAGCAGGATCTTTCCAAACAGTGAATATAACATGATCGAATCCCCTTTCTGCGGCTAGTATGGCCGGCCAGGGGGAAAAGTATACGCCGGGCGGCTCAGTTTTTCAGCGCCTGCATCGGGGCGGGGATCCGCCCGCCCCGGCGGATCATCACCGCGGGGCTGAATTTGCTGATGGGCATGATGGGCGCATGGCCCAGCAGCCCGCCGAAGTCCAGCACGTCGCCGGCCTCATGCCCGATGGCCGGGATCACCCGCACGGCGGTGGTCTTGGAGTTCACCATGCCGATGGCCGCCTCGTCGGCGATCAGCGCACTGATCACCTCGGCCGGGGTGTCGCCGGGGATCACCACCATGTCGATGCCCACCGAGCAGACCGCCGTCATCGCCTCCAGCTTTTCCAGGCTCAGGCTGCCGCACTCGGCGGCCTTGATCATGCCGTCGTCCTCCGACACCGGGATGAAGGCCCCGGACAGCCCGCCCACATGGTTGGAGGCCATCACGCCGCCCTTCTTCACCGCGTCGTTGAGCAGGGCCAGGCAGGCGGTGGTGCCGCAGCAGCCGCAGCTTTCCAGCCCCATCTCCTCCAGGATGTTGGCCACGCTGTCCCCGATGGCGGGGGTGGGCGCCAGCGACAGGTCGATGATGCCGGCCGGCACCCCCAGCCGCCGGCTGGCCAGGTTGGCCACCAGCTGGCCCAGCCGGGTGATCTTGAAGGCGGTGCGCTTGACCAGCTCGGCCACCTCGTCCATCGGGGCGTCCTTGGGCAGCTTGGCCAGGGCGGCCCGCACCGCGCCGGGGCCCGAAACGCCCACATGCAGCTCGCAGTCCGGCTCGCCCGGACCGTGGAAGGCCCCGGCCATGAAGGGGTTGTCCTCCGGCGCGTTGCAGAACACCACCAGCTTGGCGTCGCCCATGCACATGTTGTCCCGGGTGCGCTCGGCCGTCTCCCGGATCACCCGGCCCATCAGGGCC
>DWWE01000086.1 GCA_019119835.1 Candidatus Gemmiger stercoravium | reverse complement strand
GTCCCGGGCCGCCACCGTCCCCACCGCAAAGCGGCGGTTGTCCGGCGCGAAGGCCACCGCCAGCGGAATGCCGTCCTCCTGGGTCATCTTCCAGGTGTACAGCGGTTCGAAGCTGGTGGGGTCCAGCACCTGCAGCTGGGCCACATACCGGTCGGATTCGGTGACGACGGCCACCGTGCCGTTGGCGGACAGCGCACAGAGCAGGATCGCTGCGCTGGTGGTGCGGGTGTGCAGGGTGCGGGTGCGGCTTTCCACCCGCAAACTGGTGCCGGCCCGGTCGTACAGCACGAACCGGGTGTTGCCCACCGCCAGGGCGGGGCGGGCGTAGCCGGGCTGGATCGTGCGGATCTGGCTGCCGTAGGCGGAATAGACCGCCACATCCCGGGAGTCCATCTCCACAAAGCCGCCGGCCAGCTCCTCGATGCGAAGCGGGCTGTCGATGCCGGTGGAGGCGGGCCAGCCGCTGCCCCGGTGCAGATACAGGTAGGCGGAGTCGGCCGCGTCGGTGGCCAGCGCCACCGCCGACCGCAGCGCCCCGGTGACCGCCGCCAGCCCCACCAGCACGGCCAGCAGCAGCGCCAGCAGCATCAGCCGGCGGCGGCGACGGCGGCGGCGCAGCAGCGGGCTGAGCGGGCGCAGCCGGGCTGTGCGGCCGGTTTCGCCCGCCTCAGCCCGGGGCGCGGGGGCCGGCGGTTCCGGCGTAGGCGGTTCCGGGGCGGGGTCCGCCCCCTTGGGGCGGGACCGGCCGCGGGGCGGCGGGGCGAAGACATCCGGCAGGGGTTCGCCCCGCTCCCGTGCCAGCATACGCTGCCGCCGGGCCAGACGTTCCTTGTCCTTGGCTCTCATTCGTCCCCTCCTTCCCTGCCGGTGCCGGCAAATCGTTCCTTCATAAAGTGTAGTCCACCTGCAGCAGACACAGCCCGTGGGCGGGCAGCGTCGGGCCGGCGCGGCGGCGGTCCCGGCTTTGCAGGATGGCCGGCACCTCGCCGGGGTCCAGTTTGCCCCGCCCCGCCTGCAGCACCGTGCCGGCCAGGATGCGCACCATGTTGTACAGATACCCGTCCGCCGTGACGGTCAGGGTATACACCGCCCCGTCCCGGGTGACGGTGCAGCGGGTGACGGTGCGCACGGTGTCGCCCCGGGCCGCCACGCCGGACCCCGAAGCGCACAGCGCCAGAAAGTCGTGGGTGCCCACAAACCCGGCCGCGGCCCGGGCCATGGCCTCCAGGTCCAGCGAAGCGCCCACCCGGTAGGTGAACTCGCTGTCAAAGGGATCGTCCACCGCGCCGCTGCGGATGCGGTAGGCGTAGGTCTTGGCGTGGGCCGCATAGCGGGCGTGGAAATCCTCCGGCACCACCCGGGCCGCCATCACGCGGATGTCCGGCGGCAGATGGGCGTTGAAGGCCAGCGGCAGCCGTTCGGGCGGCACCCTTCCATCATAGTGGAAGTTGAGCGCGAAACGCCGCGCATGGACGCCGGCGTCGGTGCGGGAACAGCCCTTCACGTCAGGGCGGGCGCCCAGCACCGCCTGCATGGCGTCCTGCAGGGTCTGGCAGACGGTGGGGGCGTTGGGCTGCACCTGGAAACCGGCGTAGCGGGTGCCCTTGTAGGCAAGCCAAAGCAAAACATTCATACAAAAACCTGTCAGAACAGCAGTTTGGTGGCCAAGATCGCCGCCAGCATGGCCACAAGGGCCAGCGTGCAGAGCACATCCAGCTTGCCGAAGCGCAGCACCTTGAGCCGGGTGCGCCCTTCACCCCCGTGGTAGCAGCGGCATTCCATGGCCATGGCCAGCTCGTCGGCCCGGCGGAAGGCCGAGATGAACAGCGGGATCAGAATGGGGATCAGCGCCTGGATGCGCTCGGTGAATTTGCCGTTGTCCAGCTTGGCGCCCCGGGCTTTCTGGGCGTTCATGATCTTTTCGGTCTCATCAATGAGGGTGGGGATGAAGCGCAGCGCAATGGTCATCATCATGGCCAGCTCATGCACCGGGAAGTGGAGTTTCTGCAGCGGGCGCAGCAGGCTTTCGATGGCGTCGGTGAGGACGATGGGGCTGGTGGTGTAGGTGAGCAGGCTGGTGCCCGCGATCAGCGCCACCACCCGGGTGGCCATGAGCACCGCGTAGTTGACGCCCTCCCGGTAGATGCGCAGCACCCAGATCTGCACCAGCGGCTCCCCTTCCCCCGAGATGAAGAAGAGGTTGAGCACCGCCGTGAACAGGATGATGGGCACGATGGGCTTGAGGCTTTTCAGGATCAGCCGCAGCGGGATGCGGGCCACCCCGTAGAGCAGCACGAGCATCCCCAGCGACAGGGTGATGCCCAGCGGGTTGGAGGCCAGGAAAAGCACGATGATATAGGCGATGACCCCCACCAGCTTGAGGCGCGGGTCACACCGGTGCAGCACCGAATGGCCGGGGAAATGCTGGCCGATGGTGATATCACGAAGCATGTCCGTCCCCCCTTTCCAGCGGCAGGGCCCGGTCCGGATGGCGGGCGTTCCAGGCTTTGAGCACCGTCTTGACGGCGTAGGGCATGGTATACACGTCGGTGGGGATGTCCAGCCCCATCTGTTTCAGCCGCAGGAAGATCTGGGTCACCTGGGGCACCGAAAGGCCCAGGTCCAGCAGTTCGGGCGCCCGGGCGAAGATGTTTTCCACCGTGTCGTACATGGCCACCCCGGCGCGGTGCATGACCAGCACCTTGTCGGCATATTTGGCGATGTCCTCCATCGAATGGCTGACCAGCACCACCGTGACGCCGGTCTTTTTGTGGTAGGCCCGGATCTGGTTGAGGATGGTGTCCCGCCCTTCGGGGTCGAGGCCCGCGGCGGGTTCGTCCAGCACAAGGATGCGGGGTTCCATGGCCATCACGCCGGCGATGGCCACCCGGCGCTTCTGCCCGCCGGACAGCTCAAAGGGGCTGCGCTCCAGCAGTTCCGGCGCCAGGCCCACAAAGTCGGCGGCCTCCCGCACGCGGCGCTGGATCTCGGCTTCCTCCAGCCCCATGTTGCGCGGGCCGAAGGCGATGTCCCGGGCGCAGGTCTCCTCAAAGAGCTGATATTCCGGGTACTGGAACACCAGCCCCACCAGGAAGCGGAAGCTGCGCAGGTCCTCGCCCTCGCTCCACATATCCCGCCCGTCGATGAGGATGCGGCCGGAGGTGGGCCGGTTCAGCCCGTTGAAATGGCCGATCAGGGTGGACTTGCCCGACCCGGTGGACCCGATGATGCCGACAAAGTCCCCCTCCTGGATGGAGAAGTTCACATCGTTGAGCGCCACCGTCTCGTCCGGCAGGCCGGGGTTGTAGACGTAGCGCAGGTGTTCACAGCGAATGATCTCTGACATGTTGGTTCCTTCCCAGCACATGCCGCCCGGCCCGACGCCGGTGAGGCTGTGCTCTTTTGGCAGATTGGCAGGGCCGGCGCCGGCTTCACCGCAGAAGCTCGTACAAAGCCCGGGCGCAGGCTTCGGGGGTGATGACCTCCTCGGGCAAGGGCAGGCCGGCGGCGGCCAGGGCGTCCCTCAGTTCGGCGGCCTGGGGCACATCCAGGTGGTAGCCCTTGAGGGTCTCGGTCTGGCTGAACACCTGTTCGGGGGTGCCCTCCATGACCACCCGGCCATGGCTCATGACCAGCACCCGGTCGGCCTGGGCGGCCTCCTCCATATAATGGGTGATGGACACGATGGTGATGCCGCTTTCCCGCAGCCGGCGGATGGTATCCATGACCGCCCGGCGGCCGCGGGGGTCCAGCATGGCGGTGGCTTCGTCCAGGATCAGGCAGTCGGGCCGCATGGCGATGACCCCGGCGATGGCCACCCGCTGTTTCTGCCCGCCGGACAGTTTGTGGGGGGCCTTTTCCCGGTATTCGTAGATGCCGGTGAGCTGCATGGCCTCGTCCACCCGGGCGCGCATCTCGCTGGTGGGGACGCCCAGGTTCTCCAGTGCGAAGGCCACGTCCTCCTCCACGATGGTGGCGACGATCTGGTTGTCCGGGTTCTGGAACACCATGCCGGCCTTCTGGCGGATGTCGTAGAGGTGTTCCTCGCTGCGGGTGTCGATGCCTTCCACAAGGACGGTGCCGGATTCCGGCAGAAGAATGGCGTTGAAGTGCTTGGCCAGCGTGCTTTTGCCGCAGCCGTTGGCGCCCAGCACCGCCACGAACTCGCCCCGGGCCACCTCCAGGCTCACGCCGTCCACGGCGTAGTCGGGGCGTTCGGGGTCATAACGGAAACGCAGGTCCCGGGCCTGCAGCATCGGGCTTTTCTGCTCCATCAGGCGTGCTTCCTTTCTTGCAAAGTGTGGTTCCGGGGGCTCAGCAGCTCTCCCACAGGGCGGTGGCCCCGCAGGGCACCACGCCGCCGGTGGCCGAGACGGGCAGGCCGATCTCGTCGCAGGCGGTGCGGCCGCCCTGCCGGGGGCTGAGGGTGGTTTTGAGGATGTATTCCATCACGGCGGGGCTGAGCCCCTCGGTGTAGGAGTTGATGGCAAAGAAGAGCGGCCGGTCGGTGAGGACCCGGGCGGTCAGGGTGATGAGGTCGTAGACATTGTCCTCCAGCTTCCAGACCTCGCCCCCGGGGCCGCGGCCATAGCTGGGCGGGTCCATGATGACCCCGTCGTACCGGCTGCCGCGGCGGATCTCCCGGGCCACGAACTTGGCGCAGTCGTCCACGATCCAGCGGCAGGGGCGGTCGGCCAGGCCGCTGGCGGCGGCGTTCTCCCGCGCCCAGGCCACCATCCCCCTGGAGGCGTCCACATGGGTCACGCTGGCGCCGGCGGCCAGGCAGGCCAGCGTGGCGCCGCCGGTGTAGCCGAACAGGTTGAGCACCTTGACCGGCCGGCCGGCCGCGGCGATCTTTTGCCGGTACCAGGCCCAGTTCACCGCCTGTTCGGGGAAGACGCCGGTGTGCTTGAAGCCGGTGGGGCTGACGATGAGGGTCAGGTCCTGCCAGGCGATGCGCCAGCGGGCAGGCAGGCTGCGGCGCTGTTCCCAGCTGCCGCCGCCCCGGGCGGAGCGGTGGTAGATGGCGTCGGCCCGGTCCCACAGCGGGCTGACCGGTTCGTTTTTCCAGATGATCTGCGGGTCGGGGCGGATCAGCAGCGTTTTGCCCCACCGCTCCAGCCGGTTGTGGTTGGTCGCGTCGATCAGTTCATAGTCTTGCCAGGTGTCGGCAGGTCGCATGGCACAGGCTCCTTCCTAAAACTCAATACAGGCTCTGCTGGCCGTCCGCCTCGTCGGCGTCCTCCCGCAAACGGCGGGGCACCGGCAGGCGCAGATGTTCGTAGGCCAGGCGGGTGACGCAGCGCCCGCGGGGGGTGCGGGTCAGGTAGCCCAGCTGCATCAGGTAGGGCTCGCAGATGTCCTCCAGCGTGACGCTCTCTTCCCCCAGGGCGGCGGCCAGGGTATCCAGCCCCACCGGCCCGCCGCCGTACAGTTCGATGATGGCCCGCAGCACCCCCCGGTCCAGCTCGTCCAGGCCCTGGGCGTCAATGTCCATCTGTTTGCGGGCCGCCACCGCGATGGCCCCGTCGATGGCCCCGTCCCCCTGGACGGTGGCGAAGTCCCGCACCCGCTTGAGCAGCCGGTTGGCGATGCGGGGGGTGCCGCGGCTGCAGCGGGCCAGTTCCAGTGCGCCGGCTTCGTCGATGGGGATTCCCAGGATGCCGGCGCTGCGGGTGATGATGCGGGCCAGCTCGTCCGGGCTGTAGGGTTCCAGCTTGAGCAGGATGCCGAAGCGATCCCGCAGCGGGCCGGTGAGCTGCCCGGCCCGGGTGGTGGCCCCGATCAGGGTGAAGCGGGGCAGGTTGATCCGGATGCTCTGGGCGCTGGGGCCCTTGCCGATCATGATGTCCAGGGCGAAATCCTCCAGCGCCGGGTAAAGGACCTCCTCCACCTGGCGGGACAGGCGGTGGATCTCGTCGATGAACAGGATGTCCCCTTCCTGCAGATTGGTGAGCAGGGCGGCCAGGTCGCCGGGCTTTTCGATGGCCGGGCCGGAGGTGATGCGCACCTGCACCCCCATCTCCTGGGCCACAATGCCGGCCAGCGTCGTTTTGCCAAGCCCCGGCGGGCCGTACAGCAGGATATGGTCCATGGGCTCGCCCCGCTGCTGGGCCGCCCGCAGGTAGATGCGCAGGTTGGCCTTGACCTTGTCCTGGCCCACATAGTCATCCAGCGTTTTGGGGCGCAGGCTGTTTTCCTCGCCGTCGGCGGGGGTGGGGTCCGGGCTGACCAGCCGGGTCGGGTCCACGGTATATTCCTGATTTTGCGCCATCTTTTCTCCCTCACACTTTCAGCTCACACGCGGGACAGCCCGCGCAGCGCGATCTTGATGATGTCCTGTACCGGCAGCGAATCGTCCACCCGGGCCACCGCCGCCGCCGCCTCCGAGGCGCTGTACCCCAGGCTGACCAGGGCGGCCACCGCCTGGGACGGGGCGCTGGCCGGCGGCGGGGCCACCGCGCCCGCCCCGGTAAAGCCGGTGCCGGCGGCCAGGCCCTTGCCCACCTTGTCCTTGAGTTCCAGCGCGATGCGCTGGGCCAGCTTGGGCCCCACGCCGTTGGCGGCGGTGAACGCCTTGTGGTCGCCGGAGGAGGCCGCCAGGGCGACCTTTTCCGGCGTGAGGATGGACAGGATGGACAGCCCCGCCTTAGGCCCCACCCCCGACACCGAGGTGAGCATCCGGAAGCAGGCGCGCTGGTCCTCGGTGGCAAAGCCGTAGAGCGAAACGTCGTTTTCGCTCACCGACAGCACGGTGTACAGCGTGCCCTCCTGGCCGGGGGCCGGCAGCGCCTCGGCGGTGGTGACGGGCACCTGGGCCGCGTACCCCACGCCGCCGCAGCTGATGACGACGGTGTCCAGCGTTTTTTTCAGTATCTTGCCGGTCAGACAGTAGATCATGGAATTCTATCTCCTTACAGATAAGACAGGGCGGCCGTCGGCTTTTCAGCGGGGCGCGGCGCCCTGCAGCCGGCTGCGGCTGCAATGGCAGTGGGTCACGGCCATGGCCAGCGCGTCGGCGGTGTCGTCGGGTTTGGGGATCTCCGGCAGTTTGAGCAGCATCCGGGTCATTTCCTGGATCTGCTTTTTCACCGCCTTGCCGTAGCCGGTCACCGCCTGCTTGACCTGCATGGGGGTGTATTCAAACACCGGCACGCCGGCCTGGGCCGCCGCCAGCAGGATCACGCCGCGGGCTTCGGCCACGCCGATGACGGTGGTCTGGTTGTGCTGGTAGAACAGCTTTTCCAGCGAGAGGGCCTCGGGCCGGTAGCGGCGCAGGATGTCCTGCACGCCGGTGTAGATCTCGGCCAGGCGCTGCTCGAAGGGGGTGTCCTTGTCGGTGAGCACCGCCCCGTACCCCACCGGGGCGAAGCGGTTGCCCACATAGTCCACCACACCCCACCCCACAATGGCATACCCGGGGTCAATGCCGATCACACGCATATCGTTACACCTCTCCATTTTAACCAAAATAGTATACCATAATTTTGGCAGGGCGGCAAGGGATTCCGCCGGGCCGGGCCGCTTCTTTCCGACGTGCGGCGGCGGTTTTCCGCCTGTTTGGCCGGTTCGGCCCGGGGAACCGGGAAAAATTTTTCACTTTTTTTGAAAAAGGGCTTGATTTTTCCCGGAAGATTTGGTATAGTATGAAAGTCGCAACTGACACATGCGCGGTTAGCTCAGCTGGTAGAGCATCTGCTTGACGTGCAGGAGGTCACAGGTTCGAGTCCTGTACCGCGCACCACATGGATTGGCCGATTTACCTGTCGGCCATTTTTTATGTCTGGCTGAAGGCCGCCGGCCCCTTTTGTGGGGGCCGGCGGCCTTTTGGGTTTGCGGGGCTCGGCGGCCTTCTGCCCCGGCGGACAGGCCGCATTTTGCCGGGGCGTTTGGCTGGGGCGGGGCCGTTCGAATCCTTGGCCCGCCGGCACCGAAATGGATTGACAACCGCCGCCGGCTCTGCTACGCTGGTCTCAGCCGCCGGGCCCCTTGCCCGGCACCCTTCCACCGCCCTGTCAGGAGGTCCGCCATGGCCGACAAAAAGACCACCATCGTCAACATCTACAACTTTATCCGCATGTCCCACCAGGAACCCAGCGAGTTCCTGCAGGCGGACTTTGACACCATCGCCCGGCAGATCCGGCTGCTGAAGCAGTACGGGCTGCCTTCCACCTACGCCCTGAAATATGACGCGCTGATGGACCCCCGCTACCAGCAGCTGCTGCGCAGCCAGACCGACGAAAACGACGAGATCGCCGCCTGGTGGGAGATCACCGAACCGCTCTGCCGCAAGGCGGGGGTAGCCTTCCCCAAAAACCGGTCCGACCAGTTTGACGAGCGGGTGGACAGCGCCTACAGCGTGGGGTACGACCCGGAGGAACGCCGGGCGCTGGTGGATGCCTACATGCAGGATTTTGCCGCCGTGTTCGGGTATTACCCCAAAACCATCGGCTGCTGGGTGCTGGACCCGGTCACCATCGCCTACGCCCGGGAGAAATACGGCGTGGCCGGGGCGGCCATCTGCCGCGACCAGCTGGGCACCGACGGTTTCACGCTGTGGGGCGGGTTTCCCAACGGCATCTACTACCCCAGTCGCCGCAACGAGTATCTGCCCGCCCAGACCGCCGACGGCCAGCTGCCGGTGGCCATGTTCCGCCTGCTGGCGCCGGACCCGGTCTTTTCCTTTGAGCAGGACGCCCGGCCGGGGCTCAGCGGCGTCTATACGCTGGAACCCTGCTGCACCAACGGCCGGGACCCCGGGCGGATCGGCTGGTACTTTTCCTGCCTGACCGACACCGACCGCTGCGGCGTGGGCTACGCCCAGGTGGGGCAGGAAAACAACTTCCTGTGGGAGAACATCCGCCCCGGGTTTGAGCCCCAGCTGCGCCGGCTGCAGGCGCTGAGCCGCGCAGGCAGGCTGCGCATCGAGACGATGGCCGAGTCCGCCGCCTGGTTTGCCCGGAAATACGCCCGCACGCCGCCCCTCTCCTGGCCTGCCGTCACCGACTGGCAGGGCCGTTCCGCCGGGCAGGCGGGGGACGCCCGCCCCGGCGCCTTGTGGTACGCGGGGGCCCATTACCGGGTGGGGCTGCTGGCCGAGGAAGGCCGGCTGCGCATCCGGGACTGGTTTTTGTACGACGAGCGGTTCCCCTCCCGCTATCTGGAAAAGGGGCTGCTGCGCCAGCGCCGGGAGGCCGCGGCCCAGGGCCGCACACCGCCCCCGGCCGCCAGCGTCTGCGAGGCGCTGCCGCTGCTCTTCCCCCAGAAATGGATGGCCGACGCCGCGGCAGCCGGCGCCCCCATCCCGCGGCCCTTTGTCCGGCTGCTGCAAAACGGCGCTGAGCCGACGGGGCGCATCGACTTTTCCGCCCCCGACGAGTGGACCGCCCGCGCCCTGCTGACCGCCCCCGAGGGCGTCTTCCGCTTTACCATGACCGAGCGGGCGCTGCGGGTGGAGGACGCCGGCGGGACCGGCCTTTCCTTTGCGCTGCACTTTGACACCCTGCCGGTGCTGCAGGGGCTGGAAGGCGGCAGCCTGCTGCTGCGCCAGGGGGAGTTTGACTATCGGCTGGGGGTGGAGGTTGGCCGGCCGGTCCCCACCGCGGAGGGCGGGCTGGAGATCCTGTCCCAAGACGGGGTGATCTGCCTGGACCTGGCCGCCGGCGCCCCGACACAGGCCGGTTCCGTACTGACCGATACCTACCGCCGCGACCCGGCGCCCACGGACAACTTCCGCCCCCGCTGGATGCGCCACCCCATCGACCCGACCCGTGCGCCGGTGCCGGAACCGGTCTTTGCCCCGGCGGACAGCCTGTTCGACGCGGGCCGCCCGGCCGCGGTGGCGATCACCTGCCCGGAGAGCGCCGCCCGGCTGCACTACACGCTGGACGGGAGCGAGCCGGACGCCGGCGCCCCGCTGTACCAGGCGCCGCTGCCGCTGACCCAGGACACCCGGCTGCGCGCCAGGGCCTTTTTGCCCGACGGCCGCTGCAGCGAGACGGTGTCGGCCGACTACCGGTTCGGCTGGCGGGACCTGCAGCTGAAGAGCGACACGGTTTTTGACACCCGGCCGGTCTTTTGCGGGGCCGGCATCGAAGGGCTGCTGCTGCCCCGGCGGGGCAGCCTGGACTACCAGGACGGCCGCTGGCTGGCCACGCTGCAGGACCTGGATTTCACCTGCCTGCTGCCCGAGACCCGGTGGCTGCACCGGGTGGAGGTGGGCTTTTTGAGCCACCACCGCAGCGGCATCGTCTTTCCCGAGCGGCTGGAGCTCTACTTGGGGGAGGACGAGACTTCGCTGACGCTGGCCGACACCCTTGTGCTGCCCTGCCGCCCGGCCGAGCGGGAGATCTGCCGGCAGGACCTGGGGTTTCGCCCCGACCGGGCGGCGCGGTGCGTGCGGGTGGTGGCCCGCCGCTACCCCCGCATGCCCGGCTGGTGCTGCTACAAGGGGGCGCCCGATGTGTTCACCCTGGCGGACTGCCTGATTCTGAGTTAAAACTGCCCGCCCGGCCGCCGGAACCGGGCGGATATTTTTGCACAACTCTCACACTCTGCCCCTTGCATTCCCCGGAAAATGCGCTATGCTGGGGGTAGTTGCCGAAAGGCCGGGGAAGCTGCCAAAAATTTTCCCTTTCGGCTGCCAAAATCCGGCCCCGCCGCTCGTCTATATGGGTAAGCGGCGCCCGGGCCGGACCGGGCGCCTACTCAGGACAAAGGAGCGTTTGTGATGCGTACCTGGTGCAATCGTCACCCCATCGGATTCATGGGATGTTTTCTTGTATTTTACCTGCTCTTTTTCTTCTGGCTGGAACACCGGCATCCGGTGGCCGAGCTGGTGATCCACTGCCCGCTGGATGACTGGATCCCCTTTTGCAAGTATGCGGTGATCCCCTATTTCCTGTGGTTTGCCTGGATCCCGGTGAGCCTGCTGCTCTGGCTGCGCCGCGCCCCGCGGCCGGAGTTCTGGCGCCTGTGCCTGCCGCTGTTTGCGGGCATGACGCTGGCGCTGACGTTCTGTGCGCTGGTGCCCAACGGGGTCCACCTGCGCCCGGCCGAGGTGCCGGGCCAGGACCTGTTCGCCCAGGCCGTGCGCTGGCTGTACAGCAGCGATACCGACACCAACGTCTTTCCCTCCATCCATGTGTTCAACGCCGTCACGCTGGACCTGGCCTACCAGCGGTCCGGGCTGTGGCAGGGCCGGCGGCGCTGGGTGCGCCCCGCCGCCCGGGTGCTGGACCTGGCGGTGATCGCCTCCACCCTGCTGCTGCGCCAACACTCAGTGTTGGATGCCGCTGGCGGCATCGCGCTGGCCCTGATCCTGGACCGTCTGGCCGACCGGGTCAGCCGCCGGCTGACCCTGCCCCGCCCCGCCTGCCGGCGCCGGGCGCTCTCGCTGAAAAGCATTCTGTGAATGCCCCCTGCCGAACCTGAAACTGCAAAAGCAGCGCCCTGCCCGGGTCGTCCGGGCAGGGCGCTGTGCTGTTTCTTCAGGGGGTCAGGGTGGGGCCTTCGGGCGGTTTGAGGCCGAAGGGATCGTCGCCGGTCAGGCCGTCGGCCTTGAGCATCCGCTCCATCACGTCGATGTCGGTGGACAGGTCCAGCGCGTCCGACTCAAACAGCTTGTCCAGCTGGTTTTCGAAGGCGGTGACCAGGGTATCCATGGCGTCCTCGATGCGGCGCTTGGATTCCGAGATGTTTTCGCCCTCGATTCCCTGGGCCTCCATCTCGGCGTAGGAGTCCAGCAGCTTGAGGGAGGTGGGCAGGTAGTAGTCCATGAACTTGCGCATCTGGGGGCGCTTTTCCGGGTCGGACTTGGCCTGCTCGAAGATCTTGGCGGTAACCGCCTCCAGCCGGGCGATCTTGCCCTTCATCTCCTCGTCGGGGATGCTCATGCCAAGGCTGCGCAGGTGGGCCAGCATCTGCTCGTCCTGGCTCAGCACCGGGGGCTTTTCGGCGGCGGGCTCCTCCTTTTTCTTGCGGCGGGGCTTGGGTTCCGGCTTGGGCGGTTCGCCCCGCACCACCAGGCAGCGGGTGCGCATGTCCAGGTAGGCGTCCTCGCCGAACACCCCCTTGTCGATGCAGTTTTCCAGGTGGCGGATACATTTTTCCTGGGTGCAGGGGATCGCCGCCGCAATGTCCTTTATGTACATGTGGTCGGCATCGCCGACGATGTTGTCGATCTTTTTGCGCATCCGCCGCCCGGTGCGCAGCGTGCGGGCGCCGTAGCACAGCCCGCCGCCGGCCATCAGGACCACAAAGGCGCCGACCACATCCTCCAGGTAGAGGTGCCAGTATTCCCACCCGCCGTAAAAGACCATGTCGCTGAGGCCGGACACGGTGGCGATGGCGCCGCCGGCCAGCAGCACCGTGCCGATGATGGCCATGGCCGTGATCTTGGCTTCCTCGCTGGAAGCGCTGCGCTTGGTTTCGGCCTTGGCGTCCGGCTTGGCGCCGGTGTAGGCCGGCTGCCCGGGCCGGGGCGCCTGGACGGTGGGGGCCGGGTGGCTGCGGCGGCGGGGCAGCCAGTCAAGGATGCCGTTGCGCAGCATGGCGTTGATCACGATGAAGGCGATGCCCACCGGCCACAGGCCCACGCAGAAGCTGACGATGATCGTCCACAGCGGGAACTGAAAGGGGGCGTCGCCCCGGCGGTACTGCCCGCCGTTGGTATAGCGGGGGCCTGTGTTGCTGTTCTGGTCCTGTTTGTAGGGGTTTGGCATGGATGGATCGCTCCTTTGTACAGTCCGGCCGGGTCAGGGAATGTCCGAGAGAAGGGTTTTCAGGCTGTCGTCCAGATAATAGGTGCTGCCGGGTTGGTAGGGGTTGTCCTTGTCATAGGGCACATGGGTACACAGGTACCCCACCCAGTTGGTGTAGCCCGACACGGTCAGGTGGATGCCGTCCGGCTGGGCGTATTCCTCCAGCAAGGCGCCGGAATCATCGGTGAAGGCGGAGGCCACATCCAGGTACCAGCAGCCCTTTTCGGCGCAGATCTCCTGCAGCGAGGCGTTGATGGAGGACAGGTGCTCCGGCGACAGGCCGGGGGCCTGGTCCAGCGCTTCGGGGCGCACCGGCAGGATGGACTGCACAAAGATCGTGCTGTCCGGCACAAGGGCCCTGATCTCGTCCAGCAGGCGGCCGTAGTAGTTGAGGAAGCCCTCGTCGTTGGTGTCGGTGACCAGCGCGTTGGTGCCCACCATCAGGTAGATCTTTTTGGGCTGGGTCTCGGCCAGAATGTCCAGCGGGATCTCGTCCTCCCCGTTGGCATTTTTCAGGGTGGTGCGGTTGACGAAGTTGCTGGGGAAGGCGCCCTCGTAGCCCAGCACCCGGGCACCGCCCAGGTCGATGTCATAGTCGATGTAGCCGACGGTGAGCGAATCGCCCAGGAAGACGGCGTCGGAGAACCACTCGGTGGTGACCCGGCCGCATTCCGGCACCACCGGGGTGTCGGCCGGCAGGGCGGTGTAGGTGTAGGCGTCCTGCTGGCGGGTGGGGCCCACCGAGCCCCAGTCCACCGCCTGGACCGCCGTGCCGCCTTCGCCCCCGCCGTAGGGCAGCGGGGCCACCAGCCGGGCGGCCAGGGCCGCGGTCTCACCGGTGGCGGCATTGTTCGGGGTGCCGGCCCCTTCGGGCAGCACCAGCGTGACGATGCCGGACACCACCAGGATGCCCGCCGCCGTGGCCAGCAGCAACAGCCGCCGGC
>DWWE01000085.1 GCA_019119835.1 Candidatus Gemmiger stercoravium | reverse complement strand
GCGGAGCCGAGCGCCGCCTGCGGCGGATGCAGCGAGGCGGAGCAGGGGCAGCGGTCGCAGAATGCAAGCGCCGTCCAAGGCGCGCCGCATGATGCGGGCACCGCAACCCGGACATACACAAGGGGAAACAGCCGCGTTAGGCAATTGCCGTGCGCGGCTGTTGCCTCTTGTGAGCGTGTCGAGTTTCTCGACACGCTGCGCCAGGCGGGAAAAATCTTCCCCCTGCCCCGGGCGTCCCGGTTGACCGGGGGACGCCCGGGGCGGTATAATTGTTCCGATTACTACATACGGTCGGCGGGCCGACAAACCGAAAGCCAGCCCCCCTGCCCGGCGACCGGGGAAGGAACCCACCGTGAAGGAACTTGTTTTTCCCAAGGATCAGGAACTGTTTCAAGGCATCGACGAAAAAGGGGCGGTAATCCCGTTTTCCGGCCCCGACACGATGGCCGCCCGGTATGAGAGCAGCCTGGAATTTTACCGCAGCCTGAACGACACGGTGCATGTGTCAGGCAGTTCGGAGGAGGAGCTGAAGCGGGACCTTTCCAGCAAACTGCGGCAGATCCAGTCCTCCCAATGGGAGTCGCTGGACCAGGTGGTGGAAGATGCGTCCCAGGATCCCATCGGGCGTTTCCCCAAAACCAGCTATGACCTGTACCTTTATATCAGCAAGCGGGACAAGAGCCGGCAGTCTGTGACGATGAACCACTTTTTTGAGCTGGATCAGGCGCTGCAGCTGTATGACAAGGACCTGGCCCCGTCGGGTCCTCTCGGCAAGCTCTTCAACGAAGTGGAGAAAAAAGCCCGGCAGCTGCGGGAGCTGCGGACAAAGCGGCGGAAACTCCTGCTGGAACTGCCGGTCATCGCGCTGCAGATCCTGGCGGCCCTGCTGGTGGAGGCTTCGGGGTTCCGGTTCGTCACCGGCACCGAAAGCACCCGGCAGATCCTTCTGTCCTTCGCCTTTCTCGCCTTCCTGCTGCTGGGGCTGCTTGTCCCGGCGCTCAGCAAGGTCCACGACAAAAACACCTTCAGCGGGCTGCTGTTCCACCCGGTGGCGGTCATTGCCATGGTGATCGTGAGCTGGTGCGTGCTGGGCGGCCTGCTGGTGGACGACGACATCCTCAGCCTGGCCTTCCGGGTGCTCTTCTTCGGGTTTTACGGCCTGCTTGTGCTCAGCGACCTGGGCTTTCTGCTCAAGTACAGCCGGCTGCGCCGGAAGTTCCGCCCCCTTTTTGCCGAGCGGGCCCAGGCGATGTACCGCTACATCCGCCTGCGGGTGCTCTGGTGGAAAAACGTGCGCCCGGGCGATGAGGAACCCAAGGGCCTGCAGCGGCTGCAGAAGATGTTCCGGGACTACCAGGCGTTCTGCCGGTGACCTGCCGGCGGCGGTTACTTTGCGGGGGTCCCCGCGCCCCTGCCGCGCTGCTCACGCTGCATTTTCTCTTTATTGGCCTTAGCGGGCGTGGCCTTGCAACTTACTTGCCGGGATAACTTTGCGGCCATCTTTTTGACAACATCTCGTTGCTATGTTGTTCTTTCATGACTGAAAGAACCAAAGGTCCCGCCGTTTCGATGCGGCGGCCGCCGACCAGGGGTCCGCAGGACCCCTGGACCCCCCGTGTCGATGCGTTGGCGGCGATTTTCGGCAGGTGCCGCGGCGCCCCACCGTAGACGGGGCGCCGCACAGCGTGCATCTCCATGGCCTTTACGCCATCGGCTGCCGCGCCGGCCCACCCTTGACGGGCCGGGGCCCTTTGTGCGTCTCCATAACCCTTACGCGGGCGGTTGCGCGGCGCCCCACCGTAGACGAGGCGCCGCCCTTGGTGCATCTCCATGCCCTTTACGCTGGTGGTTGCCGCGCCGGCCCACCCTTGACGGGCCGGCGCACGAGGTTCTTCTCCATAGTCCTTACATCGCTGTTTTCATGCAGCGTTGCGGTAGTATTTACGTTTTGGGAGGGTCACTGACCCTCCGCTACAAAGGCAAGGGAAACCTTCTCATAAATGGCTGACCATGTGGCGTGGAAACCTACCTTGCCTGGTGGCCTGTACTTTCCGACATGGAGATGCACGCTGTGCGCCGCCCCGTCTACGGTGGGGCGGCGCGTCCGCTGCCGGCGTAAAGGTTATGGAGATGAACCAAGGGCCCCGGCCCGTCAAGGGTGGGCCGGGGCGGATGAAACTGAAAAAACTGCCGCGCAACGATACCGTGCGGGGGGTCCAGGGGTCCCGCGGACCCCTGGTCGGCGTCCACCGCATCGAAACGGTGGGACCTTTGGTTCTTTCGGTCACGAAAGAACAACGATGTAACGAGAAGATGTCAAAAAGATAGCCTCAAAGCCAACCCGGTAACGAACCTGAAAAACAAACCCCGCCAAAGCCAACAAACAAAAGAAAAAAGCAACGCACCCCTCCGCAGCCGAGAAAAAAGAGGGGGGTACGGGGGGCCGAGGGCCCCCCGAAAAGACTCCCCCCGGGAAGAACCCGGGGGGAGTCACTCCTTATACTGTTTTGTCCTCCGTCCCCCCGCCAGGGAAATTCACCCGAATGGTGGTGCCGGTGCCGACGGTGGAATGCAGCTCGATCCTGGCGCCGTGCAGCACCGCAATGTGCTTGACGATGGCCAGCCCCAGCCCGGTGCCGCCGGTGGCCTTGCTGCGGCTTTTGTCCACCCGGAAAAACCGCTCGAACACCCGGTCCTGGGCGTCCTGGGGGATGCCGATGCCGTTGTCCTCCACCTGGACATAGGCCCCGCCGTCCCCGGCCGGGCCGCAGCGCAGCACCACCTGCCCGCCGGGGCGGTTGTACCGGATGGCGTTGTCGCACAGGTTGGTCACCAGCTCGGTGAGCATGTCCCGGCTGCCCTGCACGGTGACGGGGTCGCCCTCATACCGCAGGGTGACATAGGCTTTTTTGGCGTTCATCGTCATGGTGGAGGCCACGTCCCGCAGCAGGGTGCTGAGCTCCACCGGCGCAAAGGCCGGGGGCTGGTCGGCGCCGGCCTGCATCCCGTCCAGCTGGGACAGTTCCAGAATGTCCGACACCAGCCGGATCATCCGCCCGGCCTCGCTGTGGATGCGCTTGCCGAACACCGGCACGTCCTCCGGCTTGGCCATGCCGGTTTCCAGCAGTTCGGCAAAGCCCGAGATGCTGGTCAGCGGGGTTTTCAGCTCGTGGCTGACGTTGGCGGTGAATTCCCGCCGCATGGCCTCGTTGTTTTCCCGCAGGCTGCGGTCGGACTGGATGGTGTGGGCCAGCGGGATCAGCTCCACATAGGGCACGTTGTCCTCGATGGTCTCCAGGTGGTCGGCCATGCGGGTGATGGGCTCCACCAGCCGCCGGGTGAACACCGCCGCCAGCACCGCCGACGCCAGGATGGCCACCAGCCCGCCGCCCACCAGCAGCGGCAGCACCTGGTTGTAGCTGCTCCACAAACTGTTGGTGTCTTCGGCCAGGCGCAGCACCTGGCCGCTTTCCAGCCGCAGGGCGTAGTAGTGGGTCTCCTGCCCCAGGGTGGGGCTTTCCCGCACGCTGTGGCCCTGGCCGCTTTCCAGCGCCTGGGCGATTTCGGGGCGGGTCAGGTGGTTGTCCATATCCGACTCGTCCCGGTGGTCGCTGTCAAACAGCACGGTGCCGTCGGTGTCGATCAGGGTCAGCCGCAGCGGGCTGCCGGGCAGGTAGTCGGCCAGGCTTTCGGGGTCCTGGATGGCCGCGCTCTCATACCCCACGGCGATGGCGCGGGTCATCCGTTCCAGGTCCCGGTCCACCTGCTGCCCGAACGCCCCCTGGAACAGCAGCGCCGCGGCCGCCGCCATGAACACCACCGCAAACAGGCTGATGAGTTCCAGCGCCCGCCGCAGCCGGCGGGACATGCGCTGGGGGGCGGGGTTGTCGGCTCCTTCAGGTCTCATCGGTCCCCTCCGTTCCCCGGGCGCTGAGCTTGTAGCCCACCTTGCGCACCGTGCGGATGCTCTCCCCCGCTTCGCCCAGTTTCTGGCGCAGGGTCCGCACATGCATGTCGATGGTGCGGGACTCCAGCAGGTCGTCGGTGTCCCACACGGCTTTCATGATCCGTTCCCGGGCCAGCACTTCCTCGGGATGTTCAAGGAAAAAGTGGAGCAGCGCATATTCCTTGAAGGTCAGCTCGACGGTCTCCCCCTCCACCGTGACGGTGCGGGTCAGGTCGTTGAGTTCGATGGCGCCGAAGCGCAGCGCCGCCGGGGCGGGGTCGGCGGACTGGACCCGGCGCAGCACCGCCTTGACCCGGCTGATGAATTCCATAATACCGAACGGCTTGCACAGGTAATCGTCGGCGCCCTTGTCCAGCCCCTTGACCACGTCGATCTCGCTGGTCTTGGCGGTCACCATGATGACCGGCACCTGGCGGGTGGCGGCGTCCTCCCGCAGACGGCCGAGGATCTGGTAGCCGTCCTCATCAGGCAGCATCACATCCAGGATGACCAGTTCCGGCACGCTGCGGCGCACCGCCGACCAGAAGCTGCTGCCGTCCTCAAAGCCCTGGACCTGGAAGTTGTTGGTCTGCAGTGCGTACTGTTCCAGTTCCCGGATGCTGGCGTCGTCCTCTACAATATAGATCATGGGGGTCCTTCTTTCTCTTTGTTGAACTGCCGCGGCGCCGGATTCGGCGCAGTTGGCCACTTTTATTATACCGGAAACGCCCCGCCGGCCGACACCAGCCGGCCGTAAAGTGTTTGTAAAATTTCTGTAAATAGCTGCGGGACCTTGCACTTTGGGGAAAGGTCTGGTATTTTGAAAAAGCAGAGCCTGACGGGGGGTTACTTTTGCGGGGAGGCCCGCGTGCCCTGTTTTCCGCCGGGGGGCGGCGGGTCATTTCCCGCACCCTCCCGTGCCGCTCACGCTGCCAAAATTGGCCTAACGGGCTTGCCGGCGTTGCCCAGGCCGCGGGACACCCCGCACTCTTCCCCGCCACGGACGCTAAATTTTTTCTTTATTGGCCTTGCGGACCTACCGGCACCACCCACCCCGCGGGCAACCTCACACCCTCCCGCGCCACGCACGCTGCTTTCTCTTTATCGGCCGGCGGGCGGGTTTAGCTTCCCTTCCCTTATAAAACTCCCCTTTACAAATCTATATTCCCAATCTCATGACAGGAGGCGTCCTTTTTGCAGCATTCCGAACAGCTTTCCCCCGCCGCGCTGCGGCGGCAGGCGGGGGCGCGGCGGGCCGGGTTCGCGGCCTTTTTTCTCAGCGGGCTGTGCGCCATCAGCAGCGGCGTGGTGGTCAGCCTGCTCCAGCAGCGGTACGGGCTGGCCTACGGGCTGACCGGCACCCTGCTTTCGGTGATGAGCGCCGGCAATCTGCTGGCGGCTTTTCTGGCCGGGGTCCTGCCGGGGCGCATCGGGCTGAAAGCCACCGCCCTGACCCTGTGCGCCGGCTACGCCCTGGGCTATGGGCTGATGTGCCTGACCGGGCTGCCGGTTTGGCTGGCGCTGGCCTTCGGGCTGGTGGGGCTGGCCAAGGGCTGCGCGCTGAACGTATGCACCATCCTGGTGGGGGACAATGTGCCCGACCGCACCCGGGGCATGAACGCCATGCACAGCTGCTACGCCTGCGGGGCGCTGCTCTGCCCCTTTGTGGCGGCGGCCGCCGGGGCGCTGGGCCCCGCCGGGCCGACCCTGGCGCTGACCCTGGCCGGCCTGGGGCTGTGGGCGGTGTTTCTGGCGGCGCCGGGCATGACGGCGGCCGGCGGTGAAAAACAGGCCATTGACTGGGGCTTTCTGCGCAGCGGGCAGTTCTGGATCCTCACAGCGCTGCTGTTCTGCCAGAACGGCGCCGAGACCAGCGTGACCGGCTGGCTGGTGACCTACTTCACCGACCAGGGCATTCTGTCGGCGTCGGTCAGCCCCTACACCGTTACCCTTTTGTGGGGCGCCACCATGGCGGCCCGGCTGTGGCTGGCCTTTGTCCGCCCGCCCCGGGCCCCCCGCCGGGCCATGATCTGGATGAGCCTTGGCTGCACGGTGTTTTACGCCGGGCTGATGCTGGCCCGCACCCAGGCCCCGGCGCTTTTGCTGCTGCTGGGCTTCGCGCTGTCCATTGCCGGGATGAACCCCACCGCGGTGAGCTGCGCCGGCCGGATGACCAGCGTGACCAGCCTGGGCGTGATGCTGCCGGTGGCCGGCCTGGGCGCGGTGGTGATGCCCTGGGCCATCGGCCTGGTGGCCGACGCCGTTGGTCTGCGCCTGGGCATGGCCTGCAACCTGCTGCCCTGCGCCGGGCTGCTGCTCTTCGCCCTGCTCGCCGCCCGCGCCCCCGAAGCCGACTGACCCGGGGTCGCGGTTGCGGGTTCCGCCCTGCCGGCGGGGGCCGGGGACCAGGTCCTTGGATCGCCCTCCGCCCGCGTCCCGGGCCGGCCCCTCCCCTTTCCCTGTTTTCCAAAATCAACCACACTGCAAACCGCCCCCCAAGGCCAAGCCTTGGGGGGCGGTTTTGTCCGTCATTCTGGCCGCACGCCCGGCCGGGCTCACAGCGGCTTTTTGGCGATGGTGCCGCCGTTGCGGGGGTAGGCGGCGGGGGTGGGGGCGGTCTTTTCGCAGATCACCAGGCTGCGGGCGCTGCCGTCGGGCAGGGTAAAGTTCCGGCATTCCACCAGCCGGCCCCCCAGCTTGCGCAGGGCGCCGGCGGCGGCCGCGCACTCGGCGGCGGCGTCGGGGCCCTTCATGGCGATGAACCGCCCGCCCGGCTTTACCAGCGGCAGGCAGTATTCGCAAAGCACCGGCAGCGCGGCCACCGCCCGGGCCACCGCCAGGTCGCCCGACTCCCGCCAGCCTTTGCGGGCGGCTTCCTCGGCCCGCTCTTTGGCGAACTCCACCCCGGTCAGCCCCAGTTCGGCGCAGAGATACCGCAGGAAGTCCACCCGCTTGCCGGTGGGCTCCATCAGGGTCAGGGCCAGGTCGGGCTTGTAGATCTTGGCCACCACGCCGGGGAAGCCGGCGCCGGTCCCCACATCCACCACCCGGCCGGCACACTCGGGCTGGGCGGCCAGCAGCAGGCTGTCGGCAAAGTGCCGGTCCTCGATGCCCTCGGGGGTGGTGATGGCGGTCAGGTTCACCTTTTTGTTGTAGTCCACCAGCAGCTCGGCGTACCGGTCCAGCAGGTCCAGCTGGCCGGCGGTGAGGCGGATGTTCCATGTGGAACATTTCAGCGCCAGGCGCTCTTTGTCGATCATGGGTTTTCCTCCTTGTCATGGCGCAGCACGGCCAGGCTCAGCTGGGCCAGGTCGCTGGGGGACACCCCTGGGATCCGCCCGGCCTGGGCCAGCGTCCGGGGGCGGATTTTGGCCAGCTTCTCCCGGGCTTCCAGCGTGATGGTGTGGATGCCGGCATAGTCGAAGCCGGCGGGGATGCGCACATTCTCGTGGCGCTGCACCTCCCGGATGGTCCGCTGTTCCCGGGCGATGTAGCCGGCGTAGCGGATCTCGGTTTCGATGCGCAGCGCCATGGCCGGGCTTACCCCCGCCCCCCGGCCGATCACCGCGGCGATCAGCTCATAGCTCACCCCGGGGCGGCGCAGCAGCTCGGCGGCGGTGCCGCCGCTCTCCCCCAGCCGGGCCGGGTCCTGGCCGGCGGCCTCGGCGGCGGCGCGCAGGGCGGCCAGCGGCACCCGGGTCTGCTCCAGGCGCTGCAGTTCCTCCTGCTTGATCTGCTGATCCCGGCAGAAGATCTCCCACCGGTCGTCCTGCACCAGCCCGTATTCCCGGCCGATGGGGGTCAGCCGCTCGTCGGCGTTGTCCTGGCGCAGGCTCAGCCGGTATTCGCTGCGGCTGGTCATCATCCGGTAGGGGTCCAGCACCCCCTTGGTGACCAGGTCGTCCACCAGGGTGCCCAGGTAGCTGGTGTGCCGGGGCAGCACCAGTTCGGGGCGGCCCAGCGCCCGGCGGGCGGCGTTGAGCCCGGCCAGCAGGCCCTGGGCGGCGGCTTCCTCATAGCCGGAAGTGCCGTTGAACTGCCCGGCGCCGTACAGCCCCGCCACCACCTTGCTTTCCAGCGTCGGGTAAAGGCTGGTGGGGTCCACGCAGTCATACTCGATGGCATAGGCCGGGCGCATGATCTCAAGGTGCTCAAACCCCCGGATGGTCCGGTACATGGCGTTTTGCACCGCTTCGGGCAAACTGCTGGACAGCCCCTGCAGGTACATCTCCTCGGTGTCCTCGCCGCAGGGCTCCACAAAGACCGGGTGGCGGTCCTTGTCCCGGAAGCGCATGACCTTATCCTCAATGGAAGGGCAGTACCGGGGCCCCACCCCCTGGATGCTGCCGCCGTACAAGGGGGAGCGGTGGATGTTTTCCAGAATGACCCGGTGGGTCTCGGGGTTGGTGTAGGTGATGTAGCAGTCCACCTTGTTGTGCATCGGCCGGCGGGTCAGGAAGCTGAAGGGCTGCAGCGTCTCGTCCGGGTCGCCGGGCTGGCAGGTCAGGCGGGAAAAGTCGATGCTGCGGCGGTGGACCCGGGCGGGGGTGCCGGTCTTGAACCGGCGCAGCGGCACCCCCTGGTCGGCCAGGCAGCGGGTCAGGGCGGTGGCGGCGTGGGTGCCGTCCGGGCCGCCGGCGTAGGACGCCTCCCCCACAAAGATGCGGCCGCCCAGCGCGGTGCCGGTGGCCACGACCACCGCCTTGCCCTCATAATAGCCGCCCAGGTTGGTGAAGACCCCCTGCACCCGGCCGTCCCGGATGTCCAGCCCGGTGATCTCGGCCTGGTGGATGTCCAGGTTGGGGGTCTTTTCCAGGGCGTGTTTCATCCAGGTGTGGTAGCGGGCCCGGTCGGTCTGCACCCGCAGGCTGTGGACGGCGGGCCCCTTGCCCCGGTTGAGCATCCGGCTTTGCAGGAAGGTGGCGTCGGCGGCCAGGCCCATCAGCCCGCCCAGGGCGTCAACCTCCCGCACCAGATGCCCCTTGGCGGTGCCGCCGATGGAGGGGTTGCAGGGCATGTTGCCGATCATATCCAGCGTCAGGGTAAAGACCGCGGTCCGGGCCCCCAGCATCGCCGCCGCATGGGCGGCCTCAATGCCGGCGTGGCCGGCCCCGATCACAATGACATCGTAGCTTCCAAGTTTGTCCATGGGGATGTTCCTTTATCGTCCTTCCGGCAGGCACGGCCCGCCGCATACATTCATTTTCCTACACAGAAGGTGGAAAACACCTCGTCCAGCGTCGCTTCGGTGGCGTCCTCGCCGGTCAGTTCGGCCAGGGCGCGCTGGGCGTCGGCCAGGCAGACGCCGGCGGCGTCGGGGCCAAGGCCCTGGGCCTGGCTGTCGATGGCCGCGGCCAGGGCGACCCGGGCGGCGGTGGCCGCCGCCAGCTGCCGGGCGCTGCACAGCGCCGCGGCGCCGGTGTCCACCCGGGCGGTGCCCAGCAGTTCGGCCACGGCAGCGCTGAGCACCGGCAGGCTGGCCGGGTCCCGGGCGGTCAGCGGCAGCACCCGGGCAAAACAGGGGCGCAGCGCCGCTTCCTGGGCGGCCAGGGCCGCGGGGTCGGGCTGCAGGTCCTGCTTGTTCAGCACCGCCAGCGCCGGCCGGCCCTGGCAGCGGGCCGCGATGGCCCGGTCCTCTTCGGTCAGGGGGGTGCCGGCCTCAAACACCGCCAGCACCAGCCCGGCTTCCTCCAGCTTGCGCCAGCTGCGGCGGATGCCCTCCGCCTCGATGGCGTCGCCGTCCTCCCCCACTTCCCGCACGCCGGCGGTGTCGAACAGGTTCAGCCGGATCTCCCCCAGCTGCACGGCCTGCTCCACCACGTCCCGGGTGGTGCCGGCCACCGGCGTCACGATCGCCCGGTCAAACCCGGCCAGCAGGTTCAGCAGGGTGCTTTTGCCCACATTGGGGCGGCCCAGCAGCACGCAGTCCACCCCCCGGCGCAGCACCGCCCCGGCGCCGTACCCGTCGATCAGCCGGTCCAGCCGGGTCCTGGCTTCGGTCAGGGCGGCGGTCAGCTCGGCGGGCTGCAGTTCGGGCACATCCTCCTCCGGGTAGTCGATCCAGGCGGTCAGGTGGGCGCTCAGGCTCTGCAGCCCGGTCTGGATCTCCCGGATGGTCCGGGCCAGCGCCCCGTCCAGCGCGGTCTTGGCCAGGGCGGCGCCCTGCCGCCCGCCCGCCGCGATGATCTCCATGACCGCCTCGGCCTGGGTCAGGCTCATCCGGCCGTTGACCACCGCCCGCCGGGTGAACTCCCCCGGTCCGGCGGGGGCGCAGCCGGCCAGGCAGAGGGCTTCCAGCAGGCTTTCGGCCATCACCGACCCGCCGTGGACCGACAGTTCGATCACATCTTCCCCGGTATAGCTGTGGGGGGCGCGGAAAAACAGCGCGATGGTCTCGTCCAGTTCCTGCCCCCGCAGCGAAAAATGCCCCAGCATGGCGGTGTAGCCCCGGGCCCCCGCCACCGTTTTGCCGGCGGCGCGGGGGGTGAACACCTTCGCCACCATCTCGTATGCCTGCGGGCCCGACACCCGCACCACCGCAATGCCGCCGGTGCCGGGCGGCGTGGCCAATGCGCAGACAGTCCGGTCCAGATTCATTTTCTACCCCCTTCGGGCCAAGGCCCGCTTTGTCCCAGTATCGTATATATAATAAGGATAGCACAAAATCCCGGGGGCGGCAAGGCGGGGCCGCCCCCGGTTTCGACAGCTTGCCCGCCGCGGCCGTGGTATGCTGGAAAAAACACCTGGATACAGGCGGGGAGGAGCACAGCACCATGGGGAAAACCAAGGAGAAGAACAAGGCGGGGCGGGTTTTGCTGCTGCCGGTGGACCAGATCGAGGCGTCGCCCTACCAGGCGCGCACCAGCTTTGACGACACCGAGATCGCGGCGCTGGCGGTGAGCATTTTGCAGAATGGGCTGCTGCAGCCGGTGAGCGTGCGGCGCACCGGGGTCCACAAATACCAGCTGGTGGCCGGGGAGCGGCGGCTGCGGGCCTGCCGGCTGGCCAAGCTGGAGAAGGTGCCGGCCATCCTGGCGGAGTTTGACGACAGCGAGTCGGCGGCGCTGGGGCTTTTGGAGAATCTGCAGCGGGCCCAGCTGGACCCCTTCGACACGGCCCGGGGCATCCGGGAGGTGATCCGGCTGTGGGGCTGCACCCAGGCCGAGGCGGCCCGCCGGCTGGGGCTGAGCCAGAGCGCCCTGGCCAACAAGCTGCGGCTGCTGACCCTGACCGCCGACCAGCAGCGCCTTTGCGCGGCCAGCCACCTGAGCGAGCGGCACGCCCGGGCGGCGCTGCGCCTGCCCGAGAACCGGCGCACCGCGGCGCTGGAGAAAATGGCCCGGGACGGCCTGAGCGTGCGGGAGGCCGACAAGCTGGTGGACGCGATGCTGGCGGCGCCCAAGGCGGGGCCCAGCCCGGTGCGGCGCACCGTGCCGATGGTGCGGGACGTGCGGTTTTTCGTCAACACCCTGCAGCACGCCGTGGACATGATGGCCCAGAAGGGCATCCCGGCCACCGCCACCTGCGGGCGGCGGGACGGGTGCCTGGAATACACCGTGCGCATCCCGGTGGGGGAAACCGCCGGCCCCGACGCCTTCGCGGTGGTGCCGGTCCCCCTCCCCCACGCCGGCGCCCCCCGCACCCCCCACCTGCCGCCCACAGCGGCGGACCCTGTGGGGGACCGGGCGGTTGTGGCCGGGGCGGTGCCCGTGCCGGCAGCCCCCGCCGCGCCCCGGGACGGGACAGCCGCAGCCCGGACGGCGGCGGACGTGTCACCAGCTCCTTCGGCGGCGGACGTTGCGGGGGCGGACGTTGCGGGGGCCTTGTCGGCGGATCCAATCACCCCCGCCCGGACAGCCATGCCCGAAGCGGCGGCCGTGGCAAACCCTGCGGGAGCCCGAGCAGCGATGGCCGTTCCGGCGGACCCTGCGGGAGCCATCCCGGCGACACCGGCGGCGGGAGTGGGGACGGCAGCACCGGCGGCGGCCATGTCGGTGGACAATATCACCCCCGCCCCCTCGCCCGAGGTCCCCTCCCCCGCCGAGCCCGCAGCCTTGTCCGAGAACGCGGACACCCCCGACCTCACCCCCTGCGCCGCCCTGCCCTGACCGCGGCGGGGCACCGCACCACCAGACAACAAGCCTAGCCCTGCCAGGCCGATAAAGAAAAAAGCAGCGTGAGCGGCGCGGGAGGGTGCGGGGTTGCCTGGAAAGTAACCGTCCCCGGCAGGCCCGCTAGCCGATAAAAAGAAAAGCAGCGTGAGCGGCGCGGGAGGGTGCGGGGTGTCTCGCGGGGTAAGTGGTCCCGGAAAGCCCGCCAGCCAATTTTGGCAGCGTGGGCGGCGGGGCAGAGTACGGGGTTTCCCGCGGTGTACGAGGTGCCGCCGGCGTAAGAGTTATGGAGACCCACCTCGTGCGCCGGCCCGTCAAGGGTGGGCCGGCGTGGCACCCGCCGAAAATAGCAAGCAAGGCAATCTTGTGGGGGGTCCAGGGGTCCCGTGGACCCCTGGTCGGCGGCCGCCGCATCGAAACGGCGGGACCTTTGGTTCTTTCAGTCATGAAAGAACAACATAGAAACGAGATGTTGTCATAGAGAAAACCACCAAGTCACCC
>DWWE01000084.1 GCA_019119835.1 Candidatus Gemmiger stercoravium | reverse complement strand
TGGCGCGGATCGCGTCCATGGTGCCGAACCGCTCGGCCAGCTGGGCGGCGGCTTTGTCGCCGATGTTCCGGATGCCCAGGCCGAACACCAGCTTGTCCAGGTTGTTGCCCTTGGAACCCTGGATGGCGTTCAGCAGGTTTTGGGCGCTCTTTTCCTTGAATTTGTCCAGGGTGAGCAGCTGGTCCATGGACAGGGTATACAGATCCGCCACCGTCCGCACAAGTCCCCGGTCGGTCAGCTGCACCGCCACCGCTTCACCCAGGCCGTCGATGGCCATGGCGTTGCGGGAGGCAAAGTGGATCAGATTGCGCAGACTCTGGGCCGGGCATTCCGGGTTGACGCAGCGCAGGGCCGCCTCCTCCTGCAGGTGCACGACCGGGGCCCCGCAGGAAGGGCAGACATCCGGCATCCGGTAGGGGTCGGCGTCCAGGGCATGGCGGGCCACGCCGATCACCTCGGGGATGATGTCGCCGGCCTTGCGCACCTGGATGGTATCCCCGATCCGCAGGTCCAGGCTGCGGATGATGTCCTCGTTGTGCAGGCTGGCGCGGGATACGCTGGTGCCCGCCAGAAAGACCGGGTCAAAGACCGCCGTCGGCGTCAGCACACCGGTGCGCCCCACCGAGACTTCCACCGCCCGCAGAACGGTCTCCTTGACTTCGGGCGGATACTTGAAGGCGATTGCCCAGCGTGGGAACTTGTTGGTGCTGCCCAGACTTTCCCGCGCTGCGAGATCATCCACCTTGATGACAGCGCCGTCGATGTCGTAGGCCAGCTGCCCGCGCATCTGCCCGATGGCCTCGATCTCCCGGATCGCCTCCTCGATGGACGAGAAGACGCGGTACCGGGGCGAGACCGGGAACCCCATCTGTCGGAGGAAATCCAGCGTTTCACTGTGGCGGGCAAAGCTGCGCCCGCGCACCTGCTGCAGGTTGAAGACGAAGATGGACAGCCCGCGCGCCGCCGTGATTTTGGCATCCTTCTGCCGCAGGGAACCGGCCGCCGCGTTGCGGGGGTTTTTGAACGGGGCTTTGTCCTGCAGTTCCTGCTCCTCCTTGAGGGCGAGAAACGCCTCGTGCGGCATATAGACTTCGCCGCGCACTTCAAGAAATTCCGGTGCACCCTCGGGCAGCATTTTGGGAATATCCCGGATGGTGGCCAGGTTTTCGGTCACATCCTCCCCCACCAGACCATCGCCCCGGGTGGAGCCGCGGACAAGACGCCCGTTTTCGTATTCCAGGCTGACCGAAAGGCCGTCGATCTTCTCCTCCACCACATAGGCGGGCAGGATGTTCGCCTCCCGCACCCGGGCGTCAAACTCCCGCAGTTCCTCGTAGGAGAACGCATCCTGCAGACTTTCCATCTTAACTGCGTGGTTCACCTTGCTGAATTTGCTGCTGGCCGCCTCGTTCACATGCTGCGTGGGGGAAGACGGCGTGATCAGCTGCGGATACTCAGCTTCGATCGCCTTGAGTTCCCGCGTCAGCGCGTCATACTCGAAGTCTTCCAGTTCCGGGGCGTTCTCCATATAATACAGGCGGTTGTTGCGCTCAATGATGACCCGCAGTTCCTCCGCCCGCTTTTTTGCCTGTTCCAGCTTCATACGTTCCTCCCTTGTCGTGGTTGCCCATCGGCCCATCCAGTATAGCACAGCCGCCGGCTGCTGTCATGCCCTCAACAGTTCCAGTTTACCCGGATCGGGTCGGGTTCGTCGGGCACGGCATGGTCCTGCAGGTCGGCCAGCGCCCGCTCGAAAAACTTTTCCGCCGCCTGGTCGTACACAGCTGCCGGCTGCGAAGTGCCCAGCGTATGATACGTCTCGGCGGCCGCCGCATAGAACAGGCACCCCAGGGCGCCGGTAGGCGTCTGCAGCGCCGCGCAGGCCGTGGCAATGGCCCTGGCCGCCGCCTGGGCCACCGGGTCCTTCTCCGCCCGGGCAATCTGTGCCAGGGCCCGCAGCTGCGGTTTGACAGCGGCCGGGCGGCCGCCTTCCGCCGCGCAGCGGGCACAGTCCTGCACATCGGCGCGCAGATCCGGTCCCTCGGGGCTGTGCGCTTCGTAGACCGGCAGACAGACTTCGGATGTGATGCGGATGGCCCAGCCGGCCACCGTTCTGCGGCTCTGGGTATCCAACAGACGCATCAGTGCCAGGCAGACGGGCATGTCCGCACGGCCCAGCATCTTGCGAAGTTTCGGCATGAAAAGCTCCCCCTTTTTATAGGTTTTCCGCCCCGACTCTCTCCGGTTTGACCCGGGGCATCAGTGATTCGATCTGTTCCTTTTCGGCCGCCTGGGTCCCGCTGGACATTACGTTGGCGGCACCGGCCGCCATGGACAGGCGGATGGCCTGCTCCAACCCGGCGCCGCACTGTTCCGCCGCCGCCAGCGCCGCCACCATGCTGTCCCCGGCGCCGACGGTGCTGCCTACCGGCACCGGCACCGCCCGGGCCCGCCAGATTTCCTTCGGCGTCAGATACAGCGCCCCTTCGCTCCCCAGCGAGACGACCACCTTCTGCACCCCTTGGGCAAACAGCGCCCGGGCTGCACCGATGCGGTCCGCCTCGGTGGGCAGTGCCCGGCCGGCCACCCGCTCCAGCTCGGCAGCATTGGGCTTGACCAGGTAGGGCCCGGCCGCCAGCGCCCGGCGCAGCGGTTCCCCATCGGCATCCAGAAAAACCTTGGCACCGGCTTCCCGGCAGCGGCGCACCCAGGCCCCGTAGGTGTCCGCGGGGGCGCCCTGGGGCAGACTGCCGGCCAGCACCACCAGATCCCCCGGCTGCAGGCGGCGCAGCAACTGCTGCAGCAGTTCTTCCAGCAAGGCGGGGGTAACCGCAAAACCGGGTTCGTTGATGTCGGTGTTGGTATGGCGGACCGGGTCCACGATTTTCAGGTTGGTCCGTGTGGACCCTGCCACCTCCAAAAATTCGAAGGGTACCCGCTGCAGGCGGAGCATCTGTTGCACCGCCTGGCCGGCCGGGCCGCCGGTGAAGCCCACCGCCAGGCAGGGGACCCCCAGCTTGGTCAGCACTTTGGCCACATTGATGCCCTTGCCCCCGGGGTCCTGGCGGACCGCGGCCGCCCGGTTCACCCGGTCGATGCTCAGATCCGGCACGGTGATGGTCTTGTCCAGCGCCGGGTTCATTGTCACAGTATAAATCATGGCTGTTCCTCTCCCCTGCCAATCCGCAGTCTTGATCGCGCGGCTCTGTCGTGCCTTTTGGTATTATACTACAGTTGCCGCCCGCTGGCAAAGCGAATGCTTGCGAAGGCCGGGCGGATGATGTACAATGAAGGTGTCATTTTTCGCAAGCCGGGCCCGCGGCGCTGCCAAAGCGCCGGTCCCCGGCATGGAATCCGACAGGAGGTATACTTCAATGAACAAGCAGCATCAAGATCAGATCTGGGTCCCGCACAGCGAGACCGTTCCGGAAGCCGGCGGCGAAGGGGTCGTGCGCCGGGTGCTGGCCTACAGCAAGGATGTCATGTGTGTGGAAAACACCTTTGAGACCGGCGCCGTGGGGGCGCTGCACAGCCACCCGCACACCCAGATCACCTATGTGGTGTCCGGCCGTTTCCGCTTCACCATCGGGGAGGAGACCCGGGATGTGGGCCCCGGCGACACGCTGCTGAAGCAGGACGGCATCCGCCACGGCTGCGTCTGCCTGGAGGCGGGCATTCTTCTGGACATCTTTACCCCGATGCGGGAGGATTTCGTCTGATCCTTCCCCCTCTGCCCCGACAAAACCACCCCGGGAAAAGGCGCTGCCCTTTTCCCGGGGTGGTTTGCTGGTATCAGTAAGGGTCAGCGCCCGCAGATCGCGCCGTAGCAGCCCGGCCGGCGGTCCCTGAACAGGCCCCATTCCAGCCTGGCCTGGCGGATGGCCGCAAAGTCGTAGGCGGCGGTGATCACCGCGTCGCCGGTGCGGTCCGCCTGGGTCAGCACCGCGCCGGTCTCATCGGTCAGGAAGCTGGACCCGTAAAAACACAAAGCGCTCTGCTGCCCGCCGTTTTCGGCACAGGGCGTCACGGTCTCCACCCCATACCGGTTGGCGGCGACCACCGGAAGCACGTTGGCCGCCGCATGGCCCTGCATCGTGCGCTGCCAGTGCCCGACGCTGTCCACCTCCAGAATCGGTTCGCTGCCGATCGCGGTGGGGTACAGGATCAGGTCTGCGCCGCCTAAGGCCAGGCAGCGCGCCGTTTCGGGGAACCACTGGTCCCAGCAGATGCCGACGCCCACCCGGGCATAGCGGGTTTCAAAAACGCGGAAGCCGGTGTTGCCGGGGGCAAAATAGAATTTTTCCTGGTAGTAGTGATCGTCCGGGATGTGGGTCTTGCGGTAGACACCCAGCAGGCTGCCGTCGGCGTCAATCATGGCGACGCTGTTATACAGGCAGTTGCCGTCCGCCTCATAGAAGCTGATCGGCATGACCAGCTGCAGTTCCCTGCAGACCTGCTGAAACCGCTGCACCGCCGGATTCTGCTGCACCGGCTGCGCATAGGTATAGTAATCGTAGCGGCGTTCCTGGCAAAAGTAAGGCCGCTCAAACAATTCAGGCAGCAAAACGATCTGCGCCCCGGCGTCCGCCGCCCGACGCACCAGTTCCTCGGCGTGGTTCAGGTTCAGGGCCGGGTCGGTCTGGCAATCCATCTGGACCGCAGCCACAATGACTTTGGACATTACGATCAACCTCCTGGTTTCGGTCTTTGCCCCCTGGGGTGCATCTGAAAAACGGCGCTGTCTGATCCGGCTAAAAAGCCCCGTCCGCCGCGCTGCGAAAGCGCGGCGGGCACAACGTATTCCTGCGGGCTCGCGCCTTCTATCCGCTGCTTTTCAGCCGTTTTCCTGCAGGTCTGAATGGTCCGACACGCCCTGGCCGGGGATCTGCTGGGTGATGCAGTGGATGTTTCCCCCACCCTGCAGGATCTCCCGGGCCGGCAGCCCGATGACCTGACGGTCCGGGCAGAGTTCAGCCAGGATCCGGCAGGCCCGGGCGTCGCTGGCGGCGTTGTCCCCACCAAACTGCGGGACCAGCACCGCCTTGTTGGTAAAGTAGAAGTTCACATAGCTGGCTGCCAACCGCTCCCCGGGGGTCCGCACCGCCTCACCGGGCGCAAACGAGTACGCCGCGCAGTCCGCATCATCGCAGAGGATCGGATGGTCGGGGATCGGCAGTTTGTGGATGTGCAGCGGCCGCCCCCGGGCGTCGGTGACGCTTTGCAGATATTCCAAATCCTGCCGGGACAGCGCATACTGCGGGTCGGCCTGGTTGTCGGTCCAGGCAAGCACCACGGTGGCGGGCGCCACAAAGGCGCAGACATTGTCCACATGTTCGTTGGTCTCGTCCTGGTAGATCCCGCGGGGCAGCCAGAGCACCTTTTCCGCGCCAAGCCAGGCGCAGAGGGTCTTCTCGATCTCCTCACGGCGCATCCGGGGATTCCGCCCGGCCGAGAGCAGGCAGCTCTCGGTCACGAGCAGCGTCCCCTCACCGTCGCTGTGGATGCTGCCGCCTTCCAGAACAAAGGGCGACGCATCGGCGCAGGATACCCCCAGCGCACGGCAGAAAGCCGCCGCCACCGCATCGTCCTTCTCCCAGTCGGCATACAGTCCGTCCACCAGCCCGCCCCAGGCGTTGAAGGTCCAGCTGATGCCCCGCAGTTCCCCGGCGTCATTTTTGACAAAGGTCGGGCCCACATCCCGGGCCCAGGCGTCGTCGCTCTCAATTTCCAGCACTGTCACACGGGGCAGGCCGGCGGTGGCCGCCCGGGCCTGTTCGGCCTGATCCGGGGCAGCCAGCAGGTACAGATCCTCGCTCCGGGTAATGGCCTCAAACACCCGCACAAAGGCCCGCTGGGCCGGGCGGGGGTCCTTCCCCCAGCTGCCCGGCCGCACCGGCCAGATCATCAGAGTGGCCCGGTGCGGGGCATACTCGGCCGGCATCGAAAACCCCTGCCAGTCTCTCGGCGGCAACGACATGGTAACCCTCCCCTGTTTCAGGACAAACGATTCTTGAAGTCTTCATACCCGAAATGGCGGATCACGGCACAGCGGCCATCCTCCCCGCGCCAGGCGATGTCCGGCAGCGGCATTCCATTGAAGGTATTGTTCTTGACCATTGTATAGATGGCCATGTCGGCAAACACCAGTCGATCACCGACCCGGGGCTGCCGATCAAAACTGTACTCGCCGATCACATCCCCAGCCAGACAGGTGCGGGATGCCAGCCGGCAGGTCACCGGCTTTTCGCCGGGGTCCCCCGCCCCCAAAAGCGGCGGACGGTAGGGCATTTCCAGCACGTCGGGCATGTGGCAGGCCGCGGAGGCATCCAGAATCAGGATCGGCATGTCGCTTTCCACCACATCCAGCACGGTGGTGATGAGGGTTCCGGCGTTGAGGGCGATGGCCTCGCCCGGCTCCAGATAGACCTCCACCCCATACTTTTCCCTGATGGAGCGGATCAGCCGTTCCAGCGCCGCCAGGTCGTATCCCGGGCGGGTGATATGGTGCCCACCGCCCAGGTTCAGCCAGCGCAGCCCGGGCAGATACTGACCGAACGCAGCTTCAAAGGCCGCAAACGTCTCCACCAGCGGGGCGGCGTCCTGCTCGCACAGGGTATGGAAATGCAGTCCTTCCACCCCGTCGGGCAGCTGTTCGGGCAGGTCCTTTCGCCGGATGCCCAGCCGGCTGCCGGGGGCGCAGGGGTCATAGATGGCATGGCCCTGCTGGGTGGAATGCTCCGGGTTGACCCGCAGCCCCACGCTGGCCCGACTGTTCTGCCACAGCGGGCGGTGGGCTTCCAGCTGCGCCAGGCTGTTGAAGCTGATATGGTCGCAGATCTCCACCAGTTCAGCCATTTCCGCCGAGGTATAGGCAGGGCTGAACACATGGTTCTCCCGCCCCGGCATGGTTTCATGGGCCAGGCGGGCCTCAAACAGACCGCTGGCGGTGGTGCCGGCCAGATACCGGCCGATCATCGGGTAGGCATAGAACAGCGAAAAGGCTTTTTGCGCCAGAAGGATGTGGCACCCCGTGCGCTGCTGCACCCCGGCCAGGACCTCCAGGTTCCGGCGCAGGGCCTGTTCGTCCACCACATAGACCGGCGTCTGCAGCCGGGGTTCGGTGCTGTACTGCCGGTCCATCATTCCACCGTGGCGGGGGCTTCATCCACCACCCAGGGCAGACCGTAGCGGTTCAGCATCTCCATGAAGGGGTCCGGATCCATCTGTTCCAGGTTGAATACGCCGGGTTTGCGCCAGGTGCCGTTCGCCACCAGCGCCGCGCCGATCATAGCCGGGACGCCGGTGGTATAGCTGATGGCCTGGCTCCCCAGTTCCCGGTAGCAGGCCTGGTGGTCGCAGACATTGTAGATGTAGATGGTGCGCTCCTTCCCATCCTTGACGCCCTGGAAGATGCAGCCGATGTTGGTCTTGCCGACGGTGCGTGGGCCCAGAGAGGCCGGGTCGGGCAGCAGCGCCTTCAGGAACTGGATCGGGACGATCTCATGCCCTTCAAAGTTGATGGGGCTGGTGGAGAGCATCCCCACATTTTCCAGGCACTTCATGTGGGTCAGGTAGCTCTGGCCGAAGGTCATGAAGAAACGGATGCGGCGCACGCCGGGCACGTTTTTGGCCAGGCTCTCGATCTCCTCATGGTGCAGCAGGTACATATCCTTTTTGCCCACCTGGGGGAAGTCGTACTCCCGCTTGATCTCCATGGGCTTGGTCTCCACCCAGTGGCCGTTCTCCCAGTAGCTGCCGTTGGCCGAAACTTCCCGCAGGTTGATCTCGGGGTTGAAGTTGGTGGCAAACGGATACCCGTGGTCGCCGCCGTTGCAGTCCAGGATGTCAATGGTGTGGATCTCGTCAAAATAGTGCTTCAGCGCATAGGCGGTGAAGACGCTGGTCACGCCCGGGTCAAAGCCGGAACCGAGGATCGCGGTCAGACCCGCTTCCTCAAACCGTTTGGCATAGGCCCACTGCCAGCTGTAGTCAAAGTAGGCGGTGAAGCCTTCCTCCTTGCAGCGCTTTTCGTAGGCGGCGCGCCAGGCGGGGTCGTCGGTGTTTTCCGGCTCATAGTTGGCGGTATCCACATAATCGACGCCGCAGGCCAGGCAGGCGTCCATGATGGTCAGGTCCTGGTAGGGCAGCGCCACATTCAGCACCAGATCCGGCTGGAAGGCGGTGATCACCCGCTTGATGTCCTCCACATCGTCGGCGTTGACAGTGGCCGTGGTGATCTTGACCGGGGTGCCCTGCCCTTCCAGCTTGGCTTTGAGGGCGTCGCATTTCGAGACGGTGCGGCTGGCAATGCAGAGTTCGGTAAAGGTTTCATGGTTCTGGCAGCATTTCTGGATGGCGACCGAGGCGACGCCGCCGCAGCCGATGACCAACATTTTGCTCATACGTCATACTCCTTTCAAAATCGGGCGGGTAAAGAACGGACAGCGGGTTTCAGGATTCTTCTTCCTCCTGCAAGAGATCCTCCACATAGCGGGGCAGCATGAAGGCACCGCGATGGAGGTGGGTGGTATAGTACCAGGTCTTGATCCCCCGTTTGTTCCAGCGCTTGGGGTCAAAATCCTTCAGGGGGTGATACTTTTTGCTGGCGAAGCCGAACAGCCAGTAGCCGGCCGGGCAGGTGGGGATGTGGGCCTGATACACCCGGCTGATGGGGAAAGAGCGGTAGGCCCGCTTGTGCATGGCGCGGCAGGTCTCCTCATCCTCATCAAAAAAGGGGCTGCCGTGCTGGTAGACCATGATGCCGTCGTCGTGCAGCGCCTTGTAGCAGCTGCCGTAAAACTCCTTGGTGAACAGGCCGGCAGCGTGGCCCAGGGGGTCGGTGCAGTCGTTGATGATCAGGTCGTACTCGTCCTCTTTGCCGCGCAGAAAGCGCAGGCCGTCCTCATAATAGATGCGGACCCTTATATCATCCAGCCCGCAGGAATTGTCAGGGAAAAACTTGCGGCAGACATCCACGAACATTTTGTCCGGCTCCACGATGTCAATGACTTCGATCTCGTGGTAATGGGACAGTTCCCGGGCCACCCCGCCGTCGCCGCCGCCGATCACCAGCACCCGTTTCACATCCGGGTGGACGGCCATCGGCACATGGACGATCATCTCGTCGTAGGTGAATTCATCCTTCTCCGAAAAGATCACGCTGCCGTTGGAGGCCAAAAAGCGGCCGAATTCCGGCGAATCGAAGACATCGATCCGCTGGAACTCGCTGGTGCCGCTGTACAGCTGCCGTTCGACCCGGATGCAGGTCTTGACGTTGGCGGTATGCAGCTCGCCGAACCAGTAATCCATCTCCTGCACGGCTCATTCCTCCTTGAGTACATTCAGTTCCGAAATATCCGGGCTTTCCGGGCCCTGCATCGAGCACCCCTTGGCCTTGGCGAACTCGATGTAGTCAATGATCTCCTGGGTGATGACCTCGCCGGGGGCCAGGATGGGGATGCCCGGCGGATAGCACATCACGAATTCGCTGCAGATGCGGCCGGCCGTCTGGCGCAGCGGCAGTTTCTCCTTGTCAGAGTAGAAAGCCTGCTGCGGTGTGGCCACCACCTGGGGGGTGATGTACTCGGCTGTGAACAGATCGCTTTTGGGCCGGGCATACAGGCGGCGGATGTCCGCCAGCGCCCCCACCAGCCGCTCGATGTCCTGGATGCGGTCCCCGATGGAGATGTAGGCGAGCATGTTGGACAGGTCCCCGAACTCCACCTGGATGTCATATTCGTCGCGCAGCAGATCGTACACCTCGATGCCGGTCAGCCCGATGCCGCGGGTGTTGACGGCCAGCTTGGTGACATCGAAATCAAAGATGCTGCCGCCGTTGATGAGCTCCGACCCATAAGCGTAATAACCGCCGATCAGGTTGATCTCGCGCCGGGCGTACTCGGCCATCTCCACCACGCGGGCAAAGCTCTGGTCCCCCCGCATGGCCAGATTGCGGCGGCTGATATCCAAACTGGCCATCAGCAGGTAGGAGGCGCTGGTCGTCTGGGTCAGGTTGATGATGTTGCCCACATACCCCGCGTTGACCCGGGGGCCGCAGAGCAGCAGCGAGCTCTGGGTCAGGCTGCCGCCGGATTTGTGCATCGAGACGGCGGCCATGTCGGCCCCGGCCGCCATGCCGCTGCAGGGCAGATGCGGGCCGAAATACAGGTGGGTGCCGTGGGCTTCATCCACCAGGGCCAGCATATTGTGTTCATGGGCCAGCTGTACCAGGCTGCGCAGGTCGGAACAGATGCCGTAATAGGTGGGGTTGTTGATGAACACCGCCACGGCGTCCGGGTTTTCTTCGATCGCCCGGCGCACGTCGGCCACCTCCATCCCCAGGGGGATGCCCAGTTCCCGGTCCACCTTCGGGTCGATATAAACCGGGCGGGCGCCGCACAGCACCATGGCATTGATGGCGCTTTTGTGTACGTTGCGGGGCAGGATGATCTTGTCCCCCGGCTTGCAGGCCGTCAGGATCATGCCCTGCACGCTGCTTGTGGTGCCCCCCACCATCAGGAAGGCGTGGGCCGCGCCGAAGGCGTCGGCGGCCAGGTCCTCCGCTTCCTTGATGACCGAGACCGGGTGGCAGAGGTTGTCCAGCGGTTTCATCGAGTTCACATCGATACCGACGCACTTTTCCCCCAGCAGTTCCACCAGTTCGGGGTTTCCCCGCCCGCGCTTGTGGCCCGGCACATCAAAGGGCACCACCCGCTGCCGGCGGAACTTTTCCAGCGCTTCATAGATCGGCGCCTTCTTTTGTCGTTGCATATCCAAAGTAAACTCCCCACTTCCCGCACAACTGCATAACAAAAGGCAGTGTGCCGATTTTTTGCACACTGCCTGTGTATGACGCCCCTGCCCGCAGGGGCCGGCCCTGCTCGGGGTTATCATGTCCGTACTTTAAGAAGCGTTATTCAGCAAACTATACTTGGCCCTGCTGCTCTGCTACGCTTATTGACGTTTCACAAGTGGTGTGCATCCGCACGGGTTATAAAGTGACCAACTTATAAAATTTCCGGGCACGATGTCCCGTTCAATAATGTTGTGATGCTTTACATCACACGCGGCAGCGGCCAGCCCTGTCCGATGAGCTTGAGACGGCGGATCATCCCGCCGCCTGGCCAGATATGTTTTCTGAGCAGCCGGCCTGCAGCCGGCTTGCAGTTTTATTCTATCATAGCTTTTTCACTTGTCAAGTCTTCCCGAAAAAACACGAATCATTTGCGGGCGGCCGCAGCGTCCGGCGCCCGGGTCCGGCCGTTTTCAGCCCTCGATCCGTTTGCGCGTAGCGGTGCGCAGGCGGCTCAGGGTTTCCGGCGTCATGTGCAGGAAACTGGCGATATAGCGGTTGTTCACATCAAAGATCAGCCCGGGATACTCCTGCAGGAACCACTCGTATTTTTGTTTGGCCGTATAATTGCACAGGGCGTTTTTGATGCCGTTGTGCAGCCGCAGCGCCTCGGTGAGCAGCTTGGAATAGACCTGGAACAGTTCCGGAGACTGCCGGATCAGCTCCAGCGTTTCGGGCAGCGGCAGGGTCACAAGTTCGCAGGGGGTCAGGGCCATCAGGTTGATGGGGGAAGGTTCTGTCAGCCCGCAGGGCGGCATGGCCGCGTTGCCGCACCGGAAGCTGAAGCAGTCTGTGTGGTCCGTCCCGTCCACGTCTGTGTAATAGCCGCGCAGGATGCCGTTGGTCTGCAGGGCGATGTGGGTCTGCACCTCGCCAAAGTAAAGGAAGATCTCGCCTTTTTTCAGCCGCCGCACCTCCGCCAGTTCACACAGGCGATGCAGTGTTTTTTCTTCATGGATCTGGTAGCAGTCTCTAAAAAGTTCGATCGGTTGCATGACAACATGGTCTCCTTCCTCCGCCGGCGCCCCCGCCTGCCGGGCGGGGTTATCGTGCCGGACCGTGTTTTGTGTCTCCAAAGGCATGGCACATTCCGTCTGTTCAGGCGCATCACCGCAACTTTCAGTCTGCAACAGGAATTTCTTTTTTGTGATACCCTTTCCTTGGATTCTTTACTATCATGACAGATAGAAAGGATACTTGTCAAGTAAAATTCATATTTTTTGCTGATATTTTCCTGTTTCTTTGCCTGACGGCACCGCTGTCCCCTTGCTCCTTTTTGTGGTTTTCTGTATAATGGGAAGCAGCCTGCCGCCGGTATTTTCAGTGTAGCACAGCCGTTTCCCGTGTGCAACCGGCCGCCTCTTGCCTCAGCCTGGCCGCCTGCAGGCGAGCAAGGCCCCGACAGGACGCAGGAAGATCCGATTGCCCGAAAGGAGAGCTCTTATGCAGACGACCCGCTGGAAGGACGGCAAGCCCCGGTGCGCCTGGGCCAACCCTGCCAATGAGCGGTACATCCGGTACCATGATGAAGAGTGGGGCGTCCCGGTCCACGACGACCGCAAGCTGTTCGAGATGCTGCTTCTGGAATCTTTTCAGGCCGGCCTCTCCTGGGAGTGTGTACTGAACAAGCGGGAGTCATTCGCCCGCGCCTTTGATGATTTCGATCCCCGGGCGGTGAGCCTGTACGGGGCGGACAAAATGGCCGCCCTGCAGGGCGACCCGGGCATCATCCGCAACCGCAGAAAGATCGAAGCGGCAGTCAATAATGCGGCGATCTTTCTCGCCATTCAGAAAGAGTGGGGCAGCTTTGACCGGTATCTCTGGCACTGGACCGACGGACAGGTGATCATCGAGACCGGGCGGGACCGCTCGCCGCTGTCCGACGCCATATCCCGGGACCTGAAACGCCGCGGGATGAAGTTTGCGGGCACCGTGATCCTCTATGCCTATCTGCAGGCAGTCGGGGTCATCCACTCCCACGAAACGGGCTGCTTTTTGCACCGGGGGCAAGAGGCCCCCATACCACAAACACAAGAAGGAAGGCAAACGCCATGAGTGAAACCATGCTTGAAAAGATGGAGGACTTTTTTGACAGCCGGCTGGACATGTACGATGAACACCAGCTGAACTGCATTGATTCCGCCCGGGATTTTCTGCAGTTCACGGCCGAGTGTCTCCCGCCCCGCCCCGGGTGCGCCGTGCTGGATCTGGGCTGCGGTACGGGGCTGGAGCTGGAACGGTATTTTGCCGTCAACCCGTCGGCACAGGTCACCGGCATCGACATGGCGCCCGGGATGCTCCGCCGGCTGAAAGAGAAATTTCCCGACAAAAAGATCGCGCTGATGCTGGGTTCCTATTTCGATCTGCCCTTCGGAAGCGAAGCGTATGAGGCAGCGGTCTCGGTGGAGTCGCTGCACCATTTCACCGCAGCCGAGAAACTGCCGCTTTACAAAAAACTATGGAACGCCCTGAAGCCGGGGGGATTTTTCATCCTCACCGATTATTTTGCCCTGTCCGATGCGGAGGAACGCCGATGCAGGGAGGAACTGCTCCGCCTGAAGGCCGAGCAGGGGCTCACGGACGGCGCCTTTTACCACTTCGACACCCCGCTCACGGTGGAACACGAGACCGACTGCCTGAGGGACGCCGGCTTCTCCCGGGTGGAGCAGCTGCGGCGCTGGGGCCCGACCCACACCCTTCGTGCGGTCAAGTGACCCTTCCCTGTCCGCGCTCCCGTCGGTCCGGCGGCGCCCCCCTTACAGGACCGGCCGCCCCGGCTGACAAAGAAAAATCCGAACCCATCACCGGACGGCGGAGGGTTCGGATTTTTGATTTGGTGCGGATAACAGGACTCGAACCTGCACGTCTTGGACACTGGACCCTAAAACCAGCGCGTCTGCCAGTTCCGCCATATCCGCATAACGGATATTAGTGTACCAAGTTCCTGTCATTTTGTCAAATCCGCGTCAGGCGGCCGGTTCTTCGGGGGCGGGCGTCGCCTCGGCTGTGGCTTCCTCCCCGGTCTCTTCCATCCCCGGCAGACTGGACGGGACCACGCCGTTTTCATCGGTCTCCACCGGATCGGCATACGCCAGATACCGGTAGCGGGTCGGGGTCTGGATCCCCTGGGGGTAGCAGGTGTACAGGATGCAGCTCGGCTCGGTGGCGCCCCAGCGGCACTTGTCCACCTCGGTATCGCCGATCACCTCAAAATCGGTGATCTGGTAGACGAAATCCCCATAGATCGTATCCAGATGGATCAGGGCGCCCACCTCGGCGTCAAACAGTTTGTTGAAGTAGGTGTCGGTATGCGCCCCCACAAACACCGTGCCGTTTTCGCCGGGCATCACGCAGCCATTGTCGGCGCTGCACCCGGCACCCGCCCGGAAGATGGACGTGGTATCGCCCCAGTACAGGTCGCAATTCACCTCGGTGCCCTCCACCCATACGGTGCCGATGCAGTCCCCGTATTCAATGCCATCCTTCGCCTCGGCAGCCGCCTGTTCGGCTTCGGCCCGGCGCTGTTCGGCCTCCTCGGCCTGCTGGCGGGCCTTTTCTTCCTCAGCTGCCGCCTTGGCCGCCGCCTCAGCCTCGGCCTGCTGGCGGGCAGCCTCCGCCGCAGCCGCCTGTTCGGCGGCTTGCTGGGCCAGGCGCTGCTGCTCCTTCTGGTCCGCCCGCATCTTGATGAAGATGCCCGCGCCGGCGCACACCGCCAGCAGCACGACCAGGCAGATCATCACCCGTTTGACGGCCCGCTTCCGGACTTGGCTCATGCCCCATCCTCCCTTTCCATGCTTTGCAGATAGGCGGCCGGCCCGCTCTCATACAGGTCCCCGCCCTGCGCGTCCAGCAGCACGGTCAGCGGCATATCCCGCACGACCAGACGACGGACCGCCTCACAGCCGAGGTCCGGCCAGGCAATGATCTCACAGCTTTGGATGCTGGCAGCCATCAGCGCACCGGCGCCCCCCAGCGCCGCCAGATACACCGCGCCGTTTTTGACCACCGATTCCTTGACCTGGGCACTGCGCTTTCCCTTGCCGATCATGCAGGCAAGCCCCAGGTCCAGCAGCCGGGGGGTATACCGGTCCATCCGGCCGGCCGTTGTCGGTCCGGCGGCGCCTATGACCTGCCCGGGGCGTTCCGGGGTGGGGCCCACATAGTAGATTGCCGCCCCCTTCAGGTCAAACGGCAGCGGCTTGCCGGCATCCAGCAGTTCCGCCATACGGCCGTGGGCTGCGTCCCGGGCAGTGTACACCACCCCCGAAAGCAACACGGTATCGCCGGCCCGCAGGGGGGCCAGATCCTGTTTTGACAGCGGTGTGGTCAGATGATATTGCATCTTCATTTCCCTCCCTGCCGCGCCCGGCGGTGCAGTTCCTTGATCTCCTCGTGATGCTGGTTGACCATCCGCTCCAACTGCGGGTCCATCAGCACCGCGCCGTGGGAAGCCGGTCGCCGGCCGTCCAGCGGGACATCGATCGAAGCGGGGCGCCGGGCTGTCCCCTTGCCGACGCCCTCCAGGGAAATATCAATACGGGAACGCTTGGCAGACATTGTCGATTCTTCCTTCTCCTCTTGATGGGTGATTCCGGCGGCTCACAGGACCACACTGGCCCGACGGGTCACATGGCAGCTGATGTTGACGGCCACCGGCAGGCAGGCCACATGGGTGGGCGCCTGTTCGATCGAGACGCCCAGGCAGGTGGTGGCCCCGCCAAATCCCTGCGGGCCGATCCCCAGGGCATTGACAGCCTGCAGCAGCTCCTTTTCCAGCGCCGCATAATAGGGGTCGGGATTGGGGGTATCCAGCGGCCGCAGCAGAGCCCGCTTGGCCAGGGCAGCACAGTGGTCGAAACTGCCGCCGACGCCGACGCCCAGCACGATGGGCGGGCAGGGATTGGACCCGGCCAGCCGCACTGTTTCCAGCACGAAATCCCGCACGCCCTGCACCCCGTCGGCCGGTTTCAGCATCCCCAGCCGGCTCATGTTCTCACTGCCGGCCCCTTTGGGCGCCACCGTGATCCGGCAGCGGTCCCCCGGAACCAGATGCAGCGTCAGAAAAGCCGGCGTGTTGTCTTCGGTATTCTTGCGCTGCAGCGGGTCGCCAGTGATGCTTTTGCGCAAATATCCCTCGGTGTAGCCCCGACGGACCCCCTCGTCCACCGCTGCGGTCAGGTCGCCGTCCACATGCACATCCTGCCCCAATTCAATGAACACGCAGGCCATGCCGGTATCCTGGCAGATCGGCAGTTCCTTCTGTGCCGCGGCGCCGAGGTTTTCTTCCAACAGGCCGAGGGTCTGGCGCGCCAGCGGCCAGGGCTCGGCGCGGATCGCCTGGTCCATCGCCGCCTTGACATCGGCCGGAAGTGTCCGGTTCGCCTGCAGGCAGAGCTGCCGGACCGCTTCGGTGATGGCTTCGCCTTTCAGTTCCCGGATCTTCATAGGCGGGCCACGCCGCTTTCCCGGGCCGCTTTCGCCACCGCGTCGGCCACAGCCTGCGCCACGCGCGGGTCAAAGGCTTTGGGCAGAATGTTTTCCTCGTTGAGCTCCTCGTCCGGGATCAGTCCCGCCAGCGCACTGGCTGCCGCCAGCTTCATCTGATCGTTGATGTCCCGCGCCCGGACCGCCAGCGCCCCCTTGAAGATGCCGGGAAAAGCCAGCACGTTGTTGATCTGGTTGGGGAAGTCGCTGCGCCCGGTCCCCACCACCCGGACGCCGGCGGCCTTGGCGTCTTCCGGCAGGATCTCCGGGTTGGGGTTCGCCATGGCAAACACGATGGCGTCCGGCGCCATGGACGCCGCCATCTCCGCGGTCAGGGCGCCGCCCACCGAGGTGCCGATAAACAGGTCCGCCCCCTTGACAGCCTCTGCCAGGCCGCCGGTCAGATGGCGCGGGTTGGTGGTCTGGGCCAGCGACGCCTTGTGTCCGGCCAGTCCAGCCGGGCGCCCGGGGTACAGAATCCCGTGTTCGTCCACGGCGACGATGTCCTCCACCCCTGCGGTCCGCAGCATCTTGATGATGGCGGTGCCCGCCGCCCCCGGGCCGTTCTGCACCACCCGGATCCTGCGGATGTCCTTGCCGACGACCTTGAGGGCATTGAGTACGCCGGCCAGCACGATGATGGCGGTGCCATGCTGGTCGTCATGGAATACCGGAATATCCAGATCCCGTTCCAGTTCAGCTTCGATCTCAAAACATTCGGGGCTGCGGATGTCTTCCAGGTTGATGCCGCCGAAAGTGGGGGCGATCGCCTTGACCGCCGCCACCACCTCCTCCTTGGTGGTGGCGTTCAGACAGATGGGGAACGCATCCACGCCGCCGAACTCCTTGAACAGAACGCACTTGCCCTCCATGACCGGCAAGCCGGCTTCGGGGCCGATGTTGCCGAGCCCCAGCACGGCAGTGCCGTTGGTGACCACCGCGACGGTGCGGCTTTTGAGGGTATAGCGATAGACATCTTCGGGGTTTTTGGCGATCTGGCGGCAGGGTTCGGCCACACCGGGGGTGTAGGCCGTGGAGAGCGCGTCCCGGTCCTTGACCGAAAACAGGCTTTCTACGGCAAGTTTGCCGTGGTATTTTTCGTGCATGGCAAGGGCTGCGGCATTGTAGTCCATGGGGCACATCCTTTCTTTATTCACTGTGTGAAGGGGTCTCATCCCCGTGTCTGCAAATCAGACGCTTCTTTGAGTTTTGCGGCGCCGTAGTTGGATTCCATCCGGATCACACAGAAATGATCCGGCCATTTTTCCCGCACGGCTTCCCGCAGGGCGTTTGCCAGGCGACCGGCCCGCTGGTTTTTCCCGATCAGATAATCCGGCGGGACCGCACAGTCGAACACGACGTTGGTGTGGCTGGTCCCCGGCACGATGCGCAGGTCATGGACCGCCGCATCCGGTTCCAGCCTTGCCGCCGTCTCGGTAAGGAAACTGCGCAGTTCGTTGACATGGGCGTCATCGGTGACCACCGGGTCATAGTGGATGGTGGCGATCAGACCTTCCTCCCGCAGCAGATCCTTTTCAATGGTGTCGATGGTGTCGTGGCTCTGCAGGACATCCGCACCGGCGGGCATCTCCACATGGAAGCTGACCAGACGGTTGCCGGGGCCGTAGTCGTGCAGCATCAGGTCGTGGATGCCCAGTACGTTCGGATAGGTCATGACCTTGCGTTCAAGCCGCTCGATAAGTTCCGGGTCAGGGGCCGCACCCAAAATCGGGTCCAGGGTATCCCGTACAAGGCCCACGCCGCTGTACAGGATAAAGGCGGCCACCGCCACACCGGCCAGACCGTCCAGCCGGGTGAAGCCGGTTGCCACCACAGCCAGCGACGCCACCAGCACCGCCGCCGTGGAGATCACATCGTTGCGGGCGTCCGCCGCCGTTGCCAGCAGCGTTTCCGAATCAATCAGCGTACCGATCTTTTTGTTGAACAGGCTCATCCACAGCTTGATGAGGATGGAGGCGACCAGGACCGCCGCCGACAGCCAGCCGAAAGCGACCGGCGTCGGGTGCAGCACCTTGGTCACGCTCTCTTTCAGCAGTTCGATGCCGATGACCAGGATCATGACAGAGACCACCAGCCCGGCCAGATACTCATAACGGGCATGGCCGAAGGGGTGCTTTTCATCGGCCGGCCGCGCCCCCAGCCGAAACCCCACCAGGCTGACAATGTTGGAGCTGGCGTCTGACAGGTTGTTCATGGCATCCGCCGCAATGGCCACGCTGCCAAACAGCGTGCCGACCGCAAACTTGCCCGCAAACAGCAGCACGTTGCACAGAATGCCGGTCACGCACGCCAGGTTGGCGTAGGCGTTGCGCACCCGGGCGTCGCCGGTGTTTTCGGCGTCCTTGATAAAAATGCGGATCAACCAATGGCTCAAGAAAGTTCCCTCTTTCAAAAAGCAGCGGACCACGCACAGGAGGACCGCTGCTTTCCTTCAATTTGTCAGTGTTTTAGTCCCGCACGATGCAGGCATCCCGCTCGGGACCGACCGAGATGTACTTGATGCGGCATCCCACCGCCTGTTCCAGATACTCCACATAGGCGCGGGTCTCCGCAGGCAGGTCCTCATAGCGGCGCACACCGCTGATGTCGCAGTGCCAGCCCTTCATCTGCTTGAGGACGGGCTGCGCGTCATCCAGCGTCTTGCCGGCGGGGAACCGGTCGGTGGTCGAACCGTCTGCCAGACGGTAGGCTTCCACCACCGGGATGGTCTGCATGTAGTCCAGCACATCCAGCAGGGTCAGCGCCAGTTCGTCACAGCCCTGGCACTGCACGCCGTAGCGGCTGGCCACCACATCGAAGGGGCCCACGCGGCGGGGCCGGCCGGTGGCGGCGCCGTACTCATGGCCATGTTCCCGCAGGACGTCCTTTTCCTCTTCGGTCATGGCCAGTTCAGCCGTGAAGGGGCCCTCCCCCACACAGGAGGAGTATGCCTTCATGATTCCGATGGACAGATCCAGCTTGCGGCCGGGGATGCCGGCGCCGATCGGCGCATAGGCGCTGATGGTGTTGGAGCTGGAGGTATAGGGATAGATCCCGTAGTCAATATCCCGCAGGGCGCCCAGCTGGGCTTCGAACATGATCTTTTTGCCCGCGTCGTCCGCCTTGGCCAGATAGTCGCCCACATCGCAGATATACTCCTTGAACAGGGCAGAGAAATGCTCGCACCAGCTCCACATTTCCTCCACGCTGACCGGCTTCTGGTCGTAAATATTGACCATGGTCAGGTTTTTCGACTCCACAATGGTTTCCAGCCGCTTGCGGACCCCGGCGTCCATGTGGACAAGGTCCCCCATGCGCAGGGTTTTTTTCATGAATTTGTCGCCGTAGGTATAGGCGATGCCGCGCTTGGTCGAGCCGAACTGAGCCCCCGTCTTGGACAGACGGGCTTCTTCCAGGCCGTCCTGCTCCACATGGAAAGGCATCGTGATGGTGGCGCGGTCCGAGATCTTCAGGTTGGCCGGGGTGATCTCGATTCCCTTCTCCCGCAAGGAGGCGATCTCCTTTTCCAGATGTTCCGGATCGATGACCATTCCGCCGCCCATCACACAGACGACGTCGGGACGAAGGATACCGGACGGGATCAGGTTCAGGATAAACTTGCCACGCTCGTTTTTGACCGTGTGACCGGCGTTGTCGCCGCCCTGGTACCGGGCCACGATGTCATAGTCCTGGCTCAGCAGGTCCACCATGCGGCCCTTGCCTTCATCGCCCCAGTTGATACCGGTGATCGCAGTAAGCATTTTTTGTAAACCTCGCTTCTGGTACAAATTTACAGCCTTTTCCGCCCGGTCGCCGCCCATACAATACGAACAACAGCCGATTTATTCAAACCGGGATACGCCGTCGCTATTTATTATACCAGACACCGCGCAGAATTGCAATGCGGCCGGCCGGTTTTCATGCCGTGCCAAAGGCCGGCGGTTTGCCGCCCGGGGCCCGCCCTGTCAAGACGGCCTTAGGAGGGTTTGCGCTGTGCCCCGGTCTTTTTGAGCAGCGGATGCCGGGTGCCGTCCGGCTCCTGCACGATGGTATGTTCCAGCTGCGTCTGCAGCGACAGGCGTACTGCCGCCAGGTATTCCTTGCGCAGCTCGGCGCGTTCCGCCGTTTCCTCTTCCGTCAGCCCGGTCGTCTTGGCCTTGCGGGCCAGTTCGTTGATGCGGTCGATCTTTTCTTTCTGCATACCTTGCTCCTGTCTGTGGCGGCAGAATCCGCCGCCGAATGTCTATGCCCCAGTATACCATCTTTTTATCTTTTTGCAAATTTTCGGGCCTGCGTCTGTACTTTTAGAAAAAATGATGTATAATAGACAAGTATCACTTTGAATAAAGGATGGTTCAACACATGAAACGTACTGTTTTCGCCCGCACAGCAGCCGGTTCCCTGGCCGCCTGCCTGGCGCTGGGTCTGGCCGGCTGCGGCGCCAAGACCGAGAGCACCGCCTCTTCCCAGACGGCGGAGAGCGCCCCTGCCACGACAGAGACCGCCACGGCTGAGACTGCGGACCCCTATGCCTACCTGAGCGACTTCGACTACAGCTCGATCTTTGATGAGAACGGCTATGTGGCTGGCGTGACCGCCACCGACTATGTGACCGTGCCGGCCGACCTGAAACTGACCCTTTCGGAGGAAGCCAACACCGTCGCGGCCGAAGACGTGGACACCTACATCAACGACAACATCCTCGCTTCTTTTGAGGAGACGGTGGAGGTCACCGACCGGGCGGCTGCCACCGGCGACACGGTCAACATCGACTATGCCGGCAGCATCGACGGCGTCGCCTTTGACGGCGGCACAGCGCAGGGGTACGACCTGACGCTGGGCAGCGGACGGTTTATCGACGGGTTTGAAGATCAGATCGTGGGCCATACCCCCGGCGAAACCTTCGACGTGGTGGTCACCTTCCCGGACCCCTACGAGAACAACCCCGACCTGGCTGGCAAGGAGGCGGTGTTCACCACCACCCTCAACTCCATCCAGGAGACCCAACTGCCTGAGCTGACCGACGCCTGGGTGCAGGAAAACCTGAACCAGGAGCTGGGCCTGACCAGTGTGGACACCCTGAAAAGCTATGTGGAAGGCATTCTTCTGTTTGACCAGCAGTCCAACGAGATCTACAGCCAGCTGAATGAGCAGCTGACCGTTGCGGAGGAACTGCCCGAGTCGCTGGTGAAGTATTTTGAAGACTACTACCTGCTGACCCCCTTCCTGTACAGCCAGATGAGCGGCGCCACGCTGGATGATTTTGTGGCTGCCAGCGGGTTTGAAAACGCCGCCGCCTACCTGGAGAGCATCCACGGTTATGTGGAGAGCGCCGCCCATCAGACCCTGATCATTCAGGCTCTTGCGGAGACCTACGGCATCGTCTGCGACACCGATACCATGAACAGCGAGTTTATGGGACAGTTCGGCACCAACGACACCAGCAGCTACACCGCTCAGTACGGCGAGACCTACCTGAAAATGAGCATCCTGAACAACCTGGTGATGCAGCATCTGATCGAGGTCGCCAACGCCTGATCGGCCGGATTCCCGGATTCGGCTTCCGCACACCCCGCCAAGAGCCTGCCCGATAGCGGCAGGCTCTTTTGCTGTTTCTTGACAAACCGGCAGGGCCGTGCTATAGTGAAGCCAGAACAATTAGAGATTTGTCTAACATTCTCATCCCAATCAAGCAAAGGAGGCGAGCCGGATGGGGGACGCTTTCAAGGCGCTGTCCGATCCGACCAGGCGGCACATCCTGGAGCTGCTGTCCGGCGGCGAGATGACAGCCGGCGAGATCGCCGCGCATTTCAACATGGCGAAGCCTTCGGTCAGCCACCACCTGAACACGCTCAAGGCGGCCGGCCTTGTCACGGACGAACGCCGCGGGCAAAACATCGTCTACTGCCTGAACCTGACCGTTTTTCAGGAGCTGATGAAGTGGTTTTATGATTTCGGCTTTGTCAAGGGGGAAGATGATCATGAAGACCTCGAATAAGCTGTATTGGATCCTGGGGGCGGTTTGCGCCCTCAACTTTGCCGGTCACCTGGTCTGCTACCCTTTCCTGCCCGAGCAGGTACCGGTACACTGGAACTTTGCCGGGGTGGTGGATGACTTCGGTCCCAAATGGAGCGCACTGCTTCTGGCATTGCTGCCGCCCGCCATGCTGGTTTTGTTCCGCTTCCTCCCCTCCATCGACCCCAAAGGCAAAAACTATGGCCAGAGCGGGGTCTGGCGCTGTTTTGTGCTGGGGCTGACCCTGTTTTTCTGCGCCTTTACCTGGCTGGTGGAACTGTCGGTATTCGGCATTCTGCCGCAGCAGGGCGGATTCGTCAGCGTTCTGGTCGGCGGCGGAATCGGGATCCTCTTCATCATTCTGGGCAACTACATGCCCCGCATCCGGCAGAACTATATGTTCGGCGTGCGTACCCCCTGGGCACTGGCCGACGAACACACCTGGAACCGGACCCAGCGCATGGGCGGCATCACCTTCATTGTGATGGGGGTCAGCCTGCTGGTGCTCAGCCTTCTGGCCGGCCTGCTGGGAGAAATGCTGACCTTTGTGCTGATCCTGGTATTCCTGCTGGGCGGGCTGCTGTGGAGCTTTGTCTATTCCTACCTGGTCTACACCAAGCGGATGAAATGACTGTTCACCCGTTTCCTTCCCCGGTCCGCGCCTTTGACACAGGGTGGCAGGCCGGGGATTTCTCATCGGGGAATCATGACAAAAGGGTAAAAAATAGTTACAATATTTTTACAATTTTCTATTGACGCCGCCCTGGGCCGGGTGTATAATAAGCTTGCAAGCAAGATAAACCAACTTTTTCATGTGTTCTTCTCCTCCTTTCTGGAAATCCCCGCCTTCCCTCAGGCGGGGATTTCCGCGTTTTCGGGCCTTGCAGCGCCGTCCGCCGCAAGGAATGCCGCAGCCGGCGCGGGCCAAGCCCCGATTTGTCACCGTGCCCGATCATATCGTCGTTCCTTCATTCATTTTTCCCTCCGACAAACCGAGAGAACGCCGGCAGCCTTTGCGCTCTGCCAGGCAGCCGCGGTGTCGGGGGGGATGTTTTTGTCAGCCGGCCCCGCCAAGACTTATGATCCCCTGCCGGTTTTGTTCACAGAAACTTTTCGATTTATTTTGCTGAATGTATTGCAATTCAGTATATTATATGCTATATAATATGATAAGAAGAAACAGTTCAGAAAGGAGGCCCACATGACCTTTACATCCAGTGCGGCGTTGCTGGACGCTGTCGTACTGGCCGTGGTTTCCAGAGAGGAACAAGGCACCTACGGGTACCGGATCACACAGCAGATCAAAGAGGTATTGGATCTGTCCGAGTCCGCTTTGTACCCGGTCCTGCGCCGTCTGCAGAAAGACCAATGCCTGACAGTGTATGATGAGACCATCAACGGCCGCAACCGCCGCTACTACCAAACGACATCCAAGGGTCTGGAGCAGCTGGACCGCTACCGGGCCGACTGGAAAGAGTACAGTCAAAAAATAGACCATCTGTTTTGGGGGGAGCCATCATGACTAAGTACGAATACCTGGCAAAACTGGAACAGCTGCTTTCCTCGCTGCCGGAGCAGGAACGCCGCGATGCAATGAACTACTATGAAGAATACTTCGTCTCGGCCGGCCCCGAGAAGGAGGCCGAGGCCATCCGGGAGCTGGGCACGCCGGAGGAAGCCGCCCGCAAGATTCTGGAAGGATCGGACGCCGTGCCGCCCGAATCCGGTGCCCCTGCCTACACGGCCCAGCCGGCCGCGGCAGCGCCCCGGCACGGCCGCATCCCGACGGCCTTGTGGGTCGTTCTCGGCGTGGTGGTCGGCCTGGTGGTGCTGTTCGGCCTGCTCGCAGCGTTGGGCGGCCTAGTGTTCGCCCGCTCCACCACCGCCAGCACAGAGGTGGTCGGCAGCGGCTCCTCGATCGTTCTTCCTCAGCCCACCGCCCCTGCGGACCCGGCAGCCCAGAGCGGCAGCTCTTCTTCCACCGGGGAGACCGGCGCCGTCACCGGCACCGCCGACAACTGGCAGACCAGCCTCGGGAGCAATCTGCGCAAGCTGGACCTGAAGGTGAACAACGGAGATCTGGCCCTAGTGCTGGACCCTGCCGCCACCGAATTCACCCTGCAGGTGAACGGCCTTGACCAGAGCATTCTGCGGACCCGGGCGGATGACGGCGGCCTGAATGTTCAGCTGGGCCCCCAGGGCAACCAGCAGGGCCACCTGTTCACCGCCACCCTGACCATACCGGACACCGGCGTATTGCAGGATCTGGATGTCTCGCTGAGCTCGGCAGACCTGGACCTGCCTGACATGACGCTGGATGAACTGGAGATCAGCCTGAATGCCGGCGATGTGCAGGCCGGTGAGATCTCGGCCCGCAGCATCAGCCTGGAGACCAACGCCGGGAACATCTATGCGGCCGCCTGCCAGGCGGATGAGGTGAGCCTGGAGACCAACGCCGGCCGGATCGAAGCAGCCCGGGTGCAGCCCGGCCGGGAACTGGAAGTTTCCTCCAACGCCGGCGAGATCACGGCGTCCCTGACCGGCACCGCCAGCGATTACACCCTGCAGGCGGAGGTGTTGGCCGGCAGCCTGACCTATGACGGCACGAGCTATTCCTCCCTGGCCCAGCAGCTTCGCCAGGGCACCGGCGCAGTGGAGATCGACGTGGAATGCGCCGCCGGTCAGATCGATCTGAGCTTTCCGGGGTAAGTTCGTCCTTGGATCGGGCTGGTTCTCAAAAACAAAATGGTCGGCAAAAATGCCGACCATTTTGTTTTGGGTGGGTACGCTTCCGGCAAGCGGGGCCTGAAAAGGCCCTGCCTTATCCCGGGAGTGTCCGCTCTGTTTTCACATCATCTCGTTTTTGGGGCAGAGCCGCATCTCCGCTTCAAAGCAGCATTTGCCTTCCTGCAGCCCGGCGAAATACCAGCGGTTCTCTTCCGGGGCGGCGCAGCAGAGCGTGAAGGCCCCGCCCCGCGGGACCTCCTTATGATAGTAGATCACCAGATCCTGCACAAAGTTCCTGGCCAGCACCTCCGGCTGTAGGGCGTCGCAGATCACATCCACATAGCGCGCGTTGTTCATGTGGCCGTTCATGTCGCATTGGCTGTAGGTGGCCGTATACAACCCTACCTGGCGGCAGTCCTCCAGCGGGACCTTCTGCATCTTCATCGGCAGTTCCTGGGGGACCTCCGCCGCCCAATGGGCGGTGGCAAATTCCTCCGGATGTTTGCGCAGGATGGCGCGGCGGTCGGTGTCGATCAGGACCCAGCGGCTGTCCACCAGTGCCGTCTGCCGGCCTGCGGCGTCCAGCACCTGAGTGATCCGCTTGTTTACGGCGCGCTTGAGCGCCTCCGGCTTGGTGATCAGCTGAAGATGCTCGTCCACATGCGGCATGCGGTCAAAGTGGATCGCCTGCTTTACCAGCACATAGGCAGTGTGGGTCTTCGCATACAGCGCATCGGTCAGCCCCAGCGCAATGGCGTGCTCCCCGGCAATCTGCTGGGCGTACCGCAGCACCGTGGCCGGCTGCACAAAGCCGAAGCAATCGCCGTCATGGCGGTATACCTGAAAGGCTTCGGCATATTCGGTAGGCAGCATTCGTCTGTTCCCCTCCGGTCTATCAAAATTTCAGTTATTATAGCACAAAATCCGCCGCCATGCCAAGCAGATCTGCCGCCGGCCGTCTCAGTAGGTGTCGCGCATCTTCCGGCGCACCTTGCGCCAGATGTTGAAGCCGGACAGCAGGACCGCCCCCACCAGGAAGATCACCACCATCCAACTGCCGCCGCTCTCGTCATAGCTTTTCATCTCGCTCCACTGGGCGTCCAGCTCGGCGTTGATCTCGTCCGGCAGGGTGGTGAACACCTCCGCCTTGCTCATAACTTCCTCCCCCGGGTAGGCGATGGGGCTGTATTTCAAATCGTCATCCAACAGTTCCCACACCGCCGTGATGGGGGTGGAATAGCCGATATAATCGCAGTTGGCATACCCGACCGAGGTCTCGCACATATAGTTGATGAACATTTCGGCCGCTTCCTTGTTCTTGCTGGTGGCCGGAATGCACATGCTGTCCACAAAGAAGTTGACCCCCTCCTCCGGATGGACAAAGGCAAGGTCCGGGTTGTCGGCGATCATGGTCAGTGCATCCCCGGCATAGTAGGGGGCCAGGGCCGCTTCCCCGCCCTCCATCTTGTCAAAGATCTCATCCATGACATAGGCCTGTACCACCGACTTCTGGCCCTGCAATTCCTGCATGACCCGGTCCACCTCCTCCACGCTGGAAGGATTGAGGGACAGCCCCAGCTTTTTGGCTGCGATGGCATAAGCGTCCCGGGAGTTGTTGAACATCAGGACGTTGTTGGCATACTGCATGTCCCACAGCGCCGACCAGCTGGTGGGCGCCTCGTCCACCAGCGTCGTGTTGTAAATCAGCCCGGTGGTCCCCCATGTATAAGGAACGCTGTAGGTGTTGTCCGGGTCAAAGTCCCAGCCCAGATACTCCGGCCCGATCGCCGCCAGGTTGGGGATGTTGCTGTAATCCAGCGGGGCCAGCATTCCTTCCTCGATCATCTTTCCCACCATATAGTCCGATGGGAAGATCACGTCATAGCTGGCGCCGCCGGATTTCATCTTGGCGTACAGGCTTTCGTTGGAGTCAAAGGTCGTGTAGTTCACCTGGATGCCGGTCAGCTCCTCGAAGGCGGAGAGAACGTCCACGCTTTCGTCCGAACCGTCCGAGATGTACAGCCCCCAATTGTATACGTTGAGGGTGATGTTTTCCCCCGCAAAGCGGGTCCAGTCGTAATCCCCGGAAACTGAAAGGTCTTCGTTCAGGATGATGTCGTCAGCCGCGGCCGCCGGCAGCGCCCCGCAGACCGCCAGCACCGTAGCCCCCAGAGCGGCCAGTGCCCGGCGTTTCCACTTCATGTTCTGTCTCCTCATGCCTGAACCCTCCCCTGGCGGATCGCCGCCTGGTTTTTGCGGTAGGTCCGGCTGTCCAGCGCGTTGGATACCAGGATGATGCTTAGGATCACAAGGAACATGATGGTGGACAGCGCGTTGATCTCCGGGCTGACCTTTTTGCGGGTCATGCTGTAGATGGCGATGGGCAGCGTCTGCATGGTGCCGCAGTTGAAGTAGGAGATCATGAAATCATCGATGGAATAGGTCAGGCAGATCAGAAAGGCCGACAGAATGGCCGGGGTCAGCTGGGGCAGGATCACCTTGAAGAACGCCTGCCGGGGGGTACAACCCAGATCCTGGGCCGCATTGTACAGGCTCGGATCCAGCTGGCGCAGTTTTGGCGAAACATTGAAGATCACATAGGGCACATTGAAGGTGATGTGGGCGATCAGCAGCGTGAACCAGCCGAAGATACCCCCTTCCCCGCCGAGACCGGTGCGCTGCATCAGAACAAACAGCAGCATGAGAGATACGCCGGTGATGATCTCGGGGTTGACCACCGGAACGTAGCTGATGTTGTTGATGATGAGCTGCGTACGCCGGGACATGGAATAGATGCCGATGGTGGCGAGGGTCCCGAGGATGGTGGCCAGCACCGAGGAGACCAGCGCCAGCACCACCGAAAGCCCCAGAGAGGAAAGGATCATCTCGTTCTGGAACAGGCTCTTGTACCAGCTCAGCGTGAAGCCGGTAAAGACGGCGCGGCTTTTGCTTTCGTTGAAGCTGTAGGCGATGAGCACGGCGATGGGCAGGTACATGAATCCGAAGATCAGCACGATGTAGGTGCGCTGGAGCAGGCGTTTATGCTGTGTTTTCATTACATCACGCCCTCCATTTCCTCTTCGTCAAAACTGGAAGTAAAGCTCATGCAGAGCAGGACAATCACCATCAGCGCCAGACTCATGGCCGAGCCCAGGTTGAGATTGTAAGAATTGCCAAGGAACTGCAGCTCGATCAGATCACCGATCAGCAGGTTGGAGCCGCCGCCCAGCATCCGGCTGATGATAAAGGTCGAGACCGCCGGCACAAAAACCATCGTGATGCCGGTGGCTATGCCGGGGCCGGACAGCGGGATCAGCACCCGGAGCAGGATGCGGAAGGTGTTGCAGCCCAGGTCCTGCGCCGCCTCGATGATGGAATCGTCGATCTTGGTCATGGCCGTGTACAGCGGCAGGATCATGTAGGGCAGGTAGTTGTACACCATCCCCAGCACCACCGCGCCGGCCGTGTTGATCATATTCAGCGGGCCTATGCCGAACAGGCCGAGGAAGCGGTTGATCAGACCGTTCTTTTCCAGCAGCGTCATCCAGGCATAGGTGCGCAAAAGAAAGTTCATCCACATGGGCAGCATGACCAGCATCAGCATGATGTGCTGCTTGTTGGCCCGCAGGCGGGACAGGAAATACCCCACCGGGAAGGCGAGCACCAGGCAGATGACGGTGGCCTCGGCCGCCAGAAGCAGGCTGCGGGCAAACACCGAGGAGTACCGGCCGATGGTGGCCAGGTTGTCCAGCGTAAAGGCGCCCTGGGCGTCGGTCAGGGCGTAGCCGATCACGATAAAAAGCGGGACCACGATAAAAATGACCATCCACACCAGATACGGCGCAGCGGCCCAGCGGGAAGCCTTGGAACGAAGCATCTGCTCACACCCCTTCCCGCGACATTATGTGGATCTCGTCCGGGCCGATGTTCATTCCGATCATCTCGCCGGGCTGGCTGGCCTGGGTGGAATGGATCAGCCATTCCTTCCCCTCCACATCCACATGCATCTCAAAGTGGACGCCCTTGAAGATCACCTCCCGCACAAGGCCGGTGAGCATACCGGCCGACGGCGGAACGATGACCACGTCCTCGGGGCGGACCACGACCTGCACCGGCTCATTGGTCTGGAACCCGCGGTCCACGCAGGTGAAGTCGTGTCCGCAGAAACTGACCAGGAAGTCCTTGATCATGATGCCGTCCAGAATGTTCGAATCCCCGATGAAGTTGGCCACAAAGGCGTTCTGGGGTTCGTTGTAGATATCCTCCGGGCTGCCGATCTGCTGGATGTTGCCCTTGTTCATGACCACAACCGTGTCCGACATGGTCAGGGCTTCCTCCTGGTCGTGGGTCACATAGACAAAGGTGATGTTCATTTCCCGCTGCAGGCGCTTGAGTTCCAGCTGCATCTCCTTGCGCAGCTTCAGGTCCAACGCCCCCAGGGGCTCGTCCAGCAAAAGCACCCGGGGCGAGTTGACAAGACTTCGGGCAATGGCGACCCGCTGCTGCTGGCCGCCGGAAAGCTGGTTGATGCCGCGGCGCTCAAACCCCTTCAGGCCCACCGTCTCCAGCATTTCCAGCACCTTGGGCCGAAGCTGCGTTTCCGGCATTTTTTTCAGCCGCAGTCCAAACGCCACGTTTTCGAACACATTCAGGTGCGGGAAAAGCGCATATTTCTGGAACACGGTGTTGACCTGCCGTTTATAAGGCGGCAGAGAGGTGATGTCCTTGCCATCAAAAAAGACATTGCCGGACTGCGGGGTGATAAACCCGGCGATCACACGAAGGGTCGTTGTCTTCCCGCAGCCGGAAGGCCCCAGGAAGGTGACGAACTCCTTGTCGTGGATATCCAGTGACAGGCCGTTCAGGACCCGTTCCCCATCAAAGTCAACGACAATGTCTTTCAGCGATACGATCAGCGATTCATTCATACGACTGCATCCCCCTTTGCGGAAATATGCCTCTGCCGTCGGCCTCCAAGCCGCCCGGCAGTCGGTCAGCGCCAATTATGCGGCCCCGCAAAAGGTTTGTTACACTGTCGCCGGCAGGGCCGGCGCGGCTGCAGCAGCACATACAACGCTTGTTTTTTGTGTTCAATAGATGCAACACACAAAAATCATTATACAAGCTTGTAAACCACTGTCAACATCTTTTTGCTTTTTTTGACAAGAAAATCGCAGACAAAAAACACAACGGCTGCCCCGTTGCCAGGGCAGCCGCTTCCTGCCTTTACCGAAATCGGATTCACCCCTGCGCGGCGGACGCGGCGGGCTGCAGCGTCAGCGTCAGGCACAGTGTGGCGCCCATCAGCTGCGCTTCCACCCGGCCGCCCTGGGCCAGGGTCAGCTGCTGCACAATGGCCAGGCCAAGCCCCGCACCGCCCCGGCCGCGGGCATGGTCCGCCCGCCAGAAACGGTCAAACAGATGGGACAAATCCAGTGCGGCCGGATCTGCCACCCGGTTTTCGATGGTCAGGCTGCTTTCCCGCTGGCGGATCACCAGCCCGCCGCTGCCATGCTGCACCGCGTTGAGGATCAGGTTCCGCAGCACCCGCGCCAGGGCTTCCCGGTCCGCCTGCACCCAGATCTCCCGGTCCGGGAAGTCGATCTGCGGTTCGATATGCGCTTGCTCCAGCTGCGGGTACAGCGCGGTCAGCGCGTCACACAGCACCGGCCAAAGCTGAACCGGAACGGGGCGCACCCTTGCCGCCTCGCCCGCATTGAGCCGCGTATACAAAAACAACTGGTCCAAAAGCATTTCCAGGTCCTGCAGACGTCTTGTGATGATGTCGAGATATTTTTTCCGCTTTTCCGGGTCCGGTTCCTGGCGCATCAGCTCCAGATAGCCGCCGGCCGCCGCCAGCGGGGTGCGGATGTCGTGGCTGACGGCTGCCATGGCGGACTGCAGTTCCTCCCCGCTGCGGCGTGCCTGCAAGGCGCGCTGCTGGGCCTGATCCAGCCGGCCGTTGATGGCGCGGCAGCTGCGCAATACCGGGCGCAGCCGCAGCGCCGCCGGCAGACGCAGATTGGAATCCGCCCCGGTGCCTTCGAGAAGGTCGGCCCAGGTGTTCAGCTGGCGCAGCAGCCGAACAAGCAGCGCCGCCAGCACCAGTACCGCCGCAGCCAAAATCAAAACCAGGATATACACCATGGTCCCGTCCCCTCCTCCCTGCCGGCCCGCGCAGCCGGTTTACGCAGCGTCACGGTGTTCCAGCAGCCATGTGTTCAGCAACAGGTAAGCCGCACCCCAGCCCAGGCAGGTCAGGATGATCGGAACGTAGACCTCGGGCTGAAAGGTCATCGTCAGCCGCTGGCTGCAGGCAAACAGTGTGTACTCTCCCAGCGGGGGCAGGCGCAGCAGACCGGCCACCCCGCTGATCACCGTGGCCGGAAAGCCCACTGCCAGCAGAAGGGCAACCACCGCCATCCAGCCTTCGCTGCGCACCAGCGTGGTGAAAAAGAACATGCACAGCGCAAACGCCCATCCCAGCAAGGTCGTCGTTCCAAACAGCTGCAGCCAGTCCAGCCAGGTCCCGCCCCAGGTGGGAAAGATGGAAAAGGGCTTCAAGACCACCGCAAACCCGAACCCGGCGACCGCCAGTTCCAGCACCATCGCCAGCAGCGAGAAGGCCCGGGCTGCCACATAGGACCACCGGCGGCTGAAGATCGGGAAGATGTTTTTGACCGCACCGCGGGTATAATCTCCGGCGCAGAACACCCCCGTACCGCAGCCGACCACCATCAGCCACATACCGCCGTTGGCCAGCATGGCGTGCAGGTATTGCAGCACCGAGTATTGTCGGATCTGCAGGGCTTCCTCAAAATCCTGCGCCACCACATCCGCCCCCTGCGCCGCCATGGCATCCAGCATGAAGGGGTCGGACACCAGGCTCATCAGCGCATAGCTGACCCCCAGCACGGCAATGAGCGACAGCGGCAGGATGGTCAGGAATCGCTCCTTCCACATCCGGCGCAGGTCCATCCGAAACAGTTCAAACATGCTCCCCCACCCCCATCAGCTTCACAAAGTAGTCTTCCAGTTCCTGGCGGTGGGTGCCGATGCTCCCCACCGGCACCCCGTTCTCGCTCAGCGCCGCCACCACGGCGCTGGATTCCACCGGATCATACAGGTGCAGAACCCCTTCCGGCAGCACTTCGTACCCGGAAAGCCCGAGTTTTTCTTCCAGGACGGCCGCTGCCCGATGGGGGTCCTGCGTCTGCAGCGTGATATAGTCGCGGCAGCGGGCCTCCAGCTCGGCGGCGGTGATCTGCTGCACCATCCGCCCGTTGCGGATGATCCCATAGGAAGTGGCGATCTTTTCCAGTTCCCCCAACAGATGGCTGCTGACCACGATGGTCACGCCCCGTTCCGCCTGCAGCTGCAGAAGCAGACGGCGGACATCCCGGATGCCTTCCGGGTCCAGTCCGTTGGTCGGCTCGTCCAGCAGGAGCAGGTCGGGGTTGCCCAGCAGCGCCAGGGCCAACCCCAGCCGCCGCCGCTGCCCCATGGAAAACCGCTTGCACGCCTTGCTGCCCGCGCCGGCCAGGCCCACTTCGCCCAAGGTCCGCTCCACCGCCTTCGATTCGTTGTCCAGCCCGAGCGCCATCGCCTTGAGCATACAGTTTTCCCGGGCAGACAGCCCCGGGTAGACCCCGGCGTCCTCCACCAGCACCCCCAGCCGCCGCCGGACCGTGGGATCGGTCAGCGGGCGGCCGAACAGTTCGATCTGCCCGGCCGTGGGGCGGGCCAGCCCGGCCAACAGCTTGAAGGTGGTGGATTTGCCGGCGCCGTTCTGGCCGATAAATCCGTAAATTTCACCTTTCCCCACCTGCATGTCCAGGTGGTCCACGGCCGCCCTGCCCCGGTACCGTTTGCACAGCCCGGCGGTATGTACAGCCATTTGCATACTTGTCACCCTCCTTTTCTCGTCGGCGCCCGGCAGGCGCCGCCCTTACGAAGCCGGTGCAGGGTGTTTCCCTGCGCATTTGTTCCGGCCACGGCTTTATCTTACAAAAGGCGGGTCAAACAAACGCCAAGAAAGGTTTAAGAAAAGGTAAAGTTTGCCGCGCTTTCACCCTTCGCACTTGAAACCGATGCCCCAAACCGTCCGGATGTATCCGTCGGTGCCGGTGGGGCGCAGTTTGGCGCGGATGTTGGAGATGTGGACATTGATGGTCTTGTCCTCCACAAAATAGGTCTGGTTCCACACCTGCTCAAAGATTTCCTGACGGGTGAACACCTTTTGGGGGCGGGATGCCAGCAGCGCCACGATCTCAAATTCATGGAGGGTCAGTTCCACCGGCTGCCCGGCGGCGACCAGGCTGCGCTTTTCCGGGTCGATCTCCCAATCCTTATACCGGATCGTCGGCGCCGTGTCCTCCCCCGCCGGCCGGGCCGCCCCGGCGTGCCGCAGCTGCACCCCGATGCGCAGCCAGAGCTCCTCCAGCGAAAAAGGTTTGGTCAGGTAATCGTCCGCCCCCAGCCGGAGCAGTTCCACCCGGTCCTGCACGGCGGTCCTGGCCGACAGCACAATGACCGGCACCGCGGCGGTACGGCGCACCTCGGCCAGCAGCGCCTGCCCGTTCAGCCCGGGCAGCATCAGATCCACCACCAGCAGGTCGGCCCCTTCCTGCCGCCAGTACAGCAGCCCTTCGGTGCCCGAAAAAGCCTGCCGGCAGCGGCATCCCTGCCGGGTCAGATACTCACAGACGGCGTTGTTGATGTCGGTATCGTCTTCAATCAGCAGAATGCGCGGCATACATGCCTCCTTATCAAATAAAAGCGACCTGCTCCCATGATACCGCAAAAGGAAAATTTTGCAAAGGGGGTTGACATTTGTCGGAAGACGTGTATTATTGTATTAAGCAGCTAATACAATAATACAATAGGAGGCGATCCAGTGGACTGGAACATTTCGGCCGGGCGCCCGGTGTATCTGCAGCTGATCGAACAGCTGCAGGCCGCCATTGTGGCCGGCGCACTGCCGGCCGGGGCCCGGGTGCCGCCTGTGCGGGAGCTGGCGGCCGAAGCCGGCGTCAATCCCAACACGATGCAGCGGGCGCTGCAGGACCTGGAGGGCCGCGGCCTGATACAGACCCAGCGCACCGCCGGCCGCACCGTGACCACCGACACCCGGCTGCTGGAAGAACTGCGCAGCGGGCAGGCCCGGGCGCTGGCCAAAACATTCTGGCGCCAGATGCAGACCCTGGGCCTGGACGCCGAACAGGTGCAGGCCCTGTTGCAGCAGATTGTACAAGAGGAGGATTCCCAATGACGAAACTGTATCAAGCCCTTGGGCTGAGCAAGCGGTATGGGGTCAAGGATGCCCTGCTGGATGTGAATTTTACGGTACAGGCCGGGCGGCTGGTGGGGCTGCTGGGCCCCAACGGCAGCGGCAAGACCACCCTGCTGAAGATCTCGGCCGGGCTGCTGCGCCCCACGGCCGGGGATGTTCTGATCCTGGGGGAAACCCCGGGCATCGCCACCAAGTCGGTCACCGCCTATCTGCCCGACCGCATGGCCTTGCCGGTGGAGTTCCGGGTCTGCGACGCGGTGGCCCTGTACAGCGACTTTTTTGCCGACTTTGACAAGGCCAAGGCCAACGCAATGCTTGCCGACCTCAAGCTGGAGCCTTTACAGCGCATCGGTGCGATGAGCAAAGGGACCCAGGAAAAAATGCAGCTCTGCCTGACCATGAGCCGCCAGGCCAAACTTTACCTGCTGGACGAACCGCTGGGCGGCGTGGACCCGGCTGCGCGGGAGTATATCATGAACACCATCCTGCGCAATTACAGCGAGGACGCCGCGGTGGTGATCTCCACCCACCTGATCGACGACATTGAAAAGGTGCTGGACGAGGTGCTGGTCCTGAAAGAAGGGCGGCTTTTGCTGCAAAGCGGCGTGGACGAACTGCGGGAAGAGCGCGGACAGAGTCTGGATGAATTTTTCCGGGACACCTTCCGCTGCTGACTGCCATCAGGAATCGGAGGAACACTATGAAAAAGCTGTTTAAGTTTGAATTTTTCTCTGTCTGCCGGATCCTTGTGCCGGTCTGGTGCGGCACGCTGCTGTTGTCGCTGCTGATCGGCGGCCTGGGGATCCTGTCCGCCCAACTCCCCGCCCTGGGGGAATCTCTGCCCTATCTGATCATCTATACCTTCGCCGCCATCCTTTTTATCTTTGCCGCCCTGGCCAGCATCATCGCCAGCGTGGTCCTGGGGATTCAGCGGTTTTACAAGCTGCTGGGCGACCAGGGCTACCTGATGTTCAGCCTGCCGATGCCAGCCTGGAAACACATCAGCGCACGGCTCCTCTGCGCCTGCCTGACCACCACCCTCGCCGTCGCGGTCTTTGCGGTCTGCGGGGCGGTGCTCAGTTTCAGCTCCATCCAATCCGGCTCGCTGATCACGGTCGCGAACTTCCAGTTCCTTGCCTTTGACGACCTCGCGGACCTGCTCTGGAACGGGTATGCGCTGCTGATCTGGCTGCTGTACCTTGCCACGGCCTATCTGTTCCTGTACCTGTGCATGGCCATCGGCGCCCAGTGGCCCCAGCACCGGCTGGCGGCCAGCATTCTCACCTATTTCTTCCTGATCTTTGTGCTGCAGGTCCTTATGATGATAGCGGTCATCTTTGTTGCCGTGGGCGCCTATTCCACTGTGCAAAACGGTGACATCGCCCTGATCAGCGGCGCCCTGACATCGGAACAGACCGCCGCCGCACATGGGCTGCTCGGCGGGCTGCTGACCGTCCCCGTCTTGCTTTTTGGGGCCGCAGATGCTATTCTATGGGTAACGACCCACTATTTCATCACCAGAAAACTGAATCTGGCTTGATCCATGAAAGGAGAAAACAATGGAACAACGTCAATACGTCTGCCCCAAGTGCGGCTGCGAGCGGTATGAAGCCGACCGCCTGCAGGCCACCGGCGGCAACTTTGCCAAGATCTTTGATGTGCAGAACAAAAAGTTCGTGACCATCAGCTGCTGTCAGTGCGGCTATACCGAACTGTACCGCGAGACCGGCGGCGATGGCTGGGATGTGCTGGATTTCCTTATGGGCAACTGAATCGCCCGGCAAACCGAATAAATAAGGAAGGGCCCTGCGCTGTTGTGGCGCAGGGCCCTTCCTGTATTTTATTTACGATTTCTTAGAAATCGATTGCCGCTGCGGCGGCAGGTCATCCCAGCGCCTGAATGGACTGCAGCACGTTCTTCTGCTTGTCCTGGGCGGCGGTCAGCTTGCTGCGGGTCTCGGCCACCAGGGCGGCGGGCGCCTTTTCCACAAACCGGGGGTTGTCCAGCTGTTTCTGGAACATGGCGATCTCCTTTTCCGCCTTGGCCAGTTCTTTGTTCAGGCGGGCCAGTTCCTTCTCCCGGTCGATCAGTTCCATCATCGGGATAAAGCCGCGGGCCGCCGGGGTCACCACCGTCACCATGCCGGCGGTGTCGCCCTCATACTTTTCGGTCAGGGTCACATCGGTGGCAAAGGCAAACCTTGCCAGGTAGACGCTGCCTTTCCGGAAAGCCGCCGGGGCGCTGGTCTCGATGATCATGCTGGTCTTTTTGGAGGGCGGCACGTTCATCTCGCTGCGGGAGGCGCGCACCGCCTTGATGTAATCCATCAGCGTTTCAAAGTCCGCGCTCTCCTCCGGCCAGGTGGGCAGGGTTTCGGCCTCCGGCCAGGACTGGGTCATGATGGTCTCAGCACTGCCCGGCAGCGCCTGGTAGATCTCCTCAGTGATGAAGGGCATGAAGGGGTGCAGCATCCGCAGCGCCCGGTCCAGCACATAGACCAGCACTTTGCGGGCGGTATCGGCCTGCTGCTCGTCGCCGGAGTTCAGCCGGGATTTGCAGATCTCGATATACCAGTCGCAGTAGACCTCCCAGATGAACTTTTCAACCTTGTCGGCGGCCAGGCCCAGCTCATACTTTTCCAGGTTGCCGGTCACCTCGCCGGCCACGGCGGCCAGCTCGGACAGTACCCACTTGTCGCTCATATCCAGCCGCGCTTCATCCGGCATACCCGGGGCAAAGTCTTCCGGCAGGTTCATCAGCACAAAGCGGGCGGCGTTCCACAGCTTGTTGGCGAAATTGCGGCTGGCCGTCACCTTCTCCTCGCTGTAGCGGGTGTCGTTGCCGGCGGTGGAGCCCACCACCAGCGTCATGCGCAGCGCGTCGGCGCCAAAGCTGTCGATGACTTCCAGCGGGTCGATGCCGTTGCCCAGGCTCTTGGACATCTTGCGGCCCTGGCTGTCCCGCACAAGGCCGTGGATGAGCACGGTATCGAACGGGGCCTTGCCGGTGTAGGCCAGGCCGGAGAAGATCATGCGGGACACCCAGAAGCCGATGATGTCGTAACCGGTGACCAGCGCATTGGTGGGATAGAAGAAGTCCAGGTCCTCGGTCTGTTTGGGCCAGCCCAGGGTGGAGAAAGGCCACAGAGCGCTGGAGAACCAGGTATCCAGCGTGTCCGGGTCCTGGTCAAGATGGGTGCCGCCGCAGTGCGGGCAGGCCGCGGGCGCCGTTTTGGCCACGATGGTCTCGCCGCAGTCGGCGCAGTACCAGGCCGGGATGCGGTGGCCCCACCACAGCTGCCGGCTGATGCACCAGTCCCGGCTGCCCTTCATCCAGTTGATGTAGTTCTTGGTGAAGCGCTCCGGCACAAACTTGATCTCGCCCTTCTCCACGCTCTCGATGGCCGGGCCGGCCAGCGGGTCCATCTTGACGAACCACTGTTTGGAGACCATCGGCTCGATGACGGTGTGGCAGCGGTAGCAGGTGCCCACCTCATGGGTGAGGTCCTCCGTCTGTTTCAGGAATCCGCCGGCTTCCAGGTCGGCCAGAATGGCCTTGCGGGCCTCCATCGCGGTCATGCCGGCATACTTGCCGCAGTCCAGCACCTCCGGTTCATCGGCAGCAGCCCGGCCAGCCGCCTTCAGTTCCTCGTAAGCCGCCTTGTCCGACGCACCGGTCATGCGGCCGTCATAGGTCAACACCCGCACCATCGGCAGGTTGTGGCGCTTGCCCACCTCAAAGTCGTTGGGGTCATGGGCCGGGGTGATCTTGACAACGCCTGTGCCCTTCTCCATATCGGCATGCTCGTCGCAGACAATGGGGATCTCCTTGTTCAGCAGCGGCAGGATCACATGGCAGCCATGCAGGTGCGTATAGCGGGGGTCGTCGGTATTGATGGCCACAGCCGTATCGCCCAGCATGGTTTCGGGGCGGGTGGTGGCCAGTTCCAGCATCTCGCCGGTCTCCTTGACCGGGTAGAGCAGGTGCCAGAAATGCCCGGCCTTTTCCTCATACTCCACCTCGGCGTCCGAGATGGAGGTGTTGCAGTGGGGGCACCAGTTGACCATCCGGTTGCCCCGGTAGATCAGCCCCTGGTTGTAAAGGTTGACAAAGACTTCCAGCACCGCTTCGGAGCAGCCCTCGTCCATGGTGAAACGCTCCCGCTGCCAGTCGCAGGAGCAGCCCAGCTTTTTCAGCTGGCTGACGATCCGGTTGCCGTAGGTGTTTTTCCAGGCCCAGGCGCGTTCCAGGAACCCCTCCCGGCCCAGCATCTCCTTGGTCAGCCCTTCTTCCTTCATCTGGGCGACGACCTTGGCCTCGGTGGCAATGGACGCATGGTCGGTGCCGGGCACCCACAGCGCCGCAAACCCTTTCATCCGCTTGTAACGGATCAGGATGTCCTGCCAAGTCTCGTCCATGGCATGGCCCATGTGCAGCTGGCCCGTGACGTTGGGCGGCGGCATCACGATGGTGAACGGACGCTTGCTGCGGTCGATCTGTGTGTGGAAATACCCCTTGTCGCACCAGGTTTGGTAGATCCTGTCCTCGGTGCCTTTGGGGTCATACTGTTTGGCGAGTTCTTTTGCCATACTGCAGCCTCCTTGTGTGTTGGGGCGAATAAAAAACGACCGCCCCGTGAGAATGCCTCATGGGACGGCCGTGAAACACAACCGCGGTACCACCCAAATTGCGCCGCGCCGGCCTTTTGCCGGAAACAGCGCCCCTTGAACGCCCGATAACGTGGGCGGGACGGATGCGGCTAATACGGCCCTGCCGGTTCACCGCACCTGCTTGGGGGCGACAACTGCGGGCGGCCTTTGCCGGGTTTCCACACTCCCCGACTTTCTATAAAAGGCTGCTGGCCCGCGGAACTCCCCCGCATCGCATTTGGTTGTCTCTAGTCTAATGCAGTTTTCCGGGGTTGTCAAGGGGTCAGTCGTTGCCCACCGGTGTGCGCAGCAGCCACCGGCTGCCGACCGCCCCCGCTGCAACCAGCCCCACCGCCAGAACAGCGAACAAAGCCGGGCGCAGGTCCATTCCCCGCACGTTGTCCAGATTGGGGATGCCGATGCAGAAAATCATGAAAACCAGATACAGCCAGCCCCCCGCCTTGGGGCCGAAACGGCGAAGCACCGCTTTGACCACCACCGACGCCGCGGTGGGCCCGATGAGCAGCGCCAGCCAGAGCACCAGCGGCAGACGCCCAAGCAGGTCGAGCGACCCCGGCGCAAACAGCCGCACCGCTCCCTGCAGGACCGCCGCCAGCAGCAGATTGAGGGCACCGTACAGGATACCGCTCAGCCACAGCGCGGCCACGCCGTACCGCCGGGGCTGGCCCCAGCAGATTGCCAGCGTAAAGCAGACGCCGGCGCTGCCGACGCCGACAATAAACCCGGCAAACACGCCGCCCACCAATGCCAGGGCGACCGGGATGCCCAGCGCCTCCGGGTCCGCCGTGCCTTCCACAGCGCCGGCGATCAGGACGACCGCCAGCAGGAGCAGCCAGAACCCCACCGGAAAGCTGAGCATGGCCAGCATATCCTCACGGCGGAAGCGCATCCAGCGGGCAAAAAACGCCCCGAAGCTCAGGCCGCCCGCCTCCTCAAGATGTTCGTGTTTCATTGTCTCACCACCAGTTTGTTGAATCGCACACGGGCTATGATGGCCAGCACCAGGGCGCCTGCCAGAAAGATACCGCCGACTGTCATCCAGATCGGGTTCAGGATGTTGAGCGGGCGCAGCACATCAAACAAAGGTTCGTCATCCAGCAGCAGGCAGACTTCCACCGCCATCACAAGCAGGAAGCTCGGCCCCCACCCTGCGAACACCGTCAGGGAGCGGCGCCAGCCCTTTTCCATCGTGCAGGTAAGGATGCTGGACTGCAGCGCAAACTCACAGGCGCAGAACAACAGCGCGGTCCCGCCCCACGTCCAGCTCACCGAGGCGCGGTGTGTCATCCAGCCTGCGGACAGATGAAAGGTCAGCCAGGTCACAGCCAGACAAATCCCGATCATCAGCAGCGAAGCCAGCTGCAGGGACCAATAACACAGCCGGCGGGATGCGCCGAACCCCAGCGCCAGGTTGGTCACGGTGCCGCCGCCGAACATCGAAGGCAGCGCCAACGCCAGTATGGGCGTGGCATAGATATACGTCTCGAACAGACCAATGTCTGTCAGCCGGACACCGGCAACGAGGACCAGCATATACACCACCATGGTGAGCAAAGATCCCAGCAGGGCCTGGCTGTAGAGAACCAACATCTTCAGCACGGCTTACCCCTCCTCATCGCCATGGCCGCACAGGGCCACGAACACATTCTGGAGGTTCATCCCCTCCACCGTCAGCGCCTCGTTGGCCGCCAGGCGGTCAAACAGCGCGTCATCTCCCCGCACCGCCGCGATCTTGTGGCTGCCGACCGTCTGGGTCTGCAGCGGCGCCGGTCCCGCCGCCAGGGCTTCGTCCACCGCCGCCGCGCTGCCGGATACATACCGGAACTCTCCGACCAGGTCTTCGGTCAGGGCGTCGGCAATCACACGGCCTTCGTCCAGCACAATCACACGTTCAAACACGCCGGCGGCTTCCTCAATGATGTGGGTGGAGATGACAAAGGTGCGGCCGGTCTGCGCGTAGTCGTCCAGCAGGAGCCGGTAGAAACGTTCCCGCATCACCACATCCAGGCCGGCGGCAGGTTCGTCCAAAAAGGTCAGCGGTGCGCGGGAGGCCAGCGCCGCCACGATGGTCACCGCGCTCATCTGCCCTTTGCTCATCCGGTTCAGCCTTTTCTTGACATCAATGTCAAACTTCCGGATCAGGGTATCCGCATAGTCGGCGTCCCACCGCGGGCAGAACAGCCTGGCGGCCATCAGATAGTCCTCCGCCTTCAAGGCCGCCACCTCGCTGGAAGGGCTGAGCTCCCGCGTAAAGCAAATGTCGCCCAGGGCGCGGGGATTGTCCCACACCGGTTGTCCGCCATAGCTCACCTCACCGGAATTTTTGGTGTTCTGCCCTGTCAGTATGCTCAGCAGTGTGGTCTTGCCGGCGCCGTTGCGGCCAATCAGACCGTAGATATGCCCCGGTTCGATCTCAAGGTCCAGGTTGTGAAGCACCGGCTGCTTGCCGTAGCTCTTGTTCAGTTTCCGGGCGCACAGGGTATGGCCCCGGCTCATTTGGTCGGTCATTTCAGTTCCTCCTTATCGGCTTCGTCCGCCACAAGCTGCAGCAGTTCCTCCCGGTCGATTTTCAGGCGTTTGGCCTCCCGCACCAGGTCGCGGACCCTGTCTTTGGCAAACAGTTTTTGCCGCTTCTGCCGCAGCGCTTCGGACGCCCCCGGCGCCACGAACATACCCACGCCGCGGCGCTTGTACAAAAGACCATCTTCCACCAGGCGGTTCACCCCTTTGGCCGCTGTGGCCGGATTGATGTTGAACGCCCGTGCCAGTTCGTTGGTGCTTGGCACCGCGGTCTCATCGGGGTATTCCCCCCGGAGGATGCCATCCTCCAGCATCTGCGCGATCTGTTGGTAGATCAGGCTCTGGTCATTGAGCACTCCTTTCACGGCATCGCCTCCTTTGCGGCGGGAAAGCCCGCCTCTTTGGTTATTTGGTTCATTACTTCTGTAACTAACCATACCACATAAACTTATCCCTGTCAAGCCCGCCAAAAAACTTTTCTTACACCATTTTTGTCCTTCCCGAAACAAGAGGAGGCCGGGGGAAAGCATTGTGCTTTCCCCCGGCCTCGGTTGCCGTTGGGTTCCTGTTTGTTGTCTGGCGCTCAGCCCAGGCTGATCCCCATAGAGCGGGCCACGTTCAGCATGGCGCAGTCGTCCGGCACATTGCGGGTCTTGCCGGCAATGTCAATCAACGGGTTTGCGGTCACATTGCGGCTGACCATGGCGACGGTCACACCATAGTGTTCGTCCGCCACCAGGCCGGCCGCATACGCGCCGAACTGGGTGGCCAAAACACGGTCGTAGGCCGACGGCGAACCACCGCGCTGCATGTGCCCCGGCACGCAGATCCGGGTCTCGGCGCCGGTCATGGCTTCCACCTGCTTGGCGATGCGGTTGGTTGCGGTGGTGTAGCCGGACTCGGCCCGCTTTGCGGTCCATTCCTTGCGCTTCATCTTGGCTTCCTCCACCGACAGCGCCCCCTCGGCCACTGCCAGGATGGAGAAGTTCTTGCCGGCTTTGGCGCGGCGCTCCACCGCGTCCGCGACCTTTTCAATATCATAGGGATGCTCGGGGATCAGGATGATGTCCGCGCCGCCGGCAATGCCGGAATACAACGTCAGCCAACCGGCCTTGTTGCCCATGATCTCGATGCACATGACACGGCTGTGGCTGCCGGCCGTGGTGTGGATGCGGTCGATCACCTCGGTGGCAATGTCCACCGCCGTGTGGAAGCCGAAGGTCACATCGGTGCCGAAGATATCGTTGTCGATGGTTTTCGGCAGACCGATGACATTCAGCCCCTCCTGACTGAGCAGGTTGGCCGTCTTGTGGGTGCCGTTGCCGCCCAGACACAGCAGGCAGTCCAGCTTGGCCTCCTTGTAGGTCTTTTTCATCGCGGCCACTTTATCGATCTTGTCCTCACCGACCACCCGCATCATCTTGAACGGAGTCCGCTTGGTTCCAAGGATCGTGCCGCCCACGGTCAGGATGCCGGAAAACTCCGACGGGTCCATCATCCGGTAGTTGCCGTGGATCAGGCCGTCATACCCGTTCATGATGCCGATGATCTCTACCTTGTCCCCCATCCGATGATACAAGGCCTTGGCAACGCCGCGGATGGTAGCGTTCAGACCCGGGCAATCCCCGCCGGAAGTAAGGATACCAACACGTATTTTCATTGTGTAACCCTCCTGTCTTTTGCCTGTGCAGCCCGTCGCAGCCGCTGCCGCACCGACATTCTATTGTAAGAGTACCCCTTGCTCACGGGTTTGTCAATGGAAATGCGGGAATTTATGTCTCCGCATCCCCACCGCGGCAGATAGGATTTTCGTACCCGCGTACTTTTCCGAGACCGTCGCCGCAGACCGCGGGAACCGGGAAAAAAGAAGCCGGATTTTTTCAAAAAAAGTGTTGACAAATGCCGGTCCAGCCGCTATAATAAATAAACGTTGAGGGCAGCCAAACCGGCCAACTCACAAAACCCTGCTGGGGATTCGCATAATGGTAGTGCAGCGGACTCTGACTCCGCCCGTGGGAGTTCGATCCTCTCATCCCCAACCAGTTTACCGCAGCAGCAACATGCTGCGGGTTTTTTATCGGGGTGTAGCGCAGATGGTAGCGCGCTTGGTTCGGGACCAAGAGGCCGTGGGTTCGAATCCCGTCACTCCGACCATCCCTTTCGTGCATCGCCAAGTTTGGCGATGCACTTTTTTGTTTTATCCCGCTTATCTCAAAACATTCGAGGTCACAGGCCCAGTTCCATAAAGACGGCGTCTATTCCATTTTTTCTTCTGAATCGGTCCTTGAGCTAAACCCGCAGGCATCCTATAAATCGACCTCAACCGTTTCCCCGTTCGGTTTCTCAAAATAACAGATCGTCAGTTCTTCATTCGCGCCATACAAAAACCAATCCGGACACCGCCGCTGTATGCCGGCTCTCTCATCATCATTGGTCCGGGTCAGCAAATTGTAGGCCAGCTTGCAGCGGTCCACCCAAAGAAATTGATAGCTGGAATCGTCAACAATGCGGTTTTCAAGGTCGGCAACCGTCTGAAGATTCAAGCGTCGGCACCAAGCAATACTATTTTTATAGAGCAATTGTCCTTCGTCACCTGTTACGATGTCGTCCTCATCATAAATGATCGGCACCCTCGTTTTATGCCGGTATGCCAGAAAAGCCCGGCTATGGCCATCTGTCAATGTCAGCCGGCCATCTCCGAAGTCATGGACAGGAAGAGGCGCACACAAATTCATGTTGTTTGGGTCGAACCATTTTTGGATATTTTTCAGCTTAGATCCATTCAGGTACAGCTGGCTTATCCCCAGGTCGGTCGGCACAACCCATTGAACACCCCGAAAAGAAGCAGCCATTGCGAATTCCTTTCAACCCTATCACCTGTTGTGGCTTAGACACACCGGGAATACAATCAAGATAAACAGGCAGCTCTGTTTATCTTTGAAGATCCTATAGCTTTACGCCTTCATGAATTTTGATGAAAAATAATTAGCCCCTTGAAATTTCACCACCTTCCGAGAGGCGTTATCGGGTGTTATTAAACCCCCGGAAACCCTTGAAAATACGCCAATTTATCCATGCAAAGGCGTTATAGGCTGTTATCGAACATTACCGCATTTTTATGGCCTCACGGACGCTCGTGAGGGAAAAATTAAGGGCAAAATACAGGGAACGACAAGAGAATGAAGTGGCAAAGAGAACTGTCGTGATGTGTGCCAGGCTCCGCCGGAGCCTTCCCCTGTGTGAAGCCGGACAACTGAATATAGCGGCTCTTGTGAGCCGATGGATTGACGGACATTAGTGTTTCTGCTGATGTCCGTTTTTCTATGCCCAAAATCAGATGCGAAGGAGGTTCCGGGCTGGGCCTCCTTTTTGCGTCTCAATGGAGGTGAGAAGCATTGAGCGACAAGCCCGCGTCACCTGCCAGGGGACGAAAGAAAACCGCCCCGCCTACCCAGCAGCCACCCCAGGAAGAAGTGGTGGTCCGCCTGCCGCTGACCGACCTTCACCCATTCCCGGACCATCCTTTTCAGGTGCGGGACGATGAGGAAATGCGGGAGACAATCCAGAGCGTCAAAGAGTATGGCGTGATTGTCCCTGCCATTGTGCGGCCCCGCGAGGAAG
>DWWE01000083.1 GCA_019119835.1 Candidatus Gemmiger stercoravium | reverse complement strand
AGCGTTCGTCCTGAGCCAGGATCAAACTCTTTATAAAATGGTATTTAATCACTTTATAAGTGTTAAATCTTGATTCTCAGACACAATCGCTTGCGTCCTTTGAATTACTCTTGGAATTGTTTATCGTGTTTTTCCAAACACGTTAAGGTTCCACAAGTTTCAGGTTTGTTCAATTTTCAAGGTCCTGCTGGGCGCTGTTCCCTTCCGGGACAGCTTATTTATTATATCTCATCGGGTGTCTTTTGTCAAGCACTTTTTTGAGATTTTTTTGCCCGCCGCCGTTTCTCACGAGCGGCTTCAGCATTATATCTCATCGGCTCGGCTTTGTCAAGCACCTTTTTGAGATTTTTCACCCGCCGCCTTCCGGCGGCCGCTGCCCTCGCGGGACAGCTTGTATATAATACCACCCCGCCCGCCGTTTGTCAACAGCTTTTTTTCGGTTTTTTCACTTTTTTTCACACGACTCTCTTCCTCTGCTCTGCATCGGCAAAAACGACCCGGCCGGCCCGGCGCTTTCCCAGGTTTTGCCTTGCGCTTTTCCCCCAAAGGCCGTATACTATTATAGTAGAAACCAAGCAGGAGTGGTGGGAATGACTTATGATGAAGATTTACCTGACGGTGGATAAGCAGCTGACCCGCGGAAGCACGATCGAGGACGGGTCCTGGATCTGCCTGACCGCCCCCAGCCCGGAGGAGGTGCGGGAGGTGGCCGCCACGCTGGACATTGAGCCGGCCGACCTGCAGGCCGCCCTGGACCCGGAAGAATCGGCCCGCGTCTCGCTGGAAGACGGGTACACCGTCATCATTGTGGACGTGCCGGTCCCGGTACCGGACAAGGGGGAGGGCGTTTACACCACCATCCCGCTGGGGATCTTGCTGACCCAGCAGACGGTGACCACCGTCTGTGCCGTGGACACCCCGGTGCTTACCGACTTCACCGCGCTGCGGGTGCGGGATTTCAGCACCAAAAAGAAGATGCGGTTCATCTACCAGATCCTGTACCGGGCCGCCACGATGTACCAGTTGGAACTGCGGCTGATCGACCGGCGCCGGCAGGAGATCGAAAAGAACCTGGCCGGTAGCAGCACCCGGGACAGCGACCTGATCGAACTGCACGCGCTGGAGTCCACGCTGGTCTACTTTGCCACCAGTCTGCGGGCCAACAGCACGGTGCTGGACCGGCTGACCCGCTACAAGCGGCTGGAGCAGTACCCTGACGACATGGAACTGCTGGACGATGTGATCGTGGAGATCCGCCAGGCCATTGAGATGACCAGCATCTACCGCGACGACATCAAGGGAACGCGGGAACTGTTCAGCGCCGTGCTGGACAACCGGCTGAACAACACGATGAAGTGGCTGGCGTCGGTGACGCTGATCATGGCCGTGCCCACCGTCATCTCGGGTTTGTACGGCATGAACGTGAACCTGGCCGGGATGCCCTTTTCCCAGAATCCCTTCGCCTTCGGCATCGTCTGCGGGCTGATTCTGGCCATCTGCGTCGGTGTGGCCTGGATCCTGCACAAGAAACACATGCTGTAAAGCAGATTTTTCGCCCCCGGGTCTTGACAGAGCCCGGGGGCGTCGGCTATAATCAGGGCGGAAGATACATACCAAGCGTATGTAAAGAAAGGAGGTCCGGGATGGCACGCAACAAATATCCGGAGGAGACGGTCGCCCGGATCCTGGAAGTGGCCCGCCGCCTGTTTATGGAAAAGGGCTATGACAACACCACGATCCAGGACATTGTGGACCAGCTGGGCGGCTTGTCCAAGGGGGCGGTCTACCACCACTTCAAGTCCAAGGAAGAGATCATGGACGCCGTGTGCGACCAGATGTTTTATGACAACAACCCCTTCGAAGCGGTGCGGCAGCGCACCGATCTGAACGCGCTGGAAAAGCTGCGGGAGGCCATCCGGCTGAACCAGGCCGACGAGTCCCGGGTGGACATGACGATCCAGGCCATACCCATCACCCGCAATCCCCGGCTGATGGCCGAGATGGTGGAGTCCAACCGGAGGGTGCTGACCCCCTACTACCTGGAACTGCTGGAGGAGGGCAATCGAGACGGGTCGATCCACACTGAGTACGCCCGGGAGATCGCCGAACTGCTGCCGCTGCTGACCAGCCTTTGGCTGCTGCCGTCGGTGTTCCCCGCCAGCCGGGAGGAACAGCGCCGCAAATTCACATTTCTGGGGGAGATGCTGGACAAGATGGGCGTGCCGCTGATGGACGATTCCATCCGCGCCGTGGTGGACGCCTTCTTCAACCGGATGCCCCCTGACCCCGCCGACAAAAAATAAGATTGCCCACCGGCAATTTTATTTTTTGGTATTATACATTCATTCGTTCGGTATGATAGGCCGGACTTTTCTTTGCGGTGTATACATACCTTCATCCGGTATTAAACCTGTTGCACAGAAAGGAGATAGCTATGTCCGAAATCGCCATCTGCACCCGGCAGCTCGCCAAGAGCTTTGCCGGGCGGGAGGGGCTCCGCCCCTGTTCCCTGACGGTGGAGCGGGGAACGCTGTACGCACTGTTGGGGAAAAACGGCGCCGGCAAGACCACCCTGTTCAAGCTGCTGCTGGGTTTTCTGCGCCCCACAGCCGGCAGCGCCGCGGTGCTGGGGCTGGACTGCCTGCGGCAGACCGCCGAGGTGCTGCGGCACACCGGCTGCCTGATCGAGACGCCGGTGTTTTACGAACACCTGTCTGCCGCCGAAAACCTGCGGCTCCACCTGGCCTGCATGGAGTGCAGCGCTGACCCCGCCCCGCTGCTGGCACGGGTGGGGCTGGACTGTGCCGACGACCGACCGGTGCGGGCCTATTCGCTGGGGATGCGCCAGCGGCTGGCCCTGGCCCGGGCACTGAGCCACCGGCCGGAGGTGCTGATCCTGGACGAGCCCATCAACGGGCTGGACCCGGTGGGCCAGCGGGAGACGGCCGCCCTGTTCCGGCAGCTGAGCCGGGCGGAGGGGCGGACGATCCTGTTTTCCAGCCATCAGTTGGCCGGGGCGGCGGAGCTGGCCGACCGGATCGGGGTGCTGGCCGGCGGCCGGCTGGTGCTGGAGGCGGACACCCCCGCCCTGCGGCGGCGCTTTCCCGGCAGGCTGGAAGAGGGACTGATCGAAGCGATGGAAGGGAGGGATGCGGAATGAAGCTGCTGACCATCGAGTGCCGCCGGACCCGCCTGAAGCCCTACGGCCGGGCCGTCGGGGTCTGCGGGGCGGTGCTGCTGGGGTTTCTGTACTTTTTCGCCGCCATTCCCTGGCTGGACCCGGCCGACCCGGACAGCCGGCTGTTTGCCGACTGCGGCTTTCTGCTGCATCTGGTGGGGTTGCTGGCGCTGGCGGCCTTTACCATCCTGGGCGGGGTGGCGGGCGCCCGGATCGTGGTGGAAGCCTACGGCGGGCGGCAGGTACTGCTGCTGTTTGCCTGCCCGGCGCCCCGGGGGCGGGTGCTGGGCGCCAAACTGTGGCTGACGGCCGCCCTGCCCGCCGGCGGGATGCTGGTCACCGGGCTGGCCGGGCTGGGGATTTTTCTGCTCAGTCTGCGGTTCTGGCCCCAGGGGCCGGCCCCGCTGGACACCGGCGGGCTGGCGGCGGCGCTCTGGGGGCTGGCGGCCGGGTCGCTGACGGCGGGCGGGCTGAGCCTGTGGGCCGTGTGGGTGGGGTTCCGGCTGCGGTCGGTCCCGGCGACCGTGGCGGCGGCCGCGGCCATTGCCACCCTGTTCTGCCAGATCCTGTCGCCGGCCTGGCAGCTGAGCTGGCTGCGGGCAGCCGGACTGGCGGCGGCCGTTGCCGGCGGGGCGGCCGCCGCGCTCAGCCTGCGCCGGCAGGTGGAGCGGATGGAGGTCTGACAATACCGGCACGACACGGCAAATACAACAAGGAGAACGCTATGAAAACCAAACTTTTCACCCCCAACTTCACCCGGCTGCTGCTGGGGCAGATCAGTTCGCTGTTTGGCAACTACACGCTGAAATTCGCCATCTCCATGTACATCCTGGAGCAGACCGGCTCCACCGCCGTCTTTGCCGGGCTGCTGGCCCTGGCGATGCTGCCCACCATCCTGCTTTCCCCCTTCGGCGGCATCCTGGCCGACCGGGCGGACCGGCGGGCTATCATGGTGGCGCTGGACGGGCTTTCCGGCGGCTGCGTGCTGGCCGCGGCGCTGCTGTTCCCCGGGGCCGGCGGGCTGCCGGTCACCGCCGGGCTGCTGGTGGCGCTGTCGGTGCTGGGGGCCTTCGAATCCCCCACGGTGCAGGCCTGCGTGCCTCAGATGCTGGACGGCGAGGCGGTCATGCAGGGCAACGCCTTGGTGGGCCAGGTTTCCTCCCTGGCCGGGCTGGTCACCCCCTTTCTCGGCAGCCTGGTGTACACGGCCTGGGGGCTGACGCCGGTGCTGTACGGGACGGCGGTCTGTTTCTGGATCACCGCCCTGCTGGAGTGCGGCATCCGCCTGCCGCCCCGGCCCCGGAGCGAGCGAATGTCGGTCCGGCGGATCATCCGGGAGGATCTGGCGGCCGGGCTGCGGTTTCTGCGCCGGGAAGAGCCGGGCATCCTCCGGCTGCTGTTGCTGGCCGGGCTGGTCAGCCTGTTTGTGGCGGGCACCGTGGTGGTGGGCTTCCCCTACCTGGTGCGGACGGTGCTGGGGCTTTCGGCCGAGCATTACGGCGCCGCCGAGAGCGCCATGGGTGCGGCGGCGGTGGCCGGCAGCCTGTGCGCCGGGCTGACGGCCCGCCGGTTCCGGCCGGTGTACCTGGCGGGGATCTTTTTCGGCTTCGGGGTCTGCCTGCTGGCCGCCGGGGCGGTCTTTCCGGCCGGGCTGCCCGTCTTCGGCCGCTATCTGGTGCTGCTGGCCGTCTTCTGCGCCTGCCAGTTCGGCTGCAGCCTGTTTTCCACCTGCGCGATCACCCTGATCCAGCAGCGCACGCCCCCGGAGCTGATGGGCAAGATCATGTCCTGCGTCTTCACCCTCTCGCTCTGCGCCCAGCCGGTGGGGCAGCTGGTCTACGGCGGGCTGTTCGACCTGTGCGGGGCCCGGGCCCATTGGGTGCTGCTGCCCAGCGGGCTGGCAGTCTGCGGGATCGGGCTGGCCTGCCGCCGGTTTTTCCTGGCCTGGGAGTCCGGCCCCGCCGGGCGGCCCCGGGCATAACATCCGGACAAAAAGCGGCGTGTGCCGGGGGCTCCAACGGTCCCGGGCACACGCCGTGTTTCTGTGTGCGGAGCGGCAGCGGGCCGGGCTCAGGCCCTGACCTCGTTGACCAGCGGTTCGCCCCGCTCAAAGGCGCGGGCGTTCTCCATGGTGGTGATGGCGATGCTCTGCAGTGCGGTGCGGGTAAAGAATGCCTGGTGGCTGGTGATGACCACATTGGGGAAGCTCAGCAGCACCGGCACCACCTCGTTGTGCAGCACATCGTCGGAAAAATCCTCGAACACCTGGCCGTCCTCATCCTCATAGACATCCAGCCCCACGCCGGCAAACTTGCGGCGGCGCAGCGCGTCGATGAGGGCGTCGGTGTCGATAAGGCCGCCGCGGCTGGTGTTGACCAGGATGGCGTTGTCCCGCATCCGGGCGATGGTGTCGGCGTTGATGAGGTGGCGGGTCTCGGCGGTGAGCGGGCAGTGCAGGCTGACCAGGTCGGCGGCGCGGAGCAGTTCTTCCAGCGGCACATACCGGGCGATGCCCTCCAGCGCCGGGTTCCGGTACTGGTCAAAGGCCAGCACGGTCATGCCGTAGCCGTGGCAGATGCGGGCCATGGCCGCGCCGATCCGCCCGGTGCCGACGATGCCCGCGCAGGAGCCGTACAGGTTGTGGCCCAGCAGACCGTCCAGCGCAAAATTGTTGTTGCGCACCTTGATATAGGCTTTGCAGATGCGCCGGTTGGCCGCCTGGGCCAGCGCCATCGCGTGTTCGGCCACCGCCTCGGGGCTGTAGCCGGGCACCCGCAGCACCGTGATGCCCAGCCGGGCCGCGGCGGCCAGGTCCACGTTGTTGTAACCGGCGCAGCGCATCAGCAGCAGGCGGATGCCCGCGGCGGCCAGCGCTTCCAGCACCGGGGCCGAGCAGTCGCTGTTCACAAAGGCGCAGACCGCGTCCCCGCCCCGGGCCAGCGGCGCGGTGTCCGCGTCCAGGTTGGCCGCCAGGAAGCGGATGGTGCAGCCGTAGTCCGGGTCGGCGGCCAGCAGGTCGAAATACAGGTGGTCATAGTCGCGTGTGCCATAAAAAATGATCTTCATATCGGGTCCCCCTCTCTGGGGGTAGTATACCCGGAAAACCGCCCCATTTGATGTTGCCGCAGCAACGCGCTTCAGCCGGGCGACGGCCGGCCGGTCACCTCCACCCAGACAAGCTCGGTGCGGGCGGCGGTGCGCAGTTTGTACCCCCAGGTGCCGGTGCCGCCGCTGACGATGGCGGCGCCGCCCGGCCAGCGCCGGCAGCCGTAGTTCAGCTCGTTGAGGCGGGTGAGCCGGGCCGCCAGCCCGGCCGGCCAGATCTGCCCGCCGTGGGTGTGGCCGCACAGCACCAGGTCGGCCCCGGCCTGCACCGCCAGGGCAAGTTCCCGGGGTTCGTGGTCCAGCAGGATGGTATACACCCCGTCGGGGCCGCCGGGCAGCAGGTCGGCCAGCGCCGCCCGCTGCCCGTGGGTGTCCAGCCAGTCCCGGCGGCCGGCGATCCGCAGCGGCGGGGCATCGGGGCGGGCCGGATCCCGGGCCAGGCAGGTCTCGTCTTCCAGCAGGCGGATGCCGCCTGCGGCCAGCCGGCTTTCCAGTTCGGCCCGGGTGTAGGCGGGCTGCTGCCAGTAGTGGAACAGGTCGTGGTTGCCCAGGACGTACCACTTGCCCAGCGGGGCCGGCAGGGCGGCGAAAAAGTCCAGAAACGCCTCAAAGTCCGCCCGGGGGGTGTACTCGTCAAAGATGTCGCCGGTGAAGGCGATCAGGTCGGGCTGCAGCGCCTGGATGCGGCGGCGCAGTTCGGGGATGCGGCGGCGGTCCATGGCGCCGCGGCCGGGGTGCAGGTCGCTGATCTGCAGGATGCGCAGCCGGCCGCCGGGCAGGGGTTTCGGGGTGGAGAGGCGGTAGGTGGTCACGCACAGCCGCATCGCCTTCCAGTAACCGAAGATCAGCACCGCCGCCGTGAGCGCCCAGGCCAGCAGGCCGCCCATCCAGACCCGCTGCCACGCCCCGGCCGCCGGGGCACCGGCCAGCCCGGTGAGCAGCGAGACCAGGTCCCCGGCCAGATAAAGCCCGCAGAGCTGGGCCGCCGCGGCCAGGCCGATGCCCAGCGGGTCCCGGGCCACCCAGCCCACCGCCAGCACCAGCAGCAGCGGCAGGCCGTAGTACAGCAGCGGCCAGCCGGCCAGCGGGGCCACGAAGGGCAGGGTGAGAAAGTTCAGATACAGCACCGCGCCCAGCAGCAGCTGGCCGATGCGCGGCAGGGTGAATTGCAGGAAATGATTGTACAAGGGATCGCCTCGCTCCGGGTGGGGTCCGGCGAAGGGCGCCGGGCCGGTGATTGGGTCGCCGCCTATAGTATGCCGCGAAAGGGCGGTTTTGCCCCCATGCAAAAAAGCCCGGCCGCCGGCAGCCCGCGGGGGCAGGTGCGGCGGCCGGGCCGGGTACAGGGGCTCAGCCCTGGTTCTTGCTGCGGATCGCGGCGTCGATGGCCTTGGCGGCCTCCTTGCCGGCGCCCATGGCCAGGATGACGGTGGCCGCGCCGGTGACGGCGTCGCCGCCCGCATAGACGAAGGGGCGGCTGGTCAGACCGTCGGGGCCGTTGGTGATGATGCAGCCATGCTTGTCGGCGTCCAGGCCCGGGGTGGTGGAGCGGATCAGTGGGTTGGGGCTGGTGCCCAGCGCCATGATCATGGTGTCCACATCCAGCTCAAACTCGCTGCCTTCCTTGACGATGGGGCGGCGGCGGCCGGAAGCATCCGGTTCGCCCAGTTCCATCTCCACACAGGTCATGCCGCGGACCCAGCCGTCCGCGTCGCCCAGCACCTCCACCGGGTTGGTCAGGGTCTTGAAAATGATGCCCTCCTCCTCGGCGTGCTCCACTTCCTCCCGGCGGGCCGGCAGTTCGGCCATGCCGCGGCGGTAGACGATGTAGACGTTCTCGGCCCCCAGCCGCTTGGCGCAGCGGGCGGCGTCCATGGCGACGTTGCCGCCGCCCACAACGGCCACCGCACGGGATTTCATGATGGGGGTATGGCTGTCCGGCTGGTAGGCTTTCATCAGGTTGACCCGGGTCAGGTACTCGTTGGCCGAGTAGACGCCCTTGAGGCTTTCGCCGGGGATCCCCATAAAGCGGGGCAGACCGGCGCCGGAGGCGATGTACACCGCCTCGAAGCCGTATTCGCCCAGCAGCTCGTCGATGGTCAGCACCTTGCCGATGACCATGTTGCATTCAATGTCCACGCCCAGCTCTTTCAGGCCGTCCACTTCCTTCTGGACGATGTCCTTCGGCAGACGGAACTCGGGGATGCCGTACATCAGCACGCCGCCCGCCACATGCAGGGCTTCGTAGATGGTGACCTGGTAGCCCATCTTGGCCAGGTCGCCGGCGGCGGTCAGGCCGGAAGGCCCGGCGCCGATCACCGCCACCTTGTGGCCGTTGGGGGCCGGCTTGGCCGGCGGGGTGTCCACATGTTCCCGGTGCCAGTCGGCCACGAACCGCTCCAGCCGGCCGATGCCGACGGGTTCGCCCTTGATGCCCCGGATGCACTTGCCCTCGCACTGGTTCTCCTGCGGGCAGACGCGGCCGCAGACGGCCGGCAGCGCGCTGGACTGGGCGATGACCTGGTAGGCGGCCTCAAAGTCGCCCTTGGCCACCTGGGCGATAAAGCCGGGGATGTCGATGTCCACCGGGCAGCCGGAACGGCAGGGGTGGTTCTTGCACTGCAGGCAGCGCTGGGCTTCCTGTACGGCCATCTCGGCGGTGTAGCCCAGGGCCACCTCCTTGAAGTTCTTGTTGCGGACGTTGGGGTCCTGGCTGGGCATGGGACACTTTTTCGGGTCCATGTTGGGCATCTTACTCGACCTCCTTCTTGAACAGGTTGCAGGCTTGTTCCCGGGCATGGGCCTCGAATTCCCTGTACATGGTGCCGCGGTGCATCGCCTCGTCAAAGTCCACCTCAAAGCCGTCGAAGTCCGGCCCGTCCACGCAGGCGAACCTGGTCTGGCCGCCCACGGTCAGGCGGCAGCCGCCGCACATGCCGGTGCCGTCCACCATGATGGGGTTCATCGAAACGACGGTCTTGACATTGTGGGGCCGGGTGGTGGCCACCACGAACTTCATCATGATCAGCGGCCCGATTGTGATGACCTCGTCAAAGGTCTCGCCGGCGTCCAGCTTTTCGGCCAGCGGGGCGGTCACGACCCCCTTGCGGCCGTAGGAACCGTCGTCGGTCATGATGATGAGCTCGTCGCAGCAGGCGCGGAACTCATCCTCCAGGATGACCAGGTCCTTGTCCCGGAAACCGACGATGCCGGTCACCCGGGTGCCCTGGGCGTGCAGCGCCTGGGCGACCGGCAGCGCGATGGCGCAGCCGACGCCGCCGCCCACCACGCAGACGTTCTTGAGGCCCTCGATCTCGGTGGCCTTGCCCAGCGGGCCCACGAAATCGTGGACGCACTCCCCTTCCCGCAGGGTGTTGAGCTCCATGGTGCCGCCGCCCACCACCTGGAAGATGATGGCCACGGTGCCCGCCGCCCGGTCATAGCCGGCGATGGTCAGCGGAATCCGCTCGCTGTCCGCCTTGGCGCGGATGATGATGAACTGACCCGCCTGGGCCTTTTTGGCGATGAGCGGCGCTTCGATGACCAGCTCCGTTACCGTGGGGTTCAGTTCGCGTCTTTTCACGATTTTGAACACAGTCGTACCCTCGCTTTTCCTGGGGCGGCGGGCTGGGCCCGTGCGCCCGTAGTACCGGCCAGCCACAGCCTGCCGGCCCGATCCAAGGGGCACCCGGTTAGGCGAACCCGGCCCCGCGCCGCCCCGCGGCGAAGGACCCGCCCGGCCCCCGGATACCCTTTGTCATTTATTGTACGGCATTTGGCGGATTCTGTAAAGAAATTTTTCCGCGCCGGCCGGTTTCGGGCCCCGGCGGCGCCCCCGGCCCTTTTTTGCGAAAAAATTTGCGCACAAACGGGCTTTGGGGGCTTTCCCGCCGGCGGGTTTTATGATATACTAAGACGATATACAAAAGGTTGCCGGTCCCTCGCCGCGGCTGTGGCGGGCGCGGTCTGTTTTTCCTGCAAAAAAGGGATTGCGTCCGCCGGCGGTTTTGGTATAATAGGAATAGGTGAAGACAGACCGGAATCCCGCCCGGTACGGCCGGGTAGTAACCTGTTGGAGGAGCGCGATTTATGACAAAGCAAGAAATGTTGCAGCTGAAGATGACTGCAACCCGTGTGCGTATGGGCGTGATCGAAGCGACTCATGCCGCCAAAAGCGGACATCCCGGCGGCAGTCTCTCCGCTGCGGACGCGCTGACCTATCTGTATTTCAAAGAAATGCAGATCGATCCCGAAACCCCCCACGACCCGGATCGGGACCGGTTTGTGCTTTCGAAAGGACATGCGGCGCCCGGGCTGTATTCGGTGCTGGCCGAGCGCGGCTTCTTCCCCGTGGAAGATCTGCGCACGCTGCGCCATGACGGCAGCTACCTGGAAGGCCACCCCAACATGAACACCGTGCCCGGCGTGGACATGAGCACCGGCAGCCTGGGGCAGGGCGTTTCGGCCGCCTGCGGCATGGCCCTGGCCGCCCGGCAGCAGGGCAAGGACATCAATGTCTACACCATGCTGGGCGACGGCGAGATTGAGGAGGGCGAGTGCTGGGAAGCGTTCATGTTCGCGGCCCACTACAAGCTGGACAACCTGTGCATCATGATCGATGTCAACGGCCTGCAGATCGACGGCCCCACCGCCAACGTGATGAACACCGAGCCGCTGGACCAGAAGATGGACGCCTTCGGCTTCAACACCATCATCTGCAACGGCAATTCGTTTAATGACCTGGAACAGGCGTTTTTGCTGTTTGACCGCGCCCATGGCAGCGGCAAGCCCACCTGCCTGCTGATGCACACCACCAAGGGCCTGGGTGTGAGTTATATGGAAAATGCGCTGGACTGGCATGGCAAAGGCCCCGGCG
>DWWE01000082.1 GCA_019119835.1 Candidatus Gemmiger stercoravium | reverse complement strand
AGGCCGTACTTCTTGCGCTCCTTCATACGAGGATCGCGGGTCAGGAAGCCGGCTTTCTTCAGGGTCTGGCGCAGCTCGGCGTTGTACTGCAGCAGCGCGCGGGACAGGCCGTGGCGGATGGCGCCGGCCTGGCCGGAGCAGCCGCCGCCGACCACGTTGATGACCACGTCAAACTGGCCGTCGGTGCCGGTGAGCACCAGCGGGCTGCGGGCCAGCAGCTTCAGGGTGTCCAGGCCGAAGTAATCGTCGATCTCACGGCCGTTGATGATGAACTTGCCGGTGCCGTTGTACACGCGCACGCGGGCCACGGAATGCTTGCGACGGCCGGTGCCGTAGAAATATTCTTTCGTCTCGTACATGAGGTTGCCTCCTTAGAACTCCACCGCTTCAGGCTTCTGCGCGGCATGGACATGATCGGCGGTCTTGTAGCAGTGCAGGCGGGTCATGGCCTTGGCGCCCAGGGTGTTGGAGGGCACCATGCCCTTGACGGCGTAGGTCATGGCCTTGTCGCTGGCCTCGGCCATCAGGGTCTTGTACTGGGTCTCCTTCAGGCCGCCGATCCAGCCGGAATGGGTGCGGTGGAACTTCTTCTCCAGCTTCTTGCCGGTCAGCACAGCCTCATCGCAGTTGATGATGATGACATGGTCACCGCAGTCCACATTGGGGGTGAAGGTGGGCTTGTTCTTGCCGCGCAGCAGGACGGCCGCCTTGGCAGCGACGCGGCCCAGCGGTTTGCCGGCAGCATCGATCACATACCACTTGCGGTCAGCCATCTCAGCGGGCTTGGCGAGCGTAGTACTCATAATACTGATTCCTCCATACTTGGGGGGCCGGGGACCCGGCCCGGGATTCTATGCGCCCCGCCGCCCGAAACCGGCGGGTCTATGGACACGCCGGCACACCGGCGTTGTTTGCGCAAGTGTGATTATAGCAAAGCCGGGGCGGGAAGTCAACGGTTTTTCGCAAGTTTTTTCGTTTATTCTGCTCTCGCTCGCTTATGCTCCCGTTTGCTCTTGTTTTCTCGCGTTTTCTCTGACCGTATTTTCGGTTTCGGTCCCCGGGGCGGCGGGCGGGTGCTCTGGTCAAAACCGGCGGCGTATGGTATACTATAGAATACGAATGCCGGGAGGGGTGTGCGATGAACAGCTACCACAACAAATACGGATTTGAGCGCCACTGCTGGGCCGAGATCGACCTGGACGCGCTGCGGGACAATTTTGCCTATGTGCGCCAGGTGGCCGGCGGGCCGGTGTGCGCGGTGGTCAAGGCGGACGCCTACGGCCACGGCGCGGTGGCGGTGGCCCGGGCGCTGCACCAGGCCGGGGCCGCCGGCTTTGCGGTGAGCTGCCTGAGCGAAGCGCGGCACCTGCGCCGCCACGGCGTCACCCTGCCCATCATGGTGCTGGGCTACACCGACCCCCGCTTTGCCCGGGACCTGGCCCACCAGGACATCACCCAGGCGGTGTTTTCCCCCGAGTATGCGGCGGCGCTGTCGGCGGCGGCCGCCGAGGCCGGGGTGTCGGTGGCCTGCCACCTGAAGGTGGACACCGGCATGGGCCGGCTGGGCTTTGGGGTGCGGGGCGACTTTGACCGGGCCCTGGCCCAGCTGAAAGCCTGCTACGGGCTGCCGGGGCTGTCCATCACCGGGGTGTTCCAGCATTTTGCGGCGGCGGACAGCGACAACGCCGGCGACATCGCCTTCACCGAGGCGCAGCAGGCCCTGTTTGAGCGCACCCTGCAGGCGCTGCGGCAGGCGGGCTGCCCCACCGGCGTTGTACACAGCGCCAACAGCGCCGCCCAGCTGCGCCACCCCGAATGGCGGGGCAGCATGACCCGGGCGGGCATCGTGCTGTACGGGCTGGACCCCAGCCCCGAAGCCCGCTTCCCCGCCCTGCGGCCGGTCATGACGCTGAAGACGGTGGTGACCCACCTGAACCGGCTGCACCCCGGCGAAAGCGTGAGCTACGGCCGCACCTACACCGCAGACAGGGAACGGCTGACCGCCACCGTGGCCGTGGGCTATGCCGACGGGTACCCCCGGCGGCTTTCGGGGTCGGACGCCGGCGGCGTGATGCTGGTGCGCGGCTGCCCCGCGCCGGTGCTGGGGCGGGTCTGCATGGACCAGACGGTCCTTGACGTGACCGATGTCCCCGGCGTGGCCATGGGGGACGAGGTGACGGTGTTCGGCCCCGCCGGGGCCGCCGCCGGCGCCGACACCGCCGACACCATTGCACAAAAGACCGGCACCATCAACTACGAGGTGGTGTGCGGCATCTCCCGCCGCGTGCCCCGCATCTACCTGCAGGGCGGCGCGCTGGTGGAGATCTGGAACGACTTGGAGGAAGGCTAATGGCAAGAGACACCATCCGCAATTTCTGTATCATCGCCCACATCGACCACGGCAAGAGCACCCTGTCCGACCGGATGCTGGAACTGACCGACAGCGTGGACAAACGCACGATGGAGGACCAGATCCTGGACGACATGGAGCTGGAGCGGGAGCGGGGCATCACCATCAAGGCCCGGGCCGTGACCATGCGCTACCATGCCGACGACGGGCGGGAGTATGAATTCAACCTGATCGACACGCCGGGGCATGTGGACTTTTCCTACGAGGTGAGCCGCAGCCTGGCCGCCTGTGAGGGCGCGGTGCTGGTGGTGGACGCCAGCCAGGGCGTGGAGGCCCAGACCCTGGCCAACTGCTATATGGCCATCGACCACAACCTGGAAGTGGTGCCGATCCTGAACAAGATCGACCTGCCCAGCGCCGACCCGGACACCGCCGCCAAAGAGGTGGAGGACATCATCGGCCTGCCCTGCATGGACGCGCCCCGGGTGTCGGCCAAGCTGGGCGTCGGCATCAAGGATGTGCTGGAGCGGATCGTCACCGACATTCCCGCCCCCACCGGCGACCCCGACGCCCCGCTGAAGGCGCTGATCTTTGACTCCATCTACGACAGCTACAAGGGGGTCATCGTCTATGTGCGGGTGTTTGAGGGCACCGTGCGCCCCGGCGACACCATCCGGCTGATGAGCACCGGCGCCCAGTTCCAGCTGGTGGAGGTGGGGCACATGGGCGCCACCAGCCTGGCCCCCTGCGACTGCCTGCAGGCCGGCGAGGTGGGCTACCTGACCGCCAGCATCAAGACGGTGCGGGACACCCGGGTGGGCGACACGGTCACGCTGGCCGCGAACCCCACCGCCGAGGCGCTGCCCGGCTTCCGCAAGGTGACGCCGATGGTGTTCTGCGGCATCTACCCCGCCGACGGCGCCGACTACCCCGACCTGAAGGACGCGCTGGAAAAGCTGCAGCTCAACGACGCTTCGCTGAGCTTTGAGCCCGAGACTTCGGCGGCGCTGGGCTTCGGGTTCCGGTGCGGCTTTTTGGGGCTGCTGCACATGGAGATCATCACCGAACGGCTGGAGCGGGAGTTTGATCTGGACCTGATCACCACCACCCCCGGCGTTCAGTACCGGCTGACCCTGACCGACGGCAGCGTGGAGGTCATCGACAACCCTTCCGCCTACCCCGACCCCACCCGCATCGCCAAGGCCGAGGAGCCCTTTGTCAACGCCCACATCTACACCCCCAACGACTATGTGGGCCCGCTGATGGACCTGTGCCAGAGCAAGCGCGGCGTGCTGGTGGACATGAAGTACCTGGACGAGACCCGGGTGGACCTGCACTACCAGATCCCGCTGGGGGAGATCGTCTACGACTTTTTCGACGCCATCAAGAGCCGCAGCCGCGGCTACGCCAGCTATGACTATGAGTGGGAGGGCTGGCACACCTCCAACCTGGTCAAGCTGGACTTCCTGCTCAACGGCGAGCCGGTGGACGCGCTGTCCATGATCGTGTTTGCCGACAACGCCTACGCCAAGGGCCGCCGCATCTGCGAAAAGCTCAAGGAGAACATCCCCCGCGCGCTGTTCGAGATCCCGGTCCAGGCGGCGGTGGGCGGCAAGATCATCGCCCGGGAGACGGTCAAGGCCATGCGCAAGGACGTGCTGGCCAAGTGCTACGGCGGCGACATCACCCGCAAGAAAAAGCTGCTGGAAAAGCAGAAAGCCGGCAAAAAGAAGATGCGCAAACTGGGCAGCGTGACCCTGCCCAGCGAAGCCTTCACCGCCGTTTTGAAGCTGGACTCGGATTCCTGAGCCCGCCCCTTTGTCCCCTTTGCAAAAATTCCCCCGCCCCGGGTGTGTGAACGCCGGGGGCGGGGGCTTTTTGCAAGGGGCTGTTCTGTTTTTGATTTTTCGTTACGGCGTGATGCCCTGCAGGATGCGGAGCACGGTGTCCCGTTCCACCGTTTCATAGCCGGTGCTGGCCAGCGTGACATAGTACCAGCAGTCCGGCGTGGCCCAGGACAGGGTGGCCACCCGGTCGTTGAGCATGTTGGCGGTCAGGTCGGTGATGGAATCCAGCGTTTTGTGGTTTTGCTCCATCCGCTCCGCCCCGGGGGCCAGGCCGTGTTCCTCGGCAAAGGCCCGCAGGCCGTCCGCGCCCTGGCTTTCGATCACATCCAGGAATTCCTGCCGTTCCTCCGGGCTCAGGTCGGTGACTTTATAGGAGATCGCCTCCATCTCGTAGGCCAGCGGATACTGGGAGACCCACAGCTGCGGGCCGTTCTCGTCGGACAGGGTGGCCCTGCAGGTCTTTTCGGTGTCGGCGGTCTCGTCCCAGGTGACGGTCCAGCCGTCGGGCAGGTAGCCGAATTCCATCCGTTCGGGGATGGTCTCGGGGGCGGCGGCCTTCTCCTCCAGGCCGATGACCAGGGCGTCCTGCTTCCGGTCCACCCGCAGCGGCCGGCGGGCCCGGCGGCGGGCCGGCCGCACCGGGGCCGCATCGACCGGGGTCAGCGCGTCCAGCGCCGCCAGGTCCTGCCGGCAAGCGTCCCGGCAGGCCGCCTGCAGCCTGGCTTCAAACTCTTGTTGCTTCATATCGGTTCCCTCCTTGGTGGTCAAAGGGTTTGCTGTCCGGCGCGGCGCAGCCAGTCCTGCAGCCGCTGCCGGGCCCGCTGGGCCCGCTTGCGCACCGCGGCGCGGCGCAGCCCCAGCAGTGCCGCGATCTGGGCGCTGGTGCAGCCGTGACCGTACTGCAAAAGCAGGATGGCCCGGTCGGTGGGGTCCAGCCGGTCCAGCGCCGCCGCCAGGATGCGGCGGGCGTCGGCGGCTTCGGCGGCGGCCTCGGGCCCGGGGGCCGGGTCGGGCAGTAGCGCCCAGCCGCCCTCGGCCAGCGGGGTCTCGTGGCGGGCCCTGTCCCGGCGCTGGTTGCGGGCCGCGTTGCAGACCGTGATGTACAAAAGGCTGCGCAGCCTTTCCGGGGTGTCGGTATCCAGCCCCGCCAGCGTGCGGGGGTCTGCCAGCCGCAGCCAGGCGTCCTGCACGGCGTCCTGGGCGGCGTGGACATCCCCCTGCAAAATGCGGGCGGCGGCCGCCACCAGCCGGCCGTAGTCGGCACAGTAGACGGCCTGCAGCCGCCCGATGGCCGGGTCCTGCATGGGCGGCACCTCCTCTCGTGGATGGTCGTGAAAAGATCTCTTCACCCACTATAACACCAAACCCGCCCGGGGTGTGACAAAAAAAGCCGGTCCCCGGCGGAAGCCGAGACAGCTTCCGCCGGGGACCGGTCGGATCGTTGAAAGGCGGCGCTAGCCCGCGCCGGGGCGCCGGGCTTTGCGCGGCGGCCGGCCGCCGGTGGGCACAAGCCCCAGCCGCGGGCCCAGCCGGGCCAGCAGCTCGTTGGTGATGGTGCCGCAGGCAGCGGCCAGCTGGACCGCCGTGATCTGCGCCGCCCCGTCCCGGCCGATCAGGGTGGCCGTGTCGCCGGGGCAGGGCGGGTCGGGCAGGTCGGTGGCGTCCACCAGCAGCTGGTCCATGCACAGCCGGCCCACCATCGGGCAGCGGCGGCCCTGCAGCAGCACCCCGCCGCCCCGCTCCGCCAGGTCCCGGGGCAGGCCGTCGGCATAGCCGATGGCCACCACGGCCAGGGTGGTGGGCCGCGCCGCCCGGAAGGCCAGCCCGTAGCCGGCCCCCTCCCCCGCTGCCAGCCGCCGCACCGCGGCCACCCGGGCCCGCAGCGCCAGCGCCGGGCGCAGGTCCAGCGGGGCGTCCACCGGCGCGGCGTCGCTGGGCACCCCGTACAGCGCGATGCCCGCCCGGGCCCAGGCGCAGGGCGGGGCCGCACCGGCCAGGGTGTCGGCGTTCCAGATGCCGTAACTGGCCTGCAGGTGGACCGCCCCCGGGTCCAGGCCGCGGGCGCGCAGCGCGTCCACCGCCGCGGCGAACCGCCGGGCCTGCTCCCGGGTGAAAGCCCGGTCGGCCGGGGCCGGGCTGTCCGACACGCAGAGGTGGCTGAACACCCCGGTGACCCGCAGCCCCGGCAGCGCAAACAGTTCGGCCAGGGCGTCGGGGTCGTCCCAGGGCAGGCCCAGCCGGTGCATACCGGTGTCCACCGCCAGGTGGACCCGCACCCCCTGCCCGGCGGCGGCCAGCGCCCGGCCGTGTTCGGGGCCCGCCACCGCGGCGGTGAGCCGCCAGGCCCGCAGCCGGGCGGCCTCGGCCGGGTCGGTCCAGCCCAGCACCAGCACCGTGCCCCTGACCCCGGCCCGGCGCAGCGCGATGCCTTCGGCCAGGGTGGCCACCGCGAACCCCCGCACCCCGGCCCGCTGCAGGCAGCGGGCGGCAGGGCGCAGGCCGTGGCCGTAGGCGTCGGCCTTGACCACCGCCATCAGCCGGCAGCCGGCGGGCAGGGCGGCCTGCAGCACCCGGGCGTTGTGGCGCAGCGCAGCCAGGTCCAGCTCCCGCCAGGCGCGGGCCCGGGGGCCGGGGCCGCCGGG
>DWWE01000081.1 GCA_019119835.1 Candidatus Gemmiger stercoravium | reverse complement strand
TCGTGGCGGGGGCCGCCGCGCTGGTCATGCTCTACCTGGGCACGGCCGCCGCCGGCGCCGGGCTGCCGATGCCCGCCCCGCTGGACCCGGCGGTGGGCAAGACCCCGCTGCCGGCCGCGCTGCTGGTCCTGCTGGCGGTCACCGCCGGGCTGTGCTGGCGCACCATGGCCAACGGGCTCAAGGGGCTGTTCAAGGGCCCCACCGCCGACACCCTGCCCGCGCTGGCCGCGGTGGGGGCCGCGGTGCAGCTGGTGACCTTCCTGATCCAGCCGGACTGGTACACCCCGGACAAACTCTGCCTGATGGCCGGCCCGGCGGCGCTGCTGCTCTGCTTCAACACCATCGGCAAGCGGATGGACGCCGTCACCACCCGGGAGAATTTCCGCCTGGTCAGCGCCGGGGTGGACCACGCCGTGGCCTACCGCCTCAAGGACGCCGGCATTCTGCGGGCGGTCACCCGGGGCCTGGCCCAGCCGCACCCCAGCGTGCTGGTCAGCCGGCCCACCCAGCTGCTCAAGGACTTCCTGTCCGCCAGCAGCGCCCGCCGCACCTCGGACAAAAACCAGCAGCAGCTGGCCCGGGTGGTGGCCGGCTGTGCGCTGGCGGCGCTGGTCTTCACCCTGCTGTACCGGCAGGACGCCGGCATGGCGGTCACGGCGCTGGCGGCGGTGCTCTGCATCGGGGCGCCGCTGGCCGGCACCCTGCTGTCGGCGGTGCCCGCCAAGCTCATGCAGGGCAGCGCGGCCCAGGTGGGGGCGGTGGTCCCCGGCTGGCGGGACATCCGCCAGCTGGGCCGGGTCAACGTGATCCAGGTCTCGTCCCGGGACCTGTTCCCCAGCGGCTGCGTCAAGCTGGGGGGCATCCGCGCCATCCAGAAGGACCACATCGACCAGGCCATCACCTATGCGGCCTCGATGCTGGCCCAGGGCGCGCCCACCCTGCGGGAAGTCTTCCTCGGCATGATCGGGGACAACCGCAAACTGCTCAGCCAGGTGGACGACTTCGAGACGGTCTACGGCAAGGGCCATGTGGGCTGGATCAAGGGCGAGCGGGTGCTCATCGGCAACCGCAAGCTCATGCAGCAGTTCGATGTGGAGATCCCCAGCGTGGACTATGAAAAACGGCACACCGTCAACCAGCGGCGGGTGATCTATCTGGCCGTGTCCGGCAAGCTGTTCAGCATGTTCCTGGTATCCTACCAGGGCGACCCGGACACCGCCGCGGTGCTGGACAGCCTGCGCCGGTCGGGGCTTTCGCTGATCGTGGACTGCGACGACTTCAACTGCGACGAAGCCCTGCTGGAAGCCGCCTACACCCTGCCCACCGGCAGCGTGCGGGTGCTGGACGGCCCGGCCCGCAAGGCGCTGGAACCCGCCACCGCCTGGCTGCCCGAAAGCGAGGGCAACATGCTGCACCTGGGCAGCTTCGCCAGCTTTGTGGGCGGGCTGGAAGCCGCCCACGGCGCCGCCGAAGCCGAGCGCAAGTCGGCGCTGGTGCTGTCGGCGGCGGTGCTGCTGTCCTGCGTGCTGGCGGTCATCATGGTGCTGGCGGGGGGCATCGCCTCCATCCCGCTGCCCGGGTTGGTGCTGTACCAGGCGGTGTGGGCGGCGCTGACGCTGCTCTTCCCGCTGATGCAGCGCTACTGACCGCCGCCAACTTCACGCTGCAAGGAGGGAGAGGCTTTTGTACCGCACACGGGAACATCAGCTGAGCATCTACGACTATCTGCCGCCCTACCACGGCGAACTGGCCGGCCGCAACCGCTGGGTCCGTCTGGCCGAAGCCATCGACTGGGACGCCTTCGAGCGGGAGTACAGCGGCCATTTCGGCCATGCGGGCAAGGTGGCGCTGCCGGCCCGGGTGGCCTACGGCTGCCTGATCATCCGCGCCGCGCTGGGCGTTTCCGACCGGGAGACGGTGGCCCTGATCCGCGAAAGCCCCTACCTGCAGTACTTCCTCGGCTTTTCCACCTTCACCGACGACGTGCCCTTCTCCCCGCGCAGCATGGAGCGGTTCCGCACCCGCATCCCGGCCGCCCGGGTGCGGGAGGCCGTCGCCCTGCTGCGCCGGCTGGAGGCCGAAAGCCCCGCCCGGGCCGACGCGCCCCAGCCCGCCGCCCTGCCGGTGCAGGCGGAGGCGGCGGGGGAAAGCTGACCCCCGGACCCTGCGCCGGACCGCCGCGTGCCGAACCGCTCGGCACGCGGCGGATCTGACTTTTTCCGACCGCCGGCCCTGCCCGACCGCAGGGCCGATCCCAGGCGCGGCTGCCGCGCCCCACCAAAGGAGCGATATGAACCTGATCTTTCACGCGCTGGAGCACGCGTTTGAGGACAGCCTGCCAATGCTGCCCTTTCTGTTCCTTGCCTATCTGCTGATCGAGTGGATCGAACGCCACCACGGCGACGCCATTGAGCGGGCGCTGGCGGGCGGCGGGCGCTGGGGCTTTGTGCCCGGCGCGGTGCTGGGCTGCGTGCCCCAGTGCGGCTTTTCGGCCCTGGCGGCCAACCTGTATGCCAGCCGGGTCATCACCCCGGGCACGCTGCTGGCGGTGTTTGTGGCCACCAGCGACGAAGCCCTGCCGCTGCTGGCGGCGGCCCCCGGGGTGTGGAACACCCTGCCCGTGCTGCTGGGCGCCAAGGTGGCGGCGGGGGTGGCGGCGGGCTTCCTGCTGGATGTGCCGCTGCGCCGGGTGCTGCCCGCCGGGCTGTACGGCGGCTACGCCGGCCGCGCCGACCAGGTGGACTGCCATGAACACCATGAGGAGCACAGCGGCGTCTTTCTGTCGGCGCTGCGCCATACGGTGGAGATCCTGCTCTTCATCCTGCTTTTCAACTTCCTGCTGGGCCTGCTGTTTGAATGGGTGGGGGAGGATGCCATCACCACCTTCCTGCTGCAGATGGGCCCGCTGCAGCCCATGGCCGCGGCGCTGGTGGGGCTGATCCCCAACTGCGCCTCCAGCGTGCTGCTGGCCCAGCTCTACCTGCAGGGGGCCATCAGCTTCGGCAGCCTGTTTGCCGGGCTCTGCGCCGGGGCGGGCATCGGCCTGGCGGTGCTCTGGCGGGTCAACCCCAGCTGGAAGCAGAACCTCTTCCTCACCGGTGCGCTCTGGGCCGGCGGCTCGGTCTGCGGCGTGCTGCTGCAGGCGCTGCCCCTGTGAGCCCGGTCCGGCGGGGGTGGCCCCCAAATCGGCCCGCCCCATAGCGGGCGGCCGACGATGCTGCCCATAACAAAACGACCCTTCCGGGAAAGCGGATCTCCGCCTTCCCGGAAGGGTCGTCTGGCTTTGTCCCGCGGTTGCGGCTGCGGGGCGCTGCGGCGCATCGGCCGGGCGGCCGGGCGGCAGGTGCCCGGGCTTTACCGGGCGTTTTCCTCCAGCCAGCCGCGCAGGTGGTCCCGCAGGCCGGCAAACACCCGGGCGGTGTCCGGGTTGTCGGTGGGGAAGTCCAGCAGCCGGAACAGGTACCCCTGCTCCCGCACGGCCCGGCGGCTTTCGGGGTAGACCAGCTCGAACACCAGCGAGGCGTGGCCCACCGCATGGTCGGCCGGGTACCGCTTGAGGCTGCGCAGCACCGCGTGGTGGGCGTAAAAGGCTGCCTCCACCGCCGGCGTCACCGGCGAAGCCCGCAGCTCGGCGGTGGACACGCCGTAGATCTCCTCCATCGGGGTCTGCACGTTGGCCCGCAGGATGTCCACCTTGTCGGCGTCCCGCAGCAGGTCGCAGAAAGCCCGGGTGCGCCGGTCCAGCGTTTCGGGCAGGCGGTAGGCGCTGTGCCAGGCCACCGCGGTGTGAAGCAGCTCGTCCTCACAGCCGTCCTCCAGGTAAGCGCGGATGCCGCCCGCCTCAAACAGCACCTCGGCCCCGGCCCGGGCGTGGTCGATGCTGCGCCGGTCGTCAAAGGTGCCGTACCGGCGCAGCTGCTCAAACCGGCCCACGTCGTGCAGCAGGCCGCACAGCCAGGCCAGGAGGGTCTCGTCGGCCCCCCAGCCCTCGCTGCGGGCGATGCGCTCGCACAGTTCGGCCACCCGGTAGGTGTGTTCGATCTTCAGCCGCACCTTGGGGTCGGCGGCGTCATAGGGCCGCACATAGGCGGCAAACGCGCCCAGGGCGCGGGTCCTGTCGATCTTCATGGAAAACGCTCCTTTCGGGGGGGCGGCCCCCCCGGACCCAGTATACCACAACCCCGCCGGGCTGAAAAGCCGCCGGCTGGTTCCCTGCACAAAAATACCGGGCGGATCTGGTGGGATTTCGGCAAAAATGCGGGCGGAGCGCTTGACAAATGCCGCGGCCGCCCTTACTATGAAAGTGTAGGGAACCGTAGCGCCCGGCGCGCCGCAGTTTCGGCGGTTCGCCGCGGGAAGGATGGAAAACGATGAACAACAAAGGGGAAGCCAACCGAAGTGTCCGGGCCACCCGCCGCCGGCTGGGCGACGCACTGGTGCAGCTGCTGGTGCAGAAACCGGTGCGGCAGATCACCGTGCGGGAACTGACCCGGCTGGCCAAGGTCAGCCGCGGCACCTTCTATTTTCATTACCGGGACATCTATGAACTGCTGGACCGGCTGGAACAGGACCAGATCGACCAGCTCAACCTGTTCATGGACGCCCTGCTGCCCCGCCTCAACGGCGAAAGCGAGGAGATGCCCACCGCGCTGCTGGCCCTCTTTGAGTACCTGGACGAGCACGACGCGGTGTGTACCGCACTGCTGGGGGACAACAGCGACCCGGCCTTCAGCCGCCGGCTGCAGGAGGTCATTGCCGAGCGGTGCATCGGCTACCTGGCCCCGGGCGGCGGCACCTTCCGCCAGCGCTACCTCACCGCCTTCGCGGTGGAGGGGTGCTTCGGCGCCATCGCCCAGTGGCTGCAGCGGGGCAAGCAGGAATCGGCGGCCGAGATGGCCGACGTGACCTGGCTGGGCATCCGCACCATCCAGCGGCAGATCATCGCTGCGGGCTGAATCGGGCCCGGACAGGACCAACGACACCACCGCCTTCGGGCGGAGAAAAAAGGAGAGGACAAGAATGGGTTTCTTTGATATGTTCAAGAAAAAGAGCGAACCGGCCGCCCCCGCGGGGCCGCTGGTGGTGGCGGCGGACGCCCGGGGCACCGTCGTCAGGATGGAGGACATCCCCGACGAGGTGTTCGCCCAGGGCATCCTGGGGCCCTGCTGCGGCATCGACCCGGAGGTGGGGGAGGTCTTCGCCCCGCTGGACGGCGAGATCACCCAGGCCCCCGATACCCTCCACGCGCTGGGCATCCTGGGCGACAACGGGGTGGAGGTGCTCATCCACGTCGGGGTGGACACGGTGGAGATGAAGGGCGATGGCTTTGCCTCCAGCGTCAAGCTGGGGGACAAGGTCCGCAAGGGCCAGAAGCTGCTGACCATGGATCTGGAAAAGATCAAGGCCGCCGGCCACCCGGCGGTGGTCATCACCGTCATCACCAACGGGGACGACTTCGCCAGCACCGAGCTGGCGGCTTCCGGCACGGTGGAACCCGGCGCCGACCTGTTCCGGATCAGCAAAAACTGAACCGGGGCCCGCAGCAGCAATACCCGGACCGACCGGCCGTCGGGCCCGGCGCCAGGCGCCGCGGCCCGGCGGCGGCATGTCCGTGGGTCCGGCCGGGGGGCCGGGCCCTTTTCTTTTGCGGGCGGATATGCTACAATGGACCCGGTCAAAACACGGGGCGCCCCGGCGCCCGGCGAAAAGGAGTCGGAAAGTATGAGTGCAATCCTCGCGGTGTGCGGTGAAAATTTCTGCGCCATGGTCAGCGACGGGCGGATGGTGGAGGAACCGGTCGGCCCCGAAGGGCCCAAGGTCATCACCGAGGATCTCCCCAAGCTGCGCAAGATCAACCAGAACGTCATCGTGGGCTTTGCCGGCGACCTGCTGGCCGCCGTGCAGATCGTCAACGCGCTGGACGAATACGACCTGCGCTACCTGACGCTGGAAAAAACCGTCCGCATCCTGCGGGAAAAGGCGGCCACCGTGCCGCTGCAGCCGGTGGGGGTGCGCCTGCTGGTGGGCGGCCGGGGCCGCAAGGGCGGTTTCCTGCTCACCAGCCTGGGCAGCGAACAGGGCTTTGAACCCCAGACCCAGCCGGCCCGCCCCGGCGCCTACCTGATCGAAGGCGCCTGCTCCCACACCGACATCGGCCCCTTCCTGGAGGAGAAGGTCAAGCCCGACGCCGCCGGCTGGAAGAGCCTGGACGATGTGGCCGGAACGCTGGACAGCTGCATCGCCGCCATCGCCGGGCAGGACAAGACGGTCAACACCTCCTATTACCGGGAACTGGTGATGTGAAGGCGGGGACCTTTCCAACCTGAATTGCCCCGGCCCCGGGCCGGGATTGCCGTTACAGCAGGGCGCGGGCCCGCCCGCGCCCCCCGCAAAGGAGACTGCCATGGACCAGAATGCCGTATGGGCCGCCCTCTCGGCCGGTGTGCCGGAGGATGTGGAGCGGCTGTACCAGGCCGGCCGGTTCGCCGCGGCGGACCGCCGGATCCGGACCCTGCTGGGGCAGGAGCATCTGCCCCCCATCGCCCGGGACGCCCTGCGGGCCCGGGCCGAGCAGATGCGCCGCCTGCCCGAAAGCTACCCCCACACCCGCGCCGCCGCCCTGGCGATGCTGCGCCGGGAACTGCCCGATTTTTCCGACGCGGAGTTCGACGCCCTGGTGGCGGAGGACCGCATCGACTGGCGGTGGATCGAAGGCGAGCCCTACTATCAGGAGCGCTTTCTGGAAACGCTGCGCATCTACCCGGACATGAACGCCCGGGGCCTGCGCCCCGACCCGGTCAGCCATTACCGGGTCGGGGTCCTGAGCCGGCTGCAAAGCCAGGGAACTTTGCAGGCCGAGATCACCCTGCAGGCGTCCATCGCCCCGGCGGAACCGGCCGACCCGGACGCGCCGGCCGAAGCCTGGCTGCCGATCCCGGCCGAATGCCCCGAGCAGAGCCACATCCAGATCCTGGACGCCACCCCCGGCGGCACGCTGGCGCCGGGCGACGCCCCCCAGCGCACGATCCACTGGAAGGCCGCCGCCGGCACCCCCTTCCGGGTCACCTACCGCTACCGCATCCGGGCGACCTGCCATGACCTGGACGCCCTGACCGGCCCGGTGCCGGAGGCTGAGCCCTGGGTGGGCTTCCTGCAGGAAGAAGCGCCCCACATCACCTTCACCCCCTGGCTGCGGGACCTCTGCGCCCGGGTCACGGCGGGCTGCCGGGACCCGCTGCAGCGGGCCCGGGCCATCTACGACTATGTCACCCGCCACACCCGCTACCGTTACCAGCCCGGGTACGCCTGCCTGGACCCCATCGCCGACCGCTGCGCCAAGAACGGCTGGGGGGACTGCGGGGTCATGGCGCTGCTCTTCATCACCCTCTGCCGCATCGCCGGCATCCCGGCCCGGTGGCAGAGCGGGCTGTATGTCACCCCCGAGCGGGCCGGCTGCCATGACTGGGCCCAGTTCTACCTGGCGCCGCTGGGCTGGCTCTGGGCCGACTGCTCCTTCGGGGCCTCGGCCCACCGGCGGGGGGACGAAGCCGTCCGCCGCCACTATTTCGGCAACCTGGACCCGCTGCGGATGGTGGCCAACCGGGCTTTCTACGCTCAGCTGACCCCGCCCGACCCCTTCTGGCGGGACGACCCCTACGACAACCAGACCGGCGAGCTGGTGGTCAACGGCCGGCCGCTGACTGGCAAGGCGCGGGTCCACGACATCCGGGTGCTGGATTTCCGTCTGCCGGGGGACTGAGCGCCCCCTCTATTCCCATCACCGTAACAGCAAAGGAGACGATCCCAATGAAAATTGCCCTCATCAACGAAAACAGCCAGGCCGCCAAGAACGCCCTGGTGGAAGCCACCCTGCGCAAAGTCGTGGAGCCGATGGGCCATGAGGTGGTCAACTACGGCATGTACGCCGCCGATGACGCCGCCCAGCTCACCTATGTGCAGAACGGCATCCTGGCCGCCGTGCTGCTGAACGCCGGCGCGGCCGACTATGTCATCACCGGCTGCGGCACCGGCGAAGGCGCCATGCTGGCGCTGAACAGCTTCCCCGGCGTGCTCTGCGGCCATGTGGAGGACCCGGTGGACGCCTACACCTTCGCCCATGTGAACGACGGCAACGCCATCGCCCTGCCCTTTGCCAAGGGCTTTGGCTGGGGCGGCGAGCTCAACCTGGAATACATCTTCGAAAAGCTGTTCGGCTTCGGCCACGGCCAGGGCTACCCCAAGGAGCGGGTGGTGCCCGAACAGCGCAACAAGAAGATCCTGGACGGGGTGAAGGCGGTGGCCTACCGGGATCTGTGCGACATCCTCCGCGACCTGGACCGGGATCTGGTCAAGGGCGCCTTTGCGGGCGAGCACTTTGCCGAATACTTCTTCCCGGCCTGCAAGGACGAGAAAATCGCCGCCTGCGTCCGGGAACTGATGGCCTGAGCCGGCCCGCCGCCCGGGCAGCGCTGTGTTTGCAGCGCGCTGCGGCATAACACATGACAGAAGAAAAGCCGTCCCCGGCCGGGGACGGCTTTTTGTATGGCGGCAGGTCGGCCGGAAACCGGCGCCGGCGATGCCGGAATGTATTGTTTTGCAAATTTATACAAAACCGTATAAGTTCGGCCGCCCGGGGAGCGGGGCTCACTGGGGCGCGATGTCGAAGCGGTAGAGGGTGGTGGCGCTGTAGGGGGTCTTGGGGGTGACGGTGGTGTCGGGGAAGTCCATGTGGTTGGGGGCGTCGGGGTAGTCCTGGGTCTCCAGGCAGACGGCCTCCCGGGCGCCGTAGTCGGCCCCCTCCTTGCCGGGGGTCTTGATGGACAGCGAGTTGGCCGAATACAGCTGCACGGCGGGCAGGGTGGACAGCGTTTCCATCCGGATGCCGGTCTGCGGGCCGGTCAGCCAGGCAAAGTGGCGCAGGCCGCTGTCCGGCACGATCAGGCAGTGGTCGTAGCCGCCGCCGTAGTGCAGGGCGGTCTCGTCGGCCCCGATGTCCCGGCCGATGGTCTTCTCCTCGGTAAAGTCCAGCGCGGTGCCGGCGGTGGGCAGCACGGTGCCGGTGGGGATCAGGTGTTCGTTGGTCTCCAGGTACTCGGGCGCGTCCAGCTGCAGGCGGTGGCCCAGCACGGTGCCGGCGTTGTGGCCGTTCAGGTTGAAGTAGCTGTGGTTGGTGATGTTGATGACGGTGGGCGCGTCGGTGGTGACGGCGTACTGGATCATCAGCCCGCTGCCCACCAGCGAATACTGCACCTCCAGCGTCACCGTGCCGGGGAAGCCGTCGGTGCCGTCGGGGCTCACGGCCCGCAGCACCACGGCGGCGTCGCCGGCGTCGGCCAGCTCCATCTCAAACACCGTCCGGCCGAACCCGTGCAGCCCGCTGTGCAGGCAGCTGCCGTGGTCGTTGGCGGTCAGGTGGTATTCCTCGGCGTTCAGGTAAAACCGCGCCCCGCCGATGCGGTTGGCGTACCGGCCCACCACCGAGCCCAGCGCCCCGCCGTTGTCCTCATACCCGGCCACGTCGGGGAAGCCCAGCACCACGTCCACCGGGCGGCCGGCCCGGTCGGGCACCAGCAGTTTCTGGATGGCGGCGGCATAGCTGATGATGTGCGCCTCCAGGTGTTCGTTTTTCAGCACGGCCAGCTGGACGGGGGTGCCGTCCCGGGTGGTGCCGAAGGGTTTGATCTGTACGCTCATAAACTGTCTCCTTCCTGTGTGTCCGGTTGGGTCGGCCCGGGCTGGCCGCCCGGGGCATGTTCCAGGTCGTAGCGCACGCTCCGGGCCACCTGGCCGGTGCCGTAGTTCAGCATCCGGTTCACGCGGCTCACCGTGGCGCTGGACGCGCCGGTCTCCCGGCGGATCTCGCTGTACACCTTGCCCTGCATCAGGCACCCGGCCACGTCGTAGCGCTGTTCCAGGGTGCGCAGCTCGGTCACGGCGCACAGGTCGTCAAAAAAGCGGAGGCACTCCTCCAGGTCCTGCAGCCGCAGGATGGCCTCATACAAAGCGGTGCTGCGCGGCGGCTGCGGGCCGCCGCGGGGGGATGGGCTGCGCATAGGCGGACCTCCTTTTTCCTTTCCGGGCGGGCGGCGGGGCCGGGGCGCCGCGCCCCGCCCGGCGCAGCGGGCAGGCGCAGGCCGGGCGGCCGCCCGCCGTGCTGCATCTTAAACCCCATTGTAGCAACTAAAAAGAGGCAAGTCAAGGCGCTAAAGCGCTGAACACCTGGCAATTTCAACAAAAATAACGAAAATAATTTGGCGATAAACGTGGACCCTGTGGGAAAAATCCTCGTTTGCCCCTTGACAATTTCCGCCCCGTCCCCCATAATGAGACGTAAGCAAGTATTTGTTATCTGTAGAGGAGGATCTGCACACTATGATCGAGGAACTGTTTGGCAATGTCCTCAACCTGCAGTGGCAGCAGGTGGTCATGTGGGCCATCGGCGCGCTGCTGATCTGGCTTGCCATTAAAAAAGAGATGGAACCGTCCCTGCTGCTGCCCATGGGCTTCGGCGCGATTCTGGTCAACCTGCCGATGTCCGGCGCGGTCACCCAGCTGATCGACGGCGTGGAGGAGATCGGCCCCATCGACGTGCTGTTCAACGCCGGCATTGCCAATGAGCTGTTCCCGCTGCTCCTGTTTGTGGGCATCGGCGCCATGATCGACTTCACCCCGCTGCTGGCCAACCCGAAGATGATGATTTTCGGCGCGGCGGCTCAGTTCGGCATCTTCTTCACCCTCTGCGTGGCCACGCTGCTGGGCTTTGATGTGAAGGACGCCGCCTCCATCGGCATCATCGGCGCGGCCGACGGCCCCACCGCCATCGTCGTGGCCAACATGTTCCAGTCCAACTACCTGGGCGCCATCGTCGTCGTGGCTTACAGCTACATGGCCCTGGTGCCGGTGGTGCAGCCGTTCGTCATCCGCCACATCACCACCAAGCACGAACGGCTGATCCGCATGAGCTATGCGGACCGCCCGGTCTCCAAGACCACCCGCATCCTGTTCCCCATCGTCATCATGATCGTCGCCGGCCTGGTGGCCCCCCGCAGCGTCTCGCTGATCGGCTTCCTGATGTTCGGCAACCTGGTCCGGGAATGCGGCGTGCTGGACGGCTTGTCCGACACCGCCCAGAAGGACCTGGCCAACCTCATCACCCTGTTCCTGGGCCTGACCGTCGCCACCAAGATGCAGGCGGCCAGCTTCCTGAACCCCCAGACCCTGCTCATCCTGCTGCTGGGTCTCGTGGCCTTCACCTTTGACACGGTGGGCGGCGTGGTCGTGGCCAAGGTCTACAACCTCTTCGCCAAGACTAAGATCAACCCGATGATCGGCGCGGCCGGCATCTCGGCCTTCCCGATGTCCGCCCGTGTCATCAACAAGATGGGCCTGGAGGAGGACAACCAGAACTTCCTGCTCATGCACGCGGTCGGCATCAACGTTTCCGGCCAGATCGCCTCGGTCATTGCCGGCGGCATGATCATGACCCTGTTCGCCTGATAGGAAGGAGAGTTGTTCTATGTTTTCCGCTGAAGCCATCCAAACCTTTCTCTCGGTCCTTCCCAAGGCCGGCATGGGCTGGCTGGGCGTCTTTGTCGTCACCATCGTGATCATCCTGGGCGCCGAGCTGCTCAACTACTTCACCCGCGGCGGGCAGGACAAAAAGTGACCGGACCGGCTGCGCCGGACCGGCAAAGACTGCCAAAAAATGATTGACAAACCGTACCCCAGACGATAAAATGGGGACAATCCCGGCGCGGCGCTGCGGCCATGGCTGCGTCGGAGGAGGTGCCCCCATGCAGCCCATCAGCCAGGAATTGTTGCAGCAGGCGAAAGCCGGCGACGAGACGGCCATGGCCGCCCTCATCGCCCGGATGATGCCGCTGATCCGCAAAGGGGCGTGGAGCAACCGCGCCCCCGGCCTGGATTTTGAGGACGCCGTACAGGAAGGGCTGATCGGTCTGTTTGACGCCCTGCGCCGATATGACGCGGCCCAGGGCGTTCCTTTCGCCGGGTTTGCCGCGCTGTGCATCCAACATGCCCAGCAGGACGCCCGCCGGGCCGCCACCCGCAAAAAGCACGCCCCCCTCAACGACAGCGTGCCGCTGCCGGAGGATGAGGCCGCCCCCGGGCCGGAGGAACAGACCATCGCCAGCGAGACCTACAACCGGGTGATGGCCCGGATCGACACCCTGCTTTCCCCGCTGGAGCGCGCCGCGCTGCTGGCCAGCCTGGACGGACAATCCGCCGCCCGGGCCGCCCAGGGCCTGGGCTGCAGCCCCAAGGCGGTGGAAAATGCCCTGGCGCGGGCCCGCCGCAAACTGCGGGCCTCGGCGCCGTAACCCCCTGGACTTGGGCGGACCCACCGCCTGGTCAATAATAAAGTGCCCCCAGTAGCTTGGCAATCCGTTCTTTTGGTCCCCACCATGGGAGTTGGTTGAAATTCTTCCGCGGGCAAATTTGTGTAAGAGGAGATACCCATTATGTTCGAAGACAAGACTTTGGTATGCAGAGATTGCGGCAAAGAGTTCGTCTGGACCGCCGGCGAGCAGGAGTTCTACGCTTCCCGCGGCTTTGAAAACCAGCCCCAGCGCTGCAAAGCCTGCCGTGACGCCCGCAAGAACGCCGTCCGCGGTGAGCGCCAGATGTTTGACGCCGTGTGCGCTGCCTGCGGCAAAGCCTGCAAGGTTCCCTTCCAGCCCCGCGAAGATCGCCCTGTCTACTGCAGCGAGTGCTTCGCCAAGATGAAGCAGAACTGATCAACAATAAAACCGCCGCCGGCCCTGGGCCGGCGGCGGTTTTCTCTTGTGTGCATACGCCGGGCCGGGGTTTGGCAGTGTGCCTAAAAAAGCGGGGGCGGCCGGGCGGTTTTTGCGCGGCGTCCGCGCCTTGACAGCCCGGGCGGGGCATGGTAGAATAAGAAAAATCACGCAATGCGCCGTTTGCCGGTTTTTTACAAGGATTTTACATTGACAGGAAAGGAGGCCGCGCCCGTGCCGTACCCCGCCGCTTTGCCGCTTCGCTGTGTGGAATTTCACGGTGCCGTGTTCTTTCCCGATGTGATGTGCCGGTGCCTTTCTTAACTTTTCCCTTTTCGGGAAAAGTTTTTTTTTGCCCATTCGTCCCCCGCTGCGGGGGAACGCCCTGTCATACAAAGGAGGCTGCCCCTATGCTGATCCGCCACGCCAAGGACTGTAACGGCCGCGCCTGCGACCTCTGGCTGCGGGACGGAAAGATCGCCGCCATCGGCCAGGACCTGCCCGCCCCGGAAGGGGAGGAGGTGCTGGACGCCCGCGGCCTGACCGTTCTGCCCGCCTTCCTGGACACCCACTGCCACTGGCGCACGCCGGGCTTTGAATATAAGGAGGATGTCGCCACCGGTTCGGCGGCGGCCGCCGCCGGCGGGTACACCTTCGTCAACCTGATGCCCAACACCCGGCCGGTCTGCTCCAGCGCCGAGATCGCCCGCGCAGTGCAGGCCGAGGCCGCCGCCGTCGGCCTGTGCGACGCCAACCAGACCGTCTCCATCACCCGGGACTTTGACGGCAAGACCCTCGACCATCTGCTGAGCCTGCCGGAGGATGTGAAGTTCATCACCGAGGACGGCCACGGCGTGCAGGACAACGCGGTCATGGCCCGGGCCTTCGCCATCGCCAGCGAGCGGGGGCTCACCATCCTCTCCCACGCCGAGGATATGGAGATCAGCCCCTGGGACTACCGCCTGGCCGAAAACCTGGAAACGCTGCGCAACTGCCACCTGGCCGAATACTACGGCACCCGGCTGCACATGTGCCATGTCTCCACCCGGGAGGCCGTCAACATGGTGCGCATCGCCCGCCGCCACGGCGCCCGGGTCACCTGCGAAGTCACCCCCCACCACCTGTGGTTTGACGACAAGCGGCTGCAGTACAAGGTCAACCCGCCCATCCGCACCGCCCAGGATGTGAAGGCCCTGGTGGCCGCCATCCAGGACGGCACGGTCAGCTGCATCGGCACCGACCACGCCCCCCACACCGCCGAGGACAAGGCCGCCGGCGCCGCCGGCATGGTGGGGCTGGAGACCGCCTTCGGCGTCTGTTACACCAAGCTCTGCCGCATGGAGGGCCTGCCGCTGGAACTGCTCAGCTTCCTGATGAGCTCCGGCCCCGCCCAGGTGCTGGGGCTGGAGGACCGCAAGGGGCTGCTGGCCCCCGGCTACGACGCCGACCTGGTGCTGGTGGACATCGACCACCTGTACACCGTGGACGCCGCCAAACTGCATTCCAAAAGCAAGAACTGCCCCTATGACGGGGAACATCTCTACGGCCGGGTGGTCACCACCCTCAAGGCCGGCCGGATCACCTACCAAAGCGAAGCGTAAGGAGGCAATGCACAATGACCAACATGGACAAACTCTACGCCGCCGTGGCCGAACGGGGCCCGGTCTGCGTGGGCCTGGACACCGAGATCAGCTACCTGCCCGAGACCGCCCTGGACCCCACCCGGACCCCCGGCGAAAACATCGTCGCCTACAACCGGGCGCTGATCGACGCCACCCGGGCGGTGGCCGGCTGCTACAAGGTGCAGATCGCCTACTATGAGGCCCTGGGGATGGACGGCCTGCGCGCCTACGCCGAGACGCTGCGGATGGTGCGGGAAGCCGGCTGCCCGGTCATTGCGGACATCAAGCGGGGCGACATCGCCAAAACCGCCGAGATGTACGCCAAGGCCCACTTCACCGGCGACTTCGAGGCCGACCTCATCACCCTGGCCCCCTACATGGGGCTGGATTCCATCAGCCCCTACCTGCCCTACTGCCGGGACCAGGGCAAGGGCGTGTTCGTGCTCTGCCGCACCTCCAACCCCGGCCGGGTGGACTTTGAGTACCAGACCCTGGCCGACGGCCGCACCGTCTACACGATGGTGGGCGACGCGCTGACCCGGCTCGGGGCCGACTACATGGGGGAGAAGGGCTACTCCAGCATCGGGCTGGTCATCGGCGGCACCACCGGCGAGGAAGCCGCCGAGATCCGCGCCCGCTACCCGGATACCTTCTTCCTGATCCCCGGCTACGGCGCCCAGGGCGGCAAGGCCGCCGACATCGCGCTGTACATGAAGCAGGGCAACGGCGGGGTGGTCAACTCCAGCCGGGGCATCCTGCTGGCATGGAAGAAGCAGCCCGGCGTCTCTTACGCCGAGGCCGCCTACAACGAATGTGTGCGGATGAAGGAGGATATTCAGGGTGAGTGCGACAAACTGTAAGGTCGGCGTGCTGGCCCAGGAAACGGTGGCGCCGGACATCCGCCGCCTGACCGTGTCCTGGGAGGACCAGCGCCCGGAATTCATGCCCCACGCAGGCCAGTTCTATATGCTGCGCTGCTGGGCGGCGGACGAAGCCCCCGTGCTCTCCCGCCCCATCAGCGTGCACGATGCCAGCACGGAGCATGATACCATCACCTTTTTGTATCAGGTCAAGGGCCAGGGCACCGAGAAGCTGGCAGCCCTGAAGGCAGGGGATACCCTGTCCCTCACCGGTCCTTGCGGCAACGGCTTCAACGTGGCCGAAGCCGCCAAGTTCGGCACCGGCCGGGTGGCCGTGGTGGGCGGCGGCATCGGGGTGGCGCCGCTGCTGCTGCTCTGCAAGGAGCTGGCCGCCGCCGGCTGCAGACCCGAGCTGTATGTGGGCTTCCGGGATGAACCCTACGCGCTGGAAGCCTTCCTGCCTTACTGCGGGGCGATCAGCGTGGCCACCGACTCCGGCGCTGTGGGCTACCACGGGCTGGTCACCGGCATCCTGCACCCCGAAAACTTCGACCTGGTGCTGACCTGCGGCCCCAACGTGATGATGCAGGGGGTCTACCGCCTCTGCGCCGCCGCCGGGGTGCCCTGCCTGGCCAGCCTGGAACGCAAGATGGCCTGCGGCCTGGGCGCCTGCCTGGGCTGCACCTGCCACACCAAGGTGGGCCCGCGCACCGTCTGCCAGGACGGTCCGGTATTCAAAGCGGAGGAGGTGTTCGACCTTGCCTAAGGCAGACCTGCATGTGGACCTGCTGGGCCGCCGCCTGGCCGGCCCGGTGATCGCGGCGTCCGGTACCTTCGGCTTCGGGCCGGAGTATGCCGGCATCGAGGACCTGACCCTGCTGGGGGGCATTTCGGGCAAGGGGCTGACGCTGCACGGCCAGCCCGGCAACCCGGGCGAGCGCCTGCACGAGACCCCCGCCGGCCTGATGAACTCCATCGGGCTGCAGAACCCCGGCGTGGACCACTTTATCCGCCATGAACTGCCGGCCATGAAGGCCCTGGGCACCACGGTCTGGGCCAACCTGGGCGGCCACACGGTGGAGGAAAATGTGGAAGGGGTGGAAAAACTCTGCGCCGCCGGCATCGACTTCCTGGAACTGAACATCAGCTGCCCCAACGTCAAGCAGGGGGGGCTGGCCTTCGGCATCCGGGCCGCCGACGCCGCCGGGGTGGTGGGCGCGGTGCGCAAAGTCTGCACCGTGCCGCTCATCGTCAAGCTCAGCCCCCAGGCCGAAAACCTGACCGAGATGTGCCGCGCCGTGGAGGCCGCCGGCGCCGACGGGCTGAGCCTGTGCAACACCTTCCAGGCATGCGCCATCGACATCGAGCGCCGCCGCCCGGTGTTCGCCAACACCTTCGCCGGGCTGTCCGGCCCGGCCATCCGGCCCATCGCGCTGCGGATGGTCTGGCAGGCCGTGTCCGCCGTGCAGATCCCGGTCATCGGGCTGGGGGGCATCCTCACCGGCCGGGACGCGCTGGAGTTCATCATGGCCGGCGCGGCGGCTGTCCAGGTGGGCACCGCCAACTTCCTGGACCCCGGGGCCTGCGTGCGCATCACCCGGGAGATCGGGGACTGGATGGAGGCCCACGGGGTGGCCAGCCTGGAGGAGATCCGCGGCTGCGCCCGGGGCTGACAATGCAAAAATATACAGTTTATTTGTATAACTTGAAATAATATACAGCCTGTGGTACAATCTTGGGAAGAACTTCCCCCCACAGGCAGACGGGGCGCCCGGCCGGGGCCCCGGCAATGGAGCAGCGCCGGCCCAGGCCGGCCCAACAGTGAACGGAGGGTTTACCATGGCAAGAGAAGCAAAGGAAATTTTGAAGGAATGCGGCGCCTTTCTGGAAGGGCACTTCCTGCTGTCCAGCGGGCGGCACTCGGGCGCCTACTGCCAGATGGCCTACCTGCAGCAGCACCCGGACAAGTGCGCGGAGGTCATGGCCCCGGTGGCGGAAAAGATGAAGGAACTGAATGTGGATGTCTTTGTGGGCCCGGCCATGGGCGGCATCGTCTACGCCTATGAGCTGGGCCGCCAGTGCGGCAAGCGGGCCATCTTCACCGAGCGGGTGGACAACGAGATGACCCTCAAGCGGTTTGCGATCCAGCCCGGCGAGCGCTGCGTCATCGCCGAGGACGTGGTCACCACCGGCGTGTCCAGCCTGGAGACCAAGCGGGTCATTGAGGAAGCCGGCGGCGTCTGCCTGGGCATCGTCTGCGTGGTGGACCGCACCACCGCCGCGGCCCCCTCGCCCATCCCCATCCTGGCCAGCGCCCTCAAGCTGGAGCTGCCCAACTACGCCCCCGACGAATGCCCCATCTGCAAGGAGGGCAAGCTGCCGCTGGTCCACCTGGGCAGCCGCAAGATGCAGGAAAAGGCGAAGCAGAAACTGTAAACAACAACAGCGGAACGTGAGGCAAACTATGCAGGCATATCTGATTTTGGCAAACGGAACCGTCCTGACCGGCCGGAGCATCGGCTGCCCGGGCACCACGGTGGGGGAGGTCGTCTTTGCCACCGGCATGGTCGGGTTTCAGGAGACCCTGACCGACCCCAGCTACTACGGCCAGATCATCACCCAGACCTACCCGCTGATCGGCAACTACGGCATGAACAGCGAGGATATGGAGAGCGGCCGCATCTGGGCGCGGGGGTACATCGTGCGCGAGGCATGTACCGCCCCCAGCAACTTCCGCTGTGAAATGACGCTGGATGCGTTTTTGCAAAAGAACGGGATCATCGGCATCGAGGGCATCGACACCCGCAGCCTGACCCGCACCCTGCGGGAAAGCGGCGTGATGAACGGCGCCATCACCACCGAGTTCGACCCCGCCGCCGAGCCGGAAAAGCTGGCGGAGCTGATGCCGGTGATCCAGGGGTATGCGGTCACCGGCGCGGTGGCGGCCACCACCTGCGGCGAACCCCGCACCTATGAACCCACCGGCGGCCTTCAGGAAGGGGCGCGCCCGCTGCATGTGGCGCTGCTGGACCTGGGCTGCAAGAACAACATCGTCCGCTGCCTGCAAAAGCGGGGCTGCCGGGTCACGGTGCTGCCCGGCACCACCACCCCCGAAGCCCTGGCCGCGCTGAACCCGGACGGGCTCATGCTGTCCAACGGCCCCGGCGACCCGGCGGAAAATGTGCAGATCATCGAAAACATCCGCCGTATGCTGGACACCGGCATCCCGGCCTTCGGCATCTGCCTGGGCCACCAGCTCACCGCGCTGGCCGCCGGCGCCAAAACCAGCAAGATGAAGTACGGCCACCGGGGCGCCAACCAGCCGGTCACCGACTTTGCCACCGGCCGCACCTTCATCACCAGCCAGAACCACGGCTACGCCGTGCTGGGCGGCACCCTGCCCCGGGGCGTGGGCCGGGTCAGCCATGTGAACGCCAACGACAAGACCTGCGAAGGGGTCGAGTACCTGCAGTGGAACTGCTTCACCGTGCAGTTCCACCCCGAAGCCAGCGGCGGCCCGCGGGATACCGAGTTCCTGTTCGACCGTTTCCTGCAGAACATCCGCCGTATCAACCGTGTGAAAGGAGTGCAGTGACATGCCCAAAGACCCCCGCATCAAAAAGGTCATGGTGATCGGCTCCGGCCCCATCATCATCGGTCAGGCCGCCGAGTTCGACTACTCCGGCACCCAGGCCTGCCGCGCACTGAAAAGTGAGGGCATCGAGACGGTGCTGGTCAACTCCAACCCGGCCACCATCATGACC
>DWWE01000080.1 GCA_019119835.1 Candidatus Gemmiger stercoravium | reverse complement strand
ATCCCGGTCCTGGGTCGGGAGTTCGCCCAGCTGATAGATCGCCTGCCCCAGCTTGTGATCGCACAGGAAGCGGGTGGGCCGGTCGGCCGGGTTCAGGATGACCAGCACGCGCTGGTCGCCCTCGGTGCGCAGGTAGGCCAGCGGATACTTGTCCGGCTCGCAGTAGACGAACTCGATGGCCCCCCGGGACTGCAGGGCCGGGGTGGCGTGGCGCAGCCGGGCCAGCTTGCGGACCTCGTTCCACAGGCTGTCGGGGTCGGCCTGGCCGGCTTCGGCCGTGGGGGCGTCGGCGGCCGGGTCCTGGGGCAGGTAGAGCGCCTCGGCCTCCGCCTCGGAGAAACCGGCGTTCTTGCCCTCGCCCCACTGCATCGGGGTGCGGGCGCCGGTGCGGTCGTATCCGCCTTCCTTGGACACCAGGTCCAGCTGCCGCATTCCGATCTCGTCCCCGTAATACAGGAAGGGGGCGCCGGGCATGGACAGCAGGAAGGCGAAGGCCACCTTCATCTCCTCGGGGTCCAGGTACTTGCGCAGGCGCTGCATGTCATGGTTGCCGGAGGGAATGCAGATCAGCCCTTTGCCGTTGGTCAGGTCATAGTTCTTGCGGTAGGTCTTGACAAAGTCGTAGGCGGTGCCCTTGCCCTCCCGGCTGAAGAAGGGGTGGTCGCAGCGGAACAGGTCCATGAAGTGGGAGGGGCCGAAATGCAGCAGGAAGTCCATGTGGAACCCGCCCCGCAGGCTCTTGTCCGGTTCGCCCCATTCCGAGATCAGCACCGCGTCGGGATAGCTTTCGTCCAGGTAGGCGCGCATGTCCTGCCACAGGCGGATGGTCTCCTCGTTGCCGGGGTCGTTTTTCACCAGCGAACCGGCCATGTCCACCCGGAAGCCGTCGCAGCCCTTGTCCAGCCAGAAGGCCATCACGTCCTTCATGGCCTGGCGGGTGGCCAGCGCCTCGGGCGAATCCACGGCGCTCTGCCACGGGGCGGTGACTTGGGCGAAGCCGTAGTTCAGCGCCGGCTGCATCGAGAAAAAGTTCACCGCCACGCAGCCGTCCCGCTCCGAGATGCCCCGCAGCGAACCGGCGATGCCCTCATACCGGGAGACATCGTCCCACACATTGCGGGACCAGATGTACCGCCCGCTGTAGGGGTTGGGCGCGGCCTTGCAGCTTTCCTTGAACCAGGCGTGCTCCACCGAGGTATGCCCCGGCACCAGGTCCAGCAGAACATGCATGTCCCGGTCATGGGCGGCGGCAAACAGCGCTTCCAGGTCGGCGTTGGTGCCGTAGCGGGGCGCCACCAGGCAGTAGTCGGCCACGTCGTAGCCGGCATCCCCGAAGGGGGACAGGAAGCAGGGGTTCAGCCACAGCGCGTTGCAGCCCAGGTCCCTGATGTAGTCCAGTTTGGCGGTGATGCCGGGAATATCCCCGATGCCGTCGTTGTTGCTGTCAAAAAAGCTCTGCGGATAGATCTCATAAAAAATCGAGTCGTCCAGCCAGTGTTTCATGGTCGCACATCCTTTCCGGCCCTGGGGCCGTGTGTTTTACTTGATGCAAGTATATCGCTTTTTTGGGCGGCTGTGTTGCAAAATATCCGCCATTTATTGTATTATATCCTTATCGAGAGGAGGGCGGACGCCCATGAAACGCGAACTGGAAGAGACCCGCCGCCAGGGTACGGCGATGCGCCCGCTGCAGGTGTACCACATGCGCAGCGACCCCGGGGCGATCGACGTGCCCTTCCACTGGCACGAAAACGCCGAGATCCTGCTGATGCAGACAGGCACGCTGGCGCTGCAGGTGGAGGCGGTGCCCTTCACCGGCCGGCCCGGGGATGTGTTTTTCATCAACCCGCGGGAGCTGCACGGGATGCAGTCGGCCAGCGCCGACTGCGCCTACCTGGCCATTGTCTTTCCGCTCAGCTGGCTGCAGTTCGCCCTGGCCGACGAAGCCGAGGAAAACTGCCTGCGCCCGCTGGCCGACCGCCGCGCCCGGGTCACCACCCGGCTGGACCCGGCGCTGGCCGGCCTGGCCGCGCCGCTGCTGATTTCGGCAGCCGAACTGGCGGAGGACCCGGCCCCCGCCGGGGCGCTGGGGGCCAAGGCGGCGCTGCTGGCGCTGGCCGCGCAGCTGTACCGGGCCGGGGCGGTGCGCCGCATCAGCCGGGACCGCCCCGCCGGGGACCCGCTGCGCCGGATCGCCGGCTACCTGCAGCAGCACTGCGGCGAGCCGCTGACCCTGCAGCGGCTGGGGGAGGAATTTCACATGTCCCCCAAATATTTCAGCAGCTACTTCCAAAAACGGTTTGCCCGCAATTTCAGCGATTACCTCACCGCCGTGCGGATCGAGCGGGCCAAAACCCTGCTGCAGCAGACCGACGCCGGGGTGGAGTGGGTGGCCCAGCAGGCCGGCTTTTCGGGCAGCAGCTACTTCATCCGGGTGTTCCGGCGGGCCGCCGGCTGCACCCCCGGGCAGTATCGCCGCCGCTGCCGCCAGACCGGCACGCAATAAAACCCCGCCCCGCGAGAAAGATTGACAGCGGGGCGGGAGTATTGTATACTAATACTTAGTAAAACTAAATACAAACCAATGCGAAGGAGTTGCCTATGCCAAGATCCGAACAGACCCCGGACCCCGGGGGACGCTTTTTGCAGCAGCTGAAAAAGGGTGCGCTGGAAATGCTGGTGCTGCAGCTGCTGGCCCGGCAGCCGGCCCACGGGTACGGGCTGATCCAACGGCTGCGCCAGGGCAGCGGCGGGCTGCTGGACCTGAAGGAAGGGACCCTCTACCCGATTTTGTACCGGTTGGAGGATGAAGGCTGCATCACCTCGGCCTGGCAGGACATGGGGGAGGGGACAGCCCGCCGGACCCCCCGCAAGGTCTACACCGTGACCGGGGCCGGCCGGGCCGCGCTGGCCCGGCAGCGGGCGGCCTGGCGGGAATTTGCCGGCTGTGTGGAACATTTTTGTGAGGAGGATGCCCCATGAACGAGATCAAACGGTATGTGAACAGGGTGGAATGGAACCTGCGCCTGGACTGGCCCACCCGCGTGCGGGTGATGAACGACCTGGCCAGCGACCTGCAGAGCCGGCTGGAGGCCGGCGAGACGCTGGCCGACATCCGCGCCGACCTGGGCGGGCCGGAACAGCTGGCCGCCACCCTCAACGAAGCCTTTGCCGACCACCTGGACCCGGCGCCCCGCTGGCGCTGGTGGCTTCTGGCCGGGGCGGCGGCCGCCCTGGCGCTGGGCTTTGCGCTCCCGGCGCTGACGGGGGCGCGGCAGGCCGCGGTGGGGGTGATCGGCGGGGCGGACGGTCCCACCGCCATCCTGGTCAGCGGGCCGGGGGTGGGCGGCGGGACGCTGCTGGGGATCAGCTGGGCGCTGCTGCTGACGGCGGCCTTCTGCTGGCTGGGCTGGTGCCGCCACGGCCATCCCCGCCGTTACTGGCTGCCGGCGCTGCTCAGCCTGATCGTCTGCGCGGGGCAGGGGGCGCTGCTGGCCCTGGGCTGGCAGCCCGGCCTGCCGGTATACGGCCCGCTGTCCATCCTGGCCGGTTTTCTGCTCAGCGGGTTCTGGCTGGGGGCGGCGCTGCTGGTGCTGTCGCTGCGCGGCGCACTGAAAAAGCGGGGAAAGCGGGGCTGAGCAGGCCGCCCGGCGCCTTCAGATCAGCTCCTCCAAAATCGCATTCTGCACCACCATGCCGGCGGGGGTCAGCCGCAGGGTGCGGCCGTCCCACACCGCATAGCCGTGGGCCTGGCACTGGCGCAGGAAGGTCTGCTGCGCGGCGGTGAAGGGGGCGCCGCCCCGGGCCTGGTATTCGGCCATGTCCAGCCCGTGGGTCAGCCGCAGCTGCATCAGCAGAAAATCCTCGGCGTCGCAGCGGCCCTCCTCCTCTTCCTGCGCTGTGCCGGCAATAAAGCCGGCGGTGTCGCCGGGCCAGAACCGGCGCACCCCGCCCACGCAGCTGTGGGCCGCCGGGCCGATGCCCTGGTAATCCCGGCAGTTCCAGTACAGCAGGTTGTGGCGCCCTTCGTGGCCGGGGCGGGCAAAGTTGCTGATCTCGTACTGGCGGTACCCGGCGGCTTCCAGCCGATCGACCGCGTATAAGTAAAAATCGGCGGCCGCGTCCGGGTCGGGCCGGCCGGCCGGGGGCCGGGCCGCAAAGGCGGTGCCCGGCTCGATCTTCAGCAGATAGGCCGAGATGTGGGTGCAGCCTCTCTCAGCCAGCAGGGCAAGGGTCTCGTCAAACTCGGCCCGGGTATAGCCGGGCAGCGCCAGCATGATGTCCCCGCACAACTCGGGGAAGCCTGCCTCCCGGGCCCAGGCCAGCGCCCGGGCCGCCCCGGCCGCCGTGTGCAGCCGGCCCAGCGTGCGCAGCTGGCTGTCCCGGGCGCTCTGCACGCCGAAACTCAGCCGGGTCACCCCGGCGGCCCGGAATCCGGCCAGCGTCCCGGGGGTCACGGCGTCGGGGTTGGCTTCCAGCGTGATCTCCGCCCCGGGCCGGGGGCCGGCCGCCGCGATCAGCTCGGCCGCCTGGGCGGGGGTGAGCAGCGCCGGCGTGCCGCCGCCGAAGTAAAGGGTGTCCGGCGCCGGGTGGGGGCGGCGCAGCTCCCGCTTGAGCGCTTCCACATATTCCCGGGGTACGCCCCGGGCGCCGGGCGCGGTGTAAAAATCACAGTACCGGCAGCGGGCCCGGCAATAGGGAATGTGGAGATAAATGCCGTATTTGTCACGGTTTTGCATAACGACCTCGTTTTGTCACAGAGTATTTACAGTTTTGCAACACATCCCGGGCGAGATTGTGTATATAATAATAATGGAATCCATCCAAAGCCGGCGGTCCGGCTTTCCCTATAGTGTACCCAAAATGAAAGGGGATTGCAACGCAAAATGATGAATGATCGCTACTATAACATCTCGTATGCCGAAAGCCCGTTCGGCACCCTGAACGAGTTCATGACCAAAACCTTCAGCTGGATGTGCGCCGGTTTGCTGACCACCTTTGCGGTGGCGCTGGCCACGGCGGTATCCGGCGCCTGGGTGGTGCTGGCCGCCACCGGCCTGATCTGGCTGCTGCTTATTGCCGAGCTGGTTATGGTGATCGTGCTCAGCGCCCGGGTCACCAAGCTGCAGCCCGGCACCGCCACGGGGCTGTTCTTCGGGTATGCGGTGCTCAACGGCGTCAACCTAAGCACCGTCTTTGTCAGCTACAACATCCCCACGCTGGTGCTTGCCTTCCTGATCGGCGCGCTGTATTTCGGCATCATGGCCGTCTACGGCTGGCGCACCGAAAACAGCCTGGCCAGCTGGGGCCCCAAACTCATGGGCGGTCTGGTGACCCTGCTGATCGTCGGGGCCATCGGCGGGCTGCTCAGCCTGTTCGGGGTGTTCAGCTTCGGTTTGCTGGACGTGGTCTACTGCGCCATCGCCCTGCTGCTCTTCATGGGCCTGACCGCCTATGACACCCAGATGCTCAAACATCACTACGCCTACTTCGGGGGCGACGCGGCCATGCTGCACAAAGCCTCCATCATCGGCGCGCTGAATCTCTATCTGGATTTCATCAACATCTTCCTGTATGTGCTGCGCCTGCTGGGCCGCAATCAGGACTGAGTTCTCACCCTTGCCGACAAAGGGCGCACTGCAGATGTCATTTCTGCAGTGCGCCTTTTTTGTATGCGTTGGCGCCGATCAGCCCCCGGCCCGGCCGGGGGCTGATCGCGTCTGCGGCAAAGCCGGGGGCAGGGGAGATCGGCCGCCCACGCCCGGGACCCGCAGGCCGGCTTTCGAGCCCCGGGTCATCGGCTGCGCCCTGCGCTTCAGCCCAAAACCGCCGGAATTTTCCCGTACCACCAAAGTTTCACCAAATGTTCATAAAATGTTTACAATCTCCGCCTGAACTCCACCCATTCTCCACCTGAACTCCACCTTCGTAGTGTACAATAGGTATAAGCTTAGGGATAAGCTCTTGTGTCCCTTTCCGGGCTTCCTTGCCGCCCCGGCGCCGCAAAGGCGCTGCCGGCGGGGGTGCGAACCCGCCGCATGCCCCGGAAAGAGATTCCATGAAAAGAGACCGCCAGGAAGGATATGAAAAAGGAGGCAACCGATGAAAAAGCCAGCGCCCACCCCCAAAACCACCCCCGGAAAACGCCCGCGCCGATCCGCCCCTGTCCGTCTGCTCAGCCTTTCCCTGGCCTGCCTGGCGGGCCTGTCCGCCTGTGCGCCGGGCGGGGCGGACAGCGCCGATGCCGAGCCCGCCCCCATCGAAGTGCCCCCGCCGGTGGAACAGACCAACGAGGGGCTGACGATCTTTTACACCGATTACAACGAAGTGGAAGCCAAAATCCTGGACGCCGCCATCAATCAGTTCAACCAACAGCATCCCGATACCCCGGTCACAGCGGATAAACATTTCGCGGACGGATTATATACAAGCCATCAGGACGCCTACACAAAAATGATCACCGAAGTGATGGCGGGCGAGGGGCCGGATCTGTTCCTTTACGACTATATGACCATGGACATTGAGAAGATGGCCCGCCGCGGGGTGTTTGCCGATCTGGAACCCTATTTCAAGGCGGATCACTTTGACTGGTCGGGCTACAATCAGGCTGTCATGGATGGCGGCGTATGGGACGGGCACCGCCTGGTCGTGCCGCTGTCCTATATGCTTCCCATTCTGTACTCATCGCAGACGGCGCTGGACGAAACCGGCTTTTCGGTGGAAAACTGCGATACGTTTGACGGTTTTTTGGACGAGGTCGAGAAGATGGAGTCCGACCCGAAGCAGACGCGGGAAGCGTTCCGATCGGAATGGGCGTTTTATTATTTTCCGTACAATTCCGGGCTCCCCTATGTGGACTATGACCGGCAAACGGCGGACCTTTCTTTCCCGGAACTGGAACAAGGGGCCTCCATTTATAAAAACCTGAAGCCGGTCCTTGTGCCGGGCTTCGGCGATGGAAGTGATATGGCCGGCGCCGCCGATATACGGGACGGCAAATGTCTGTTTACCTATCCGGACTTTTCGCAGTATGGTTTCTTTCTGGCGGCAGGCTGTATCAACAAATTTGACGATGCAGTCATGCTCCCCATCCGGGATACACAGGGCGGCATCCGGGCGCGGATCAGTTCTGCCATTGCCGTGCGCAACAGCAGTTCCAACCTGCAAGTCGCCTATGAGTTCATCAAGTTCCTGCTCAGTGAGGAGTTCCAGCTGGATACAATAGGCTGGCGCTGGCAGCATTTTTCGGTGCTGGACGCAGCCAACGAGAGATACTACATCGAAAACACAGTCGAACGGGACAATTCGATGATTGCCCCCGACAATCCTTACGGATTTGAAGGCAACATCGTATTGCCGCAGGAAGATTATGACGAACTGGTGTCCTATATGGACGAGGTCAGCGGGGTGTTCTTCTATACCGCAGACACCAATTTTCTCAGACAGATCAAGGACTATCTTTCCGGCAATGCGTCCTATGAAGAGGCCGTCCGTGCCGCCGAACGCCAGATGGAACTCTACCTTTCCGAATGAGGACCGCCGTGTTCCCGGGCCGCCGGCCGCAGCTTTGCCGCACAGGGCTGCCCCCGGCCCGGCTTGACAAACCCGCCGCCCGCGCCTATAATAAAGGGCGTTCAAACACATTGACGGAGAAAGTACGCACAGTGCGGTCCGGCGCAGAGAGGGCGGTCACCGGCTGAAAGCCACCCCGAAGGGACCCTTGTGCGGAAGTTCGCTCCCGAGTGGCCCGCGGGAAACGTCTGCCCCGGCAGGCGCGGTAGTGCGGGACGGTCCCTGCGCCGTTACCGCAGCCAAGAGCGCCGCCGCACCTTGCGGCGGAACACGGGTGGTACCGCGGAGTCTTTTTCAGCTTCGTCCCTGACTTTCCGATCAGGGCCGGGGCTTTTTTATTTGCTGCCGCACCCCGGCGCCCCTGCAACCCCAGGCAGAACAAAAGGATGGTGTACAATGGAAGAGAAGATCAGCGCCCTTCGCGCACAGCTGGAAGCCGACCGTGCCGCCGTACACAACAAGGAGGATCTGTCCGCCTTCTGGCAGAAGTATCTGAGCAAGAACGGCGCCGTCACCGGTCTGACCAAGGGCCTGCGGGATGTCCCCAAGGAGGACCGCCCCGCCGCCGGCAAGCTCATCAATGAGTGCAAGACCTGGGCCGAGGGTGTCTATGAAACCCTGGCCGCCGACATCGCCGCGGCCGAACTGGCCGCCCGCAACGCCGCCGAAGCCGTGGACATCACGCTGCCCGGCACCCCCAACCCCACCGGCGGGCTGCACCCCATCACCCTCGTCAAAAATCAGATCATCGACGTGTTTGCCGGCATGGGCTTCCAGATCTATGAAGGCCCCGAGATCGAGGATGACGACCACAACTTCACCCGCCTCAACGTGCCCAAAAACCACCCGGCCCGCGATATGCAGGACACCTTCTATGTGGCCGAGGACATCGTGCTGCGCACCCAGACCTCCGGCGGGCAGATCCGCGTCATGGACGCCCAGCGCCCGCCCATCAAGGTGCTGGTGCCCGGCCGGGTCTTCCGCTCCGACTCGGACGCCACCCACTCGCCCATGTTCCACCAGATGGAGGGCCTGGTGGTGGACCGGAACATCACCCTGTGCGACCTGCAGGGGATGCTGGACAAGTTCGTCCAGTCCCTGTTCGGCGCCGAGGTCAAGACCCGGCTGCGTCCGTCCTACTTCCCCTTCACCGAGCCCAGCGTCGAGGTGGATGTCTCCTGCTTCGAATGCGGCGGCAAGGGCTGCAGCCTGTGCAAGCATACCGGCTGGATCGAGGTGCTGGGCGCCGGCGTGGTCCATCACAACGTGCTGCGCAACTGCGGCATCGACCCGGAGGTCTACTCCGGCTTTGCCTTCGGCATCGGCATCGAGCGCATCGCCATGCTCAAATACGGCATCAACAACATCGGCCTGATGTTCGAAAATGATCTGCGCTTCCTGCGCCAGTTCAAGGACTGAGAATAGGGGAGGGACAAGCAAATGAAAGTACCATTCAGCTGGCTCAAACGCTATGTGGATATTGACGTGACGCCCCAGGAACTGCAGGACAAGCTCTTCTCCTGCGGGTTCGAGGTGGAGGAACTCATCGACCTCGGGGCCGAGATCTCCCGGGTGGTCGTGGGCGTCGTCACCGAAGCAGTGCCCCAGGAGGGCACCCACCTGCATGTCTGTAAGGTGGATTGCGGCGAATACGGCCATGACATCCAGATCTCCACCGGTGCGCCCAACGTCTATGTGGGGATGCACACCCCCGCCGCGCTGGACGGCGCCACCCTGCCCGGCGGCGTGACCATCAAGGCCAGGGCCCTGCGCGGCGTCGAGTCCAACGGGATGCTCTGCTCCGGCGAGGAGCTGGGCCTCAACGAAGACCTATACCCCGGCGCCGAGGTCTACGGTCTGCTGGATCTGCCCAAGGACACCCGCCCCGGCGAGGACATCCGTGCCGTCTGCGGGCTGGACGAAACCGTCTTCGACATCTCCATCACCGCCAACCGCGCCGACTGCCAGAGCATCCTGGGCATCGCCCGGGAGGTGGCCGCCGTGCTGGACAAACCCCTCAAGATGCCCGCCACCGACTATGTGATGAGCGAGGCCACCGACCCGCGCCTGTCCATCACGGTCCAGGCGCCGGATTTGTGCCCGCGGTACATCGGCCATTATGTGCGCAACATCACCCCCGGCCAGTCCCCCCGCTGGATGCGCCGGGACCTGGCGCTGTGCGGGCTGCGCAGCATCTCCAACGTGGTGGACATCACCAACTATGTCATGCTGGAGATCGGCCAGCCCATGCACGCTTTTGACATGGACACGCTGGAAAGCTGCCGCATCATCGTCCGCCGCGCCGCCGAAGGCGAGACCATCACCACCCTGGACGGCAAGGAATTCTCCCTGAATGCCCAGAACCTGGTCATCTGCGACGGCGAAAAGCCGGTGGCGCTGGCCGGCGTCATGGGCGGGCTCAACAGCGAGATCACCGACAAGACCACCCAGCTGCTCTTCGAATCGGCCAAGTTCGCCCGGGACAACGTCCGCAAGACCGCCCGCAGCCTGGGCCAGAACACCGACGCTTCCAGCCATTATGAAAAGGGCGTGTCGGAATATACCACCGAACTGGGGATGGCCCGCGCCCTGCATCTGATCCAGGAACTGGGCTGCGGCGAAGTCACCGCCACCCACATCGACGTGAGCGCCGGCGCCCCCCGGCAGGGCAAGCAGTTCACCGCCCGGCTCAGCCGCATCAACGCGATCCTCGGCATTCAGGTGCCGGCCGACGCGGTGCTGGACATCCTGCGCCGGCTGAACTTCGAGGTCACGCTGGAAGCCGACGGCGACACCATGCAGGTGGTGGCCCCCCGCTGGCGGGAGGACATCGAGATCGGCGAGCCCGATCTGGCCGAGGAGGTCATCCGGGAATACGGGTACGAGCACATCGTCCCCACCTTCCTGAAGGCGGCCACCGTCACCTCCGGCGGCCTGGATGCCGACCAGGACCGCCAGGCCCGGGCCAAGCGCACCCTCTGCGCCCAGGGCTTCTATGAGGCCATCACCCTGTCTTTCTACGCCGACGCCGACCTGGACGCCCTGCACATCGCCCCCGATGCGCCGGAGCGCAATGTCGTGCGCATCCTGAACCCCATCTCCTCCAACCTGACCATCATGCGGCCGCTGCTGGCGCCGTCGCTGCTCAATGCGGCGGTGGAAAACCTCAAAAAAGGCAACGACGCCGGCCGCCTGTTCGAGCTGGCCAACGTCTACGCCCCCAAGCAGCAGCCCCTCACCCAGCTGCCCGAAGAACGGCTGCACCTGGGCCTGGTGGCGTTCGGCGCGCAGGAGGATTTCTTCACCCTCAAAGGCGCGGTGGAAGCGCTGGGCGCGGCCTTCGGCATCGCCTTCACCTTCCGCCGGGCCGCCGCCCCCTGGCTGCACCCGGGCATCAGCGCCGACATCCTCTGCGAAGGGGAGTGCGTCGGCATGTTCGGCAAGCTGGCCAATGATGTGACCGCCGAGCTCAAACTCCCCAAGGACAGCCGGGACAGCCAGAAGATCTTCCTGGCGGAGATCGACTGGCCCGCCCTGATGGCCCACCGCCGTACCGCGCTGCGGTATGCGCCGCTGTCCGAATTCCCGGCCGTGCAGCGCGACCTGGCGCTGGTGGCCGAAGAGACGGTGGCCTGCGGCGACATCATGGAGGAAATGCGCCGCGCCTGCCCGCAGCTGGGCGAGGTGAAGCTGTTCGACATCTACCGCAGCGAAGCGCTGGGCGACGGCAAGAAGAGCATGGCCTTCACGCTGCAGTTCCTGCCCGATGACAAGGCCCTCACCCCGGACGAGGTGGACCGCTTTGTGAAAAAGATCCTCGGCAACCTGAAATACAAGCTGAACATCGAGATCCGCTGACCCGTCCCGATGCCAGAAAGCCCCCCGCTCGCCTTTTTTGGCGGGCGGGGGGCTTTCAGCGTGTCGAGTTTCTCGACACGCTGCACAAGGGGCAACAGCCGCGCACGGCAATTGCCTAACGCGGCTGTTTCCCCTTGTGTATCTCCTTCGACAAAATTTTACGGCAAATCGCGCACTCGTCGCCATGCTCCTCGCACACAATTTGCCGCAAAATTTCCCTGTCGGTGTCGCCATCGTCGGCGCATGTCCGCCGACGGCGACGGATTTTGAACTTTTTCGGCGGTCTGAAACCGCTGGGGTCGGGGCGGTCTGGGCGTTCAGTCGGTGTTGTTGATGACCAGCAGGTCCCCGGGGTGCAGCACCGTGTCGCCGTTGGGGATCAGGTATTCCTCCCCCCGCTGCACCAGCACGATCAGCGCACCGGGCCGCCGGGGCAGGTCCGCCAGCCGGGCGCCGCTGGCCAGGTCGTCTGTGCCGACGACCTTCTCGGTCAGGCTCACCCCGGGCAGACCTTCCGGTTCCAGGGCGGCCAGGATCAGCCGGTCGCCCTGTTCCAGCCGGGTGCCGCCGTTGGGGACGAGCTGTTTCTCCCCCCGCTGCAGGCTGATCAGGATGGTGCCCGGCGGCAGGGTCAGCTCCCGCACCGCCCGGCCGCACCAGGGGTGGGCAGCGGGCACCGTGAACTGGATGAACTGCACCGGCGCCTCGTCCACATAGTCGGTAAAGGTCTTGAGCACGTCGCCGCCTGCGTCGATCATCTCCAGCCGGCGGGCCGCCAGCGGCAGCAGCGACCCCTGCAGCGCGATGGAGAACAGCACGATCAGAAAGACGATGTGGAACAGGTCGTGGTCGGTGGACACCGGGCTGATGACCGTCATGACCGCAAACACGATGGAGGCCGCCCCGCGCAGCCCGGCAAAGGAGACCAGCACCCGCTGCCCCAGACTGCCCCGGAAGGGCGCCAGCAGCAGGAACACCGCCGCCGGCCGCGCCACCAGGGTCAGAAAGACCGCGATGGCCGCCGCGCTGCCCACCACCGCCGGCATCTGGGAAGGGAAGGACAGCAGCCCCAGCAGGAAGAACAGCACCATCTGCATCATGCTGGTCACCCCGTCAAAGAAAGGCACCAGCACGGCCTTGTTGCGGATCTCGCTGTTGCCCAGCAGGATGCCGGTGATATACACGCTCAAAAACCCGTTGCCGCCCAGTGCGGCGGGGGCCGCGTAGCTCAGCAGCGCCACCGCCACCACAAAAAGCGTGTCAAAGCCGTTGTTGCCCAGAGGCACCCGGTGCAGCAGCTTGCAGGCCAGCCAGCCGATCCCGAACCCGAAGGCCAGCCCGAACAGCAGCTGCCGGGCCAGCAGCCCCGCCACCGACCCCGGCGTGATGCCGCTTTCCATGGCGGTCAGCAGCACGGCGGTGAGCATGTAGGCAAACGGGTCGTTGGACCCGCTTTCCACCTCCAGCAGAGAGTCGGTGTTCTCCTTCAGGGCCAGCTTGCGCGCCCGCAGAATCGAAAACACCGAGGCCGCGTCGGTGGAACCCAGCACCGCGCCGCACAGCAGCCCTTCCAGCAGCTCCATGCCCAGCGCCAGGTGGCAGAACAGGCCGGTCAGCAGGGCGGTCAGCACCGTACCCAGGCTGGAAAGCACCAGCGCCGGGGCGGCCACCGGCCGGGCGGCCCGCCAGTTTGTGCCGAAGCCGCCGTAAAACATGATGAACAGCAGCGCCACCGTGCTGATCTGGTCGGCAAAGCCGTAATCATCAAAGGGGATCTTCAAAAGCCCGTCCGAGCCGAAGAGCATCCCCAGAAACATGAAAGCCAGCAGCGCCGGGATCCCCAGCCGGCTGGACAGGCGGTGGAACGCCGTGCAGGCGAACATCACCAGGGCGAAAAGCAGCAGGTAGGATACGAGCATGAACCCCTCCTTGGTTTGGTGGATAAATTTATCGGTACTACAATCAGTATACCATGCCCGCCGCCCTTTTGCCAAGATGAAAACGGCCGCCGTTTTTTTCGCCTTGCCAAAACCGTTCGGCGGCGGTATACTAAAAAGAACCGTGCGGCGCCGCCGTGCGCCGTGCCGCATCTTTCAGGAGGGGTTCCCATGGCAAAACACGTTCGCTCCCGCCGCCCGAGTCCGCTGTACTGGCTGGCGCTTTTCTTCTTTGCGCTGGTTTTTCTTGTCAGCGGCGGGCTGCTGCTGCACCGTCTGTGGCAGGACAGCCGGGTCCAGGCGGATTTTGAGACGCTGGAACAGCAGATCCTGCCCGCCCCGGCCGACACCGCCGCCGGGGCCGACAACACCGACCGCTTTGCCGCCATCACGGCCATGAACCCGGACTTCATCGGCTGGATCAGCATTGAGGATACCGGGGTGAGCTTCCCGGTCATGTACAGCCCCGACCGGCCCGACTTCTACCTGCGGCACAACTTTTCCGGCGAATACAGCGACTCCGGCACCCCCTACCTGGACGCCGCCTGCACCCTGACCGACCGGCAGCGCAGCAACAACCTGATCATCTACGGCCACAACATGAAGACCGGCACCATCTTCGGGCCGCTGACCGAGTACAAAAAGCCCGAGACCTACCGGGACCACCCCGTCGTCCGGCTGGACACCCTGTACGGTGACGGCGCCTACGAGGTGTTCGCGGCCTTCGCCATCGATGTGGTGGAGGACCCGGATTTCGCCTACAACACCTATGTGGATATGGACGAAGCGGCCTTTGCCTCCTTCGTCTCCCAGGTCAAGGCCCGCAGCGATGTGGACAGCGGCATCACCCCGGTGTACGGCGACGAACTGCTCACCCTGTCCACCTGCGAATACTCCAGCCCCAACGGCCGGTATGTGGTCTGCGCCCGCCGCCTGGCCGACGGGGCGGAAGGGACGGGCAATTTAGATTCTTAGGCTGCCGGACCGAAAAACCTAAGAATGTTCGGCAGATGACCGGGCGAGTTCTTCCGGACGGAAAAAAACACGGGTTTTCCTTGCCGGAAAGGAAAAATCGTGCTATTCTATACGAAGTACGCTCTCTGCTTTGTAAAGTCTTTTTAGGTGTAAGAAACTGGAAAGGGAGAACGCGTGCGCGGGGCCGGCCGTTGCCCTTGATGGCCGGCCCTTTTCCATGCCTTGGGAACGGGCGGGAAAATTCCAAGTAGACATTTTGGCCAAAATCGCATATACTTAAAGAATCGTGAGCGATCAACTTGTGCAAGACCGCGGGCAGCGCCCGCCGGGCGCCGCGGCTGCACGCGAGCAGGAGGGGATACCTTATGTGTGGAATCGTTGGCTTTACCGGCGCCGAACAGGCGGCGCCGATCCTGCTGGACGGCCTGGCCAAGCTGGAATACCGCGGTTATGACTCGGCCGGCCTGGCCGTGCAGAACGCCGCCGGAAAGATCGAGGTGGTCAAGGCCAAGGGGCGGCTGCGGGTACTCAGCGATATGACCGATGGCGGCCGTGCGGTGCAGGGCACCTGCGGCATCGGCCACACCCGCTGGGCCACCCACGGCGAGCCCTCGGTGCAGAACGCCCACCCCCACTACAGCCGGGATGAAAAGATCGCGGTGGTCCACAACGGCATCATCGAAAACTACCAGGAACTCAAGGACCGCCTGGTCAACCGGGGCTACGCCTTCACCTCCCAGACCGACACCGAGGTGGTGGCCCAGCTCATCGACTATTACTACACCGGCGAGGCCGCCGGCGACCCGCTGGGGGCCATCACCCGCATGATGCTGCATGTGCGGGGCTCCTACGCGCTGGGCGTGCTGTTTGCCGACTGCCCGGGCGTTGTCTACGCGGTGCGCAAGGACAGCCCCCTCATCGTCGGCCGGGCCGAGACCGGCAACCTCATCGCCTCGGATGTGCCGGCCCTGCTCAAATACACCCGCACCGTCTACTACATCGACAACCTGGAGATCGCCCGCCTGACCCCCGATTCCATCGAGTTCTTCAACATCGACCGGGAACCGGTGGAAAAGCAGGCGGCCACCATCGAATGGGATGCCGAAGCGGCCGAAAAGGGCGGCTACGAGCATTTCATGATGAAGGAGATCCACGAACAGCCCGCCGCCGTGCGGGACACCATCAGCCCCCGCATCAAGGACGGCCGGGTGGACCTGAGCGAGCTCTCGCTGGACGAAGCCGCGCTGCGTCAGGTCCGGCGGCTGTACATCGTGGGCTGCGGGTCCGCCTACCATGTGGGGGTGGCCGCCCGCTATGTCTTTGAAAGCCTGGCCCGGCTGCCGGTGGAGGTGGATGTGGCCAGCGAGTTCCGCTACCGGGACCCGGTGCTGGAACCGGACTCCCTCGCCGTCATCATCAGCCAGAGCGGCGAGACCGCCGACACCCTGGCCGCGCTGCGTCTGTGCAGGGAGCGCGGGGTCCGCACCATCGGCATCGTCAACGTGGTGGGGTCTTCCATCGCCCGGGAAGCCGACGCCACCCTGTACACCTGGGCCGGGCCGGAGATCGCCGTGGCCACCACCAAGGCGTACAGCACCCAGCTGGCGGCCTGCTATCTGCTGGCCATCGCCTTCGGCCAGGTGCGCGGCACGCTGGACGAGGACCGCTGCGCCGCCCTGGTGGCCGAACTGCAGGCCCTGCCCGACAAGATCGAAAAGACCCTCTCGGACAAGGAGCGCATCCAGTGGTTCGCCAGCAAGTATGCCAACGCCCACGACGCCTTCTTCATCGGCCGGGGGCTGGACTATGCCGTGGCGCTGGAAGGCAGCCTCAAATTCAAGGAGATCAGCTACATCCACTCCGAAGCCTTCGCCGCCGGCGAGATGAAGCACGGCCCGATCTCGCTGGTGGAAAAGGGCACCCTTGTGGTGGGCATCCTGACCCAGCCGGCGCTGTTTGAAAAGACCGTCTCCAATCTGGTGGAAGCCAAGAGCCGCGGCGCTTTCCTGATGGGGCTGACCAGCTACGGCAACTACAGCATCGAGGATACCGCCGGCTTTACGGTCTATGTACCCAAGACCGACCCCTGCTTTGCCACCAGCCTGGCGGTCATTCCGCTGCAGCTGCTGGCCTACTATGTCAGCTGCGCCAAGGGCCTGGATGTGGATAAACCCCGCAACCTGGCCAAGAGCGTCACGGTGGAATAAGGGATGGCCTTTGTGCAGTTTGCTGCATAAACGCCGACTGATTTGTACAGCTTTTGCTCCGTTTGCCCAGCCTGAGGGGGGACAAACGGAGCAAAACCGTGTTATAATACACACAATGGATGCAAAAATCATAGCCTGGGGCAGAGGCGGACGCCGGCCCCGGGCAAGAACCACCCAAATCGTGAAGGAACGCAACCCATGAAACAATCCAACGAACAACTGATCAAGGGCCTGCCGCGCCGGCTGCTGCTGATGCTGCTGGACTGCGGCCTGATCGTGCTGTGCTACTACCTGGCCATCCTGCTCCGCTTCGACGACACCGGCGCCGTCATCGGCACGGTGGGCGAGCAGGTCCTGCGGGAAGGCAACCGCCAGCAGGTCATCCAGGCCATGGCCCCCATGCTGTTCTATATCCTGCCGATCTATATGGTCGTGTTCTGGTTTGGCGGCCTGTACGAGATCATGTGGGAGTACGCCGGTATGCGGGACCTGGCCCGGCTGCTCTGCCTGTCCGGCCTGTCCACCGGGCTGATTTTGCTGGTGGATATGTTCTTCCGCCCCCGGGCGATCAGCGGCGCGGTGCTCATCATCGGCGCAGTGTTCAACACGGCGGCGGTGGCGGGGGTGCGGTTCCTCTGGCGGTTCGCCAGGGCCTTCCGGGCCACTTTGAACGAGCGCAACACCAAAGGCCGGACCCGGCGGGACGACGCCCCGCTGCTCATCGTGGGCGCCGGCAACGCAGGCGCCTGGGCGGTCAACCTCTGCAAGACCAAGAATACCTCCTTCGGCAACCCGGTGGTCATTGTGGACGACGACCTGACCAAAAAGAACCTGCGGGTGCAGGGGGTGCCGGTGCGGGGCACCATCTCGGACATTCCGGAGCTGGTGCGCAAATACCACATCGTCGAGATCGTCATTGCTATCACCACCCTCAAGGGCGAGCGCCTGCGGGAGGTCATCAACCTCTGCAACTCCACCCACTGCCGGGTCCGTATGCTCAACGACCCCCAGGCGGTGGACGAAAGCGGCAAACCGGTGGCGGCCGGCCTGCGGGAACTCAACACCGCTGACTTCCTCTCCCGGGACGAGATCCAGCTCAACAATGCCCAGATCTCGGAATACCTCCACGACAAGATCGTGCTGGTCACCGGCGGCGGCGGGTCCATCGGCAGCGAACTCTGCCGCCAGATCATGCGCTACAGCCCCCGCCAGCTGCTCATCTTCGACATCTATGAAAACTGCGCCTATGAGCTGGAGGTGGAACTGCACAACAAGTACGGCGCCGACGCCAACATCGTCACCCTGATCGGCTCCATCCGGGACAAGGAGCGGCTGGACGAGGTCTTCGAGACCTACCACCCCTCGGTGGTCTTCCACGCGGCGGCCCACAAGCATGTGCCGCTCATGGAGGTCAGCCCGGCCGAAGCGGTCAAAAACAACGTCTTCGGCACCAAAAACCTCCTCACCTCTGCCGCCGAGCATGACGTGGAGCGGTTCGTCCAGCTTTCCACCGACAAGGCCGTCAACCCCACCAACGTCATGGGCTGCACCAAGCGCATCTGCGAAATGCTGATCCAGACCTACGCCGCCAACACCGCGATGAAGTGCATGGCGGTGCGGTTCGGCAACGTTCTGGGCAGCCACGGCAGCGTGATCCCGCTGTTTGAAGAGCAGATCAAGCACGGCGGGCCGGTCACCATCACCCACCCGGACATCGTGCGCTATTTCATGACCATCACCGAGGCCGCCCAGCTGGTGCTGCAGGCCGGGGGCCTGGCCAAAAGCGGCAGCATCTATGTGCTGGATATGGGCGAGCCGGTGCGCATCATGGACCTGGCCACCCGGCTGATCCGCTTTTACGGCTATGAGCCCGGGGCGGACATTCCCATCGAGATCACCGGCCTGCGCCCCGGCGAAAAACTGTACGAGGAGCTCATGCTGGACTCCGAGCAGGATAAGATGGGCAGCACCGCCCACAACAAGATCTTTGTGGCCCCGCCCATGGACATCGACCTGGCCCGCTTCTACACCGACCTGCAGCACCTGCAGATCTGCGCCGAGCACAACAGCGAGGCAGTGGTGGAAGGGCTGCAGCGCATCGTGGGCAGCTACCACCCCAACCGCAAGGTCAACAAGGACCACACGGTCAGCGCGGCACGGGGCAACACGGCCATTATGGACAAAAGCGTCATTGCGGCGGCCGCCGCCAAGGCAGCCGCAGGGGAGGGCTGACGGATGTATCGTGACCATATCAAACGCCTGCTGGACCTGATCTTGTCGCTGGGGGCGGCCGTTGTGCTGGCCATCCCCATGGGGCTGCTGGCCCTGTGGGTCAAGCTGGACTCGCCGGGGCCGGTGTTCTTCCGCCAGCGGCGGGTGGGGGCCGGAAAGACCCACTTCAACATCCTTAAATTCCGGACCATGCGGGGGGATACGCCCCACGACGTACCCACCCACCTACTTAAAAACGCGGACTCCTACATCACAAAAAGCGGGGCCTTTCTGCGCCGCACCAGCCTGGATGAGCTGCCCCAGATCTACAACATCATCGCCGGCGAAATGAGCATCATCGGCCCGCGGCCGGCGCTGTACAACCAGTATGATCTGATCGAGGCGCGGGACGCCGTCCACGCCAACGACATCCGCCCCGGCCTGACCGGGCTGGCCCAGGTCAACGGCCGCGACGAGCTGCCCATCGACGTAAAGGCCCGCTATGACGGCGAGTATGCCGCCGACATCACCTTCCGCAAGGACCTGGCCATCTTCCTGCGCTCCATCACCTATGTGTTCCAGCGCCGCGGCGTGGTGGAAGGCGGCACCGGCGCGCTGGAAAGCAAGGGGAAGGACACCCCCCGCAGCCGGCAGGACTGAGCATCGCCCGCCGTTACCCTTTTGTCATTTTGACGGAAGTTTTGCCCGGCCGGTCGGTTCAGAAAATGAAAATTTTCGTGGCCGGAACAAAATTACACAAGAAAAAAGCAATTTTTTCGTGGAAAACTGTTGCAAAAGCTAAGCGTATTGTGTAAAATATACATCAGAGACCTGTTGAATTGGGTCAAAATCACGGCGGATCGACCGGTTAAACGGCTGTGCCGGTTTGGTCATTCAGTACAAAGCGTACAACAGTATGGATAGAGTAAGGAGAAGGCATCATGGCGAACAGGGTATTCCAGAATGTGGTCTACCAGATGAAAAACGCGATCGACCGCGTGGTGGGTGTTGTGGATGAGACCGGCGCCGTCATTGCTTGTTCTGAACTGGGGCAGATCGGTGAGATGCGGGAAGGGTTTGCGGCCAGCCGCCTGACCGCCGGCGACGCTTTTGTCAAGGACGGTTACGCCTACCACCAGTTCTCCAACACCAAGCACAATGACTACGCCGTCTTTGTGGAAGGGATGGACGCCACCGCCGGCCAGTTTGCGGCGCTGCTTTCCATCAGTTTGCAGAGCATCAAGCAATACCACGACGAAAAGTTCGACAAAACCAACTTCATCAAAAATGTGGTGCTGGACAACATCCTGCCCGGCGACATCTATGCCAAAGCCCGGGAACTGCATTTCGTCTCGGACGTGCAGCGGGTGGTGCTGCTGATCCGCGTCACCAGCGGCAACGACATCTCGGCCTATGATGTGGTCAGCGGCCTGTTCCCGGACAAGCAGAAGGACTTCGTCTTCAACATCAGCGAGAGTGATACCGTCCTTGTCAAGGAGATCAAGCCGGACAACAGCACCCGCGATATGGAAAAGCTGGCCGCCTCCATCGTGGACAATCTCCAGGGCGAGCATTATATCAAGGCGGTGGTGGGCATCGGCACCCCCATCGGCAACATCAAGGACCTGGCCGCCAGCTTCAAGGAAGCCCAGATCGCCATGGAGGTGGGCAAGGTCTTTGACACCGAAAAGCAGGTTATCTCCTACGACCATCTGGGCATCGCCCGCCTGATCTACCAGCTTCCCACGACTTTGTGCGAAGCCTTCCTGCATGAAGTGTTCAAGCAGGACTCCATCGACAGCCTGGATTCCGAGACGCTGTTCACCATCCAGCGCTTCTTTGAAAACAACCTCAACGTCTCCGAGACCAGCCGCGGCCTCTTCGTCCACCGCAACACCCTGGTCTACCGGCTGGAAAAGATCAAGAAGCTCACCGGCCTGGACCTGCGCAAGTTTGACGACGCCATCGTCTTCAAGGTGGCGCTGATGGTCAAAAAGTATCTTTCCGCCAACCCGGCCAAATATTGATCCGTCCCCGCAAGGGTCCGCGCCCCCGGCAGCTGCCGGGGGCCGTTTTTGTTGCCGGGGTCCCCGCTTTGCGCCGGCGGGCCGCAAAAGTTTTACAAAGTTTCCACAATTCCGCCTTCGGGGCGGTAAAATCGCGTTTCAGCGCGGGGTGTGCGCCGCCGTAAACCTTGACGCGGCGCGGGTTTAATGGTAAAGTATTAGCTGTATTGTTCTGCCCTTTTTCGGCAGGGATGTGCTGTCATTGCAGGAGAACGCTATGATCCGATTTGAACACGTTTCCAAAGTTTATGAGACGCAGAGCGATGAAAACGTCGCGCTGGAAGATATCAACCTCCACATCGAGGAGGGGGAGTTCGTCTTTGTGCTGGGGCATTCCGGCGCGGGCAAGTCCACCTTCCTCAAACTGATGCTGATGGAGGAAAAACCCACCGAGGGGCATGTCTTTATCAATGACCAGGACCTGACCCGGCTGCGGCGGCGCAAGGTGCCCTACATGCGCCGGCAGATGGGGGTGGTGTTCCAGGACTTCCGCCTGATCCCCACCATGACGGTGTACGAGAACGTGGCCTTCGCCATGCGGGTGACCAACATCTCCACCAAGACCATCAAGAACCGGGTGCCCTTTGCGCTGAGCCTGGTGGGGCTGGAGGACAAGATGGACCGCCTGCCCGACGAACTTTCCGGCGGCGAGCAGCAGCGTGTGGCGGTGGCCCGGGCCCTGGCCCACGGCCCCAAGCTCATCATTGCGGACGAGCCCACCGGCAACATCGACCCCGAGCTCAGCATGGACATCATGCAGCTGTTCGAAGCCATCAACAAGGTCCATATCACGGTGGTGGTGGTCACCCATGAGCACGAGCTGGTCCACCAGCTGGCCGGCAAATACCACAACCGTGTCATCACGCTGGCCCACGGCCAGGTGGCGGCGGACACCGCCCACCCCGAAGTCGCCCGTGAGTACGAAGCCCGTATGCGGGCCATGGGCATGGAACCGACGTATCTGTAAGGGGGCGGACGTATGCGTTTTTCCAGTTTTACTTATCTTGTGGGCCAGGGGCTGCACAACATGCGGGCCAACCGGCTGATGACCCTGGCTTCCATGGGCGTGCTGACCGTCTGCATGATTCTGGTCGGCGCGGCCTACCTGCTCGGCGTCAATGTGGACGCCGTGGTGGGCTACATCGGCTCCCAGAACGAGAGCTACGTCATCATCAATGACGAAGCCACCGACGAACAGGTGACCGCCCTGGGCGACCAGATCGCCGCCGTGTCCGGGGTCTCCTCGGTGGTGTACATCTCCCGGGAAGAGACCCTCAGCCAGTGGGACAGCCTGCTGGGCTCCTACACCGATCTGTACGCCGACCTGCAGGCCGACAATCCGCTGCCCCAGATGTACCGGGTGGCGGTGTCCGATGTCTCCCAGATGGAATCCATCATGACCCAGATCCAGTCGATGGACTATGTGGACGGGGTCAACGCCGCGGTCAACCTGGCCGATACCTTCGTCTCGCTGCAGCGGGTCATCAGCTACATCTGCATCGGGCTGGTGGGGGTGCTGGCGCTGGTCAGCATCGTGGTCATCAGCAACACCATCCGCATCACCGTCTTTGCCCGCCGCAAAGAGATCGCCATCATGAAGCTGGTGGGCGCCACCAACGGCTTCATCCGCTTCCCCTTCTTTGTGGAGGGCACCACCTCCGGTCTGCTGGCGGCAGCCATCTCTTCCGGCATTGTATGCGGCAGTTACTATGCCATCTACCGCTGGTACATCGAACACCCCAGCAACCTCACCACCCTGTTGGGTGGTTCACTGGTGCCGCTGCAGGATGTCTGGTACTATGTGGTCATCGGCTTTGTCGTCTTCGGTTTCGTGCTCTGCGGCATCGGCACGGCCACCAGCATCCGCAAACATCTGAATGTCTGACAGCGCCGAAAGCCGCTGAATGGGGGAGGGGAACCGCACAATGTCACACCGCACACAGATCCAAACCGTCCGCAGGATCCTGGCTGTTCTGCTCAGCCTCTGCCTGGCCCTGACACTGGCCATGCAGGCGGCGCTGCCGGCCCGGGCCGACGACAAGCAGAAGGAACTGGAAAGCCAGAAGCAGCAGGCCCAGGAAGAGCTGGAGGCCCTGAAAGAAGAACAGCAGGACAACCAGGAAAACCTGGAAAGCGCCCAGCAGGACCGGGAAGCCACCGCCCAGAAACGGACGGAGCTGGAAGGGCAGATGCAGACCATCCAGCAGAAGATCGACGAACTGGAAGCCCAGATCGCCGAGAAGGAGCAGAGCATCAACGAAAAGCAGGCCGAGATCGACCAGAAGCAGGCCGATTACGACGCCCAGCTTGATTCCTTTGCCGAGCGGCTCACCGCCATGCAGTATCTGCAGTCCAGCGGCAGCATCCAGCTGCTGTCCAGCGTGTCAAGCATGTTCCAGCTGCTCACCTACGCCAACGTGATGGAAAGCATCGCCCAGCAGGACCAGCAGATCTGCGATGACCTGAACGACCAGAAGGCCCAGCTCAACGCCGAAAAGGAAGAGCTGGAAGCCCAGAAAGCCGACCTGGAAGCCCAGGAGGCCCAGCAGCAGAGCAACGTCAACAGCCTGGAAGCCACCACCAACGAGCTGACCAACACCATCATGGCGCTGGATTCCTCCATCAGCGAGGCCGAAGCCCGGGAGCAGGCCCTGGCCAGCGCCATCAGCGACAAACAGGCGGAGTTCAACCGCATTGCCGACGAACTGGACGCCTACCTGCAGTCCATCATCAATGATGCGCAGAACAGCTTTGCCGACGCCCCCATCAGCTGCTCGCTGAACTTCATCTGCCCGCTGGACAGCTACAAGTACATCTCCTGCCAGTACGGCGCCGGCGGCCACAAAGGGGTCGATTTCGCCGCCGCCGGCAACACCCCCATCCGGGCGGTGGCCTCGGGGAAGGTCATCACCTCCGCCTACCACTACAGCTACGGCAACTACGTCATGGTCTACCATGGCACCGACGACCAGGGCGTCAGCTACACCACCCTGTATGCCCACATGATCCAGACCCCCTCTGTCAGCGTGAACCAGGCGGTCTCCCAGGGGGATGTCCTTGGGTATGTGGGGTCCACCGGCAACTCCACCGGCAACCACCTGCATCTGGAACTGCGGGTCAACGGCGCCCGCACCAACCCGCTGAACTACGTCCCGCACTGAGCCGGGAATTCGAGGTGACACAGCATGGAACACAAACAGCATAAAACGGCAGCCCGCATCGCCTGTCTGGTCATGGCGGTGCTGATGGGGCTGGGGCTTTTCTCCACCCTGATCTACGCGCTGCTGTAAACAGTTTTTCCGCTTGCGTCCCTGCGCCCGCCGGTGCAGGGGCGCATCTGCCTGCATTCGGGTGCCCGCCGCACCCACGAGAAAGGATCCTCCCGATGAGCAAAAAAGTAAACCTGGCGGTAGCGGCCACAGTCACCCTGATCGCCATGGCCGTCACCTTTTCCATCACGATGGTCGTCTCGATGGATATGTTCAACAACATCGTCTCCGGCGTCAAAAACCGTGAGCAGATGTACAACAAGCTGGCCGAGATCGACCGCTATGTGCGCAACAACGAATACGCCGAGATCAATGAGGACACCCTCAACGATACCATTGCCTCCGGCTACATGCTGGGCATCAATGATCCCTATGCCCGGTACTATTCAGCCAAGGCCTATTCGGAGCGCATGGGTCTGGAAAACGGCCGGCTGATGAATGTGGGCGTCTCGGTCATCAAGGATTCCTCCTCCGGCTATGCCCGCATCCTGCGGGTGTATGACGGCAGCCCGGCGGCCGAAAACGGCCTGGAGGCGGGGGGCTTCATCACGGCCATCAACGGCACCGGCGTGCGTACCATGACCGATACGGCGGCCATCAACTCGGCCCTGATCGGTGAGGAGGGCACCACCGTCAGCATCAGTTACCTGACCCCGGACCGGCAGGAGCAGACGATGGATCTGGTCCACGCCAACTATACCACCACCACGGTGTTCGCCCAGCTGCTGGACGGCAACGTGGCCTACATCGACATCGACGCCTTCAGCGCCAACACTGGGCTGGAATTCCGCTCGGCGGTGGACAGCATGCTCAACCAGGGCGCTGTGGCGTTTGTCTTTGACCTGCGGGACAACACCGGCGAGACCCTCAACTCCGCCCTGATCGCGGCGGACTACTGTGTGCCCGCCGGCCTTGTGGCCCAGAGCCAGGCCAAGGACGGAACCGTCACCGACCTGCGGGTGTCCGACGACCACGAGGTCACCCTGCCGATGGCCTGCCTGGTCAACGAGAGCACCGCCGGCGGGGCGGAGCTGTTTGCCAATGCGCTGCGCAAGATGAGCGGCGCCAATCTGGTGGGGACCACCACGGCCGGCATGGGGGTGCTGCTCTCCGACCCGCAGAGCTTCTCCGACGGCAGCGCGGCGGTCATCACGGTGGGGCTGCTGCTGGACAATGAAGGCGAGACCTGGAACGGCGCCGGCCTGACCCCCGATGTGGATGCCGCCCTCACCGCCGACGAACAGAGCAGCTACTACGACTTCACCGTCCAGACCGACCCGCAGATCAGCCGCGCCGTCAACGCGGTGCTGGCCCTGGTGGGCTGAGGGGGCGCCATGGCACTCACCGATCTGTCTACCATCCGGGACCTGTGCGCCCGGTATGATTTCTCCCTTTCCAAAGGCTTCGGCCAGAACTTCATCATCAACCCCGGCGTATGCCCCCGCATCGCCGAAGCCGCCGGCCTCGGTCCCGGCTGGGGCGCGCTGGAGATCGGCCCCGGCATCGGCGTGCTCACCGAACAGCTGGCCCGGCGGGCCGACAAGGTGGTCTCGGTGGAGGTGGACACCCGCCTGCAGCCGCTGCTGGCCGAGACGATGGCCGATTTCCCCAACTTCAAGCTGGTGATGGGGGATGTGCTCAAGGTGGATCTGGCCGCCCTGCTGGCCGAAGAGTTCCCCGGTATGCCGGTGGCGGTCTGCGCCAACCTGCCCTACTACATCACCAGCCCCATCCTGATGCGCCTGCTGGAAGAGCGCCTGCCGATCCGCAGCATCACGGTCATGGTGCAGAAGGAGGCCGCCCAGCGCCTGTGCGCGGCCCCCGGCACCCGGCAGACCGGGGCCATCAGCTATGCGGTGGCCTACTACGCCAGCCCGCGGCAGCTGTTCACCGTGCAGCCCGGCAGCTTTTACCCGGCGCCCCGGGTCACCAGCGCGGTGATCCGCCTGGACCTGCACGACCACCCGCCGGTGCAGCCGGCCCGCGGGGACGAAGCCGGGCTGTTCCGGCTGATCCGGGCGGCCTTTTCCCAGCGCCGCAAGACCGCGGCCAACGCGGTGGCCGCCGGTCTCAACCTGCCCAAAGCCCAGGTCACCGCGGCGCTGCAGGCCGCCGGCCTGGACCCCCGCCTGCGCCCCGAACAGCTGACCCTGGCCGATTATTCCGCCCTGCAGGCCACCCTGCCCGGTTGACAACAGCCGCCCGAACGTGCTAAAATATACAAGTTCCCGCTGGCATAGCACAACTGGCAGTGCAGCTGATTTGTAATCAGCAGGTTGCAGGTTCGATTCCTGTTGCCAGCTCCAGACAAAAACCGCCGTCCCTGCGTTATAATTTGCAGGGACGGCGGCTCTTTTTTGCGTCGAAAAATGGGCGCGATAGGCTGGAATGGTCAACTTTTGGTCAACTATTTATGATTTTTGTCTAGTTACAGCACGGCAAATAAGAGGCCCGGCGGGTGATTGGATCATTGTTAGGATATTATCCCATATGATCAATCGTTTGCCTCGTTCTGATTTTGTGTGTCTACTTGGGCGGCTTCCTTTATCGTACTGTGAACCCATCCGGTGACTTCTCCAATGATTTTTGGCGATTCCTTGCCAGTGTCCGAAAATGATAGAAAACTACACCTCTCGTCAAATGGCATAAGAATAAATCCGTAAACTTTATTTTCCCATAGACGCCCCAGTATGTTTTCTTCGCCCTTGCGAGCGACTGCAATGGCTCCTTCGGGCACCGAGCTTCCATAACGTATACACACAATGTCACCAGACATAAGCCCTATTGTGGGCAACGATTTACCTGTGTAAATCATTGCACAATCAGAGTTGAGAAAGGTCGGAACATCAACACTTTTACGGGTCTCATCCACATTGCGTTCATTCATAAATACAACCTCCAAACGCCCGTATAGCCGGATAGCGCAGCTTTGTTATTTACGCCACACAAAAGCGAGTGCTGATCGTGGTTTTGGTGAAGCGGGC
>DWWE01000079.1 GCA_019119835.1 Candidatus Gemmiger stercoravium | reverse complement strand
TGGCCCGGGACGGGCACACCGTGCGCAGCTGCACATCCGGCGCCCAGGTGGACGAACGGCTGTGCCGCTGGGCGGACTGCATCCTGCTGGACGTGATGATGCCCGGCGAGGACGGGGTGGCGCTGTGCCGGCGCATCCGCGGGCTGACCGGCGCGCCGATCCTGTTTTTGACCGCCAGAAGCGGGGAGGCCGACGTGCTGCAGGCGCTGGGCGCCGGCGGGGACGACCACATCGCCAAGCCCTTCCGGCTGGCCGAGCTGCGGGCCCGGGTGGCCGCCCACCTGCGCCGGCAGCAGCGGGGCGGGGCGGCGGTCCACCGGCTGCTGCGGGGAACGCTGGTGCTGGACCTGAACGCCCGCCGGCTGCTGGCGGGGGAGGAACCGCTGCCGCTGACCAAGAGCGAGTACGCCATCTGCGAATGGCTGGCGCTGCACCCGGGGCAGGTGTTCGGCAAAGAGCAGATCTACGAGGCGGTGTTCGGCTACGACGGCACCGCCGACGAGAGCGCCGTGACCGAGCATGTGAAGAACATCCGGGCCAAGCTGCGGGCGGCGGGGGTGGACCCCGGGCCCATCGAGACGGTGTGGGGCATCGGCTACCGGTGGAAGGAGGGCGAGGCATGAAGCGATTTTCTCCGCCGCCGGCCAGCCTGCCCGGGGTGCTGACCCGCTACCTGGTGCTGACCGTGGCGCTGGGCGCCCTGGCGGCGCTGGGCTGGTGGTTCGGGCTGACCATCGTCATGAACACCGGCCTGGTGCTGCCGGCCAACGCCGCCGAGCAGGCCAGCCTGGCCGCCCTGGAAACGCTGGAAGGCCGGACCGCCGCCACCTTTGCCGACGCGGCCGCCGGCTTTGACCCGCTGTGCCGGTATGTGCTGTTTGCAGGCCCCGACTCGGACACCGTGCTGGCCACCAACCTGACCGGCCGGGAGCTGGAAGGGGCGCTGCGCTGCTGGCACAGCGAGCCTTCGGGGCGGGTGTTCTACCCGCTGTTTTCCCGCCGGGGCAGGCTGGCCGACGGGTCGGTCTGCCTGCTGGTCTACACCTTCTCGATGCCCTATGCCAGCCGGGCGCTGCAGGGCGTACTGCCGGACTTCCAGCTGCTGGGGCTCGGGGTGCTGGCCGGGCTGGAGGTGCTGGTGGTGGCGCTGACCACCCGGCGCACCGCCCGGCGGCTGCGGCGGGAGAGCGAGCGGCTGCAGGCCGCGGCGGACCGGATCCGCGCCGGCGACCTGAGCGGGCCGCCCTTTCCCCGCGGGCGCATCCGGGAGCTGGACGCCGCGCTGCAGGCCATGCAGACGCTGCGCCGGCACCTGGCCGACAGCCTGCAGGCCCAGTGGGCCGCCGACCAGCAGCGGGCCGAGCAGATCGCCGCGCTGACCCACGACCTGAAGACCCCGCTGACCGTGATCTCCGGCCATGCCGAACTGCTGGCCGAGGAGGACCTGCCCCCCGCCGCCCGGGAAAGCGCCGAGGCGATCCGCCGGGGGGCCGATCGGGCCGGGCAGTACCTGGCCGACCTGCGGGCAGCCGCCGCCCCGGGGGCCGGGCAGGAACCCGCCGCCCCGGTGGAAGCCGCCGGCTTTGCGGCCGGGCGGGCCGGGGTGGGCCGGGCGCTGTGCGCGGCGGCCGGGCTGACCTTTGAGATGGAGACCGACCTGCCCGCCGGGCTGCGCTTTCCGGCGCAGGAGGGGCGGCTGGCCCGGGCGGTGGACAACCTGCTGGACAACGCCGTGCGCCACACCCCCGCCGGCGGCACCGTGCGGCTGACCGCCGCTTTGCAGGACGGCGCCCTGGTGTTCCGGGTGCGGGACAGCGGCCCGGGCTTTACCCCCGAGGCGCTGCGCAAGGCCGGCCGGCTGCTGTACACCGGCGACCCGGCCCGCCACGGCCCCCACCAGGGCCTGGGGCTGTACCTGGCCCGCCGGGTGGCCGAGGCCCACGGCGGCGGGCTGGAACTGCGCAACGCCGGGGGCGGCGGCGCCGAGGCGACGCTGCGGGTGTCCCTGGAAGGCGGGGAGACAGCTTGATCCACAACAAAAGGGCGCGCTGCAGATCTTCATTCTGCAGCGCGCCCTTTGTCAGTCCCTATTGGGTCCGGGTGGTGATCGTGATGTCCCCGCGGCTGGAGGTGATCCTGGCGCTGCAGCCGGTCAGCAGCGCCAGGGCCAGCGCAGCGCCCAGCCGGGCGCCTTGTTTTGTCTGCTTGCTCATCGGATGACCTCCTTCCCTGCCCTGACGGCAGATCTCAACGGACTTCTCTTCGGGGTTCGTTCCCCGGCCCCGCCGTTACGGGAAGCTGTCCAGCACAGCCTTCAGGTCGGCCAGTTCCCGGTCGGCGTCGCCGTCGGTCCGGCAGTTCCACTGGACCAGGCAGAGCTTGCCGTCATCCACAAAGTAGGCCCACAGGCCGTTGGGGTTGAAGCCGGCTTCCGGCACCGCGATGGTAGCGGTGATGCCGTTGGCCATCTCGTAATCCTCCGGCTGCCAGGCGGCGTCGCCCATCCAGAACCGGAAGGTGGTGTCCAGCGTGCCGGTCTTTCCTTCCCCCACCAGCCCGTAGACCGACAGGCTCAGGCTGCCCCGGGGCCCCGACCAGCGGGTGCCGGCGCTGACCAGCTCCACCCTTCCGGCGGCGGCGTCCCCCCGCACCCGGACCAGCGCCCGGTAGCGGCCGTCCGGGTCGGTGTTGGTCAGGGTGTCGGTGACCACGTTCATCTCGTCGGCCGCGGCGGGGGTCGGCAGCGTCCAGCCCAGCGCCCGGCCGGCAGCCTCCCAGCTGTCCATGGTCAGCAGCGCTTCGCCGGGGGTGTAGTCCTCCCCGTGTTCCACCCCCACATCCGGCGTCAGCCGGAACTGTTCCAGTTCAAGGAACTGCATCCCCCCGTCGCTGATCAGGAAGCGGGAATCCGCCTCCGGCTCGGGTCTCATCTGCCAGGCGGCCCGCCGGATGGCCGCCGGCAGGTCCTCCGGCGCGGTCAGCGGCAGTTCCACCCGGGCGGTAAAGGCGCTTTCGGCCATGCTCTCCCCCAGGCTCAGGTCGCGCAGGGTGACGCCGCCCGCCGCCACCGCCGAACAGGCGGCCAGCGCCACCGCCACCGCCGCTGCCAGCACTGCCGGCCGGCGGCGGGGCGGGCGGGCCGGGGCCGCCCCCAGCCGGGCCGGGGCGTGCAGGCCGGCCATGGTATCTCGGTACAGGCTGCGGAATCGTTCTTCGTTCATGGGGCACCATCCTCTCTTTCGGTCTCGGGTTCCTCGGTCATGGCGCGGCGCAAGGCCTGCCGCGCCCTTTGCAGGCGGGTGGTCACGGCGGTCTGGGTACAGTGGAGCAGCCCGGCCATCTCCCGGGTGGAAAGCCCTTCAAAATAGTACAGGTACAGCGCCAGCCGGGCCTGGGCCGGCAGGGTGCGCAGCGCGTCGTACAGGTCCCGCGCCTCGCCCCCCAGCTGCGCCGCCGGGTCGGGGGCGGTCTCGTCGGGTTCCAGCGCCGCCCGGCGGGCGTGCCAGGGGCTGGCCATCAGGCTGCGGCAGCGGTTCACCGTCGCCCGCAGCAGCCAGTGTTTGAGGTGAGCCTCACCCTGAAAGGGCTTGCGGGTCGTGAACAGCCGCAGGAATACTTCCTGGGTCACGTCCTCGGCGTCCTGGGTGTGGCGGGTGCCGTTGAGCGCCACCCGCCACACCATGTCCCGGTAGCGTTCCACGGCAGCGCGATAGTCCTCGGGCTGCATGGGGTCCCTCCTCTCGTTTTTCTCTGAAAGGTCCTTTCAATCAGAATACCCTGCCATGTCGGGTTTTGTCACCCCCTTTGGCAAAAGTTTTCGCTTGTATTCCGGGGAAAAAGGTGGTATACTAACCACATCTTCCATCGGAACCGGCCGTTTGCCGGTTTTGGGGGATCTGCCTTACGCATTTGTACCAGAAAAGAGGGACTTTTATGGCATTCTTCCGTCATCTGCTGCCGTTGCTGACCGGCGCCGCCCTGGGCTGTGCGGCCACCTTGCTGGCCCAGCGCTATGCCCAGCAGGGGGAACCCGAGCATATTGTGGGCCCGGAGGCGTTTGACGACGCAGCCGAGCCCGCCGCCGATGCGCCTGAGACCCCTGAGGCCGAAGCCGAGCCCGCCGCCCCCGCCGGGACCCCGGTGTACCCGGTCGCGGATGACAGCGCCGTGAACCCCAACCCGGTGCAGGACCACACCGACCCTGTGCCGACGACGGAGGACGGCAAGATGGACCCCACCGCCATCGCCAAGCCGGAGGATTTTGCCGACTGGGATGACCTGGGCTGCCAGGGGTAAGTTCTTTTTGATTTTGTAAAAAGAAACAGGCGTACCGTTTCCTTTTGCGCCCTGCGGCGCAAGGGGATGGTGGGCCTGTTTGTTTTTTTATGAGAGGTTTGGGAGGGAATTATGGAATTTGATTGGAACATCTGCCCGCGGCCGGAGCGCTGCACCCTGCAGCTGCGGGCGCTGTATGAGCAGGCCGGCTACCGGAAATACCGCTGCGCCCGGTTTGAGGAGTATGCGCTGTACCAGCAGAACGAAAACTTTCTGCCCGATGCGCGGGTGATCACCTTCACCGATCTGGACGGCAAGCTACGGGCCATCCGGCCGGACGTGACGCTGTCCATTGCGAAAAACGCCCAGCCCGCCCCCGGCGAGTGCAAGAAGTACTATTACATCGAGCAGGTCTGCCGCCCCAGCCGGGAAAGCCGGACCTTCCAGGAGATCAGCCAGATGGGGCTGGAAGCCCTGGGCGCCGTGGGCCCGGCCCAGCAGGCCGAGGTGGTGACGCTGGCCGCCCGGAGCCTGGCGGCCCTTGGCACCAACACCGTGCTGGAGCTGGGGCACATGGGCTACCTGACCGGCTTGCTGGACGCACTGGCCGTGCCCCCCGCCCTGCGGCCCGCCCTGCTGGCGCTGCTGCGGGACCGCAGCGCCCACGAGCTGCGCGCCCGGGCCGCGGCCGCCGGGCTGGGCGAAGCCGCCGCCGACGCGCTGTGCGGGCTGCTGACCCTGCACGGGCCTTTCGGGGCTGTGCTGGCCCGGGCCCGGGCGCTGGACCCGACCCCGGCCCAGGCCGCCGCGCTGGACGAACTGCAGGCGCTGCAGAACGAGCTGGGCGAGGCCGGCCGGGGCGCCCGGCTGGACCTGAGCCTTGCCGGCGACATGGAGTATTACAACGGCCTTGTGTTCAGCGGGTACGCGGCCGGCGCCCCCCGCCCGCTGCTGAAGGGCGGGCGGTACGACCTGCTGGCCCGCCGGTTCACCCCGGGGGCCTGTGCGCTGGGCTTTGCGCTTTACCTGGACGAGCTGGACCGCCTGCCCGACCCGGCCGGGGCCGAGGCCGACGGGCGCTGGCTGAACATCGCGCTGCCCAAGGGGCGGCTGGGGGACAAGGCCTACGGCCTGCTGGCCGGCGCCGGCTACGGCGCCAGCGAAAACTACAACGACACCCGCAAGCTGGTGGTGGAAAACCCCGGGGCCCGGGTGCGGTATTTCCTGGTCAAGCCCAGCGACGTGGCGATCTATGTGGAGCACGGCGCGGCGGACATCGGCATTGTGGGCAAGGACATTCTGGAAGAGTCCGGCGCCGACGTGTACGAGCTGATGGACACCGGCCTGGGCAGATGCCGGATGTGCGTGGCCGGCCCCAAGGACTTTGCCGACGACGAGAGCCGGGCGCTGCGGGTGGCCACCAAGTTTGTGAACATCGCCCGGGCCCATTTTGAGGCAAAGGGCCGGGACATCGACATCATCCAGCTCAACGGGTCCATCGAGCTGGCGCCGATCCTGGGGCTGTCCGACGTGATCGTGGACATTGTGGAGACCGGCACCACCCTGCGGGAGAACGACCTGGCCGTGCTGGAGGAGTTTCTGCCCATCTCGGCGCGGTTCATCGCCAACCGGGCCGCCTACAAGTTCAAATACCACCAGATCACCGAACTGCTGGGAAAGATCGGCGCGGCGCTGGCGCCGGCCGGAAAGTAAAGGAGGCACGGGAACCATGATCCGTATTTTTGATTTTGACAAGGTGGCGCCGGAGGAGATCCTGAACCGGGACATCCGGGCCGAGGCCGATGTGGAGGCGGTGGTGGACGGCATCATCGCCGATGTGCGCCGGCGGGGGGACGAAGCGCTGCGGGACTATGCCCGCCGGTTCGACCACGCCGAGCTGGACAGCCTGCTGGTGAGCCGGGAAGAGCTGGAGGAAGCCTTCGCCGCCGTGGGGGAGGAGTTCCTCACCACCCTGCGGATGGCCGCGGACAACATCCGCCATTTCCACGAGCAGCAGGTCCACCGGGACTTTATGGTCAACGACACCCCCGGCGTGGTGCTGGGGCAGAAGTACACCCCCATCCAGCGGGCGGGGGTGTATGTGCCGGGGGGCACGGCGGCCTACCCGTCCACCGTGCTGATGGATGTGATCCCGGCGAAGGTGGCCGGCGTGGGCGAGATCGTCATGACCACCCCCGCCGGGCCGGACGGCCGGGTGAACCCCAACATCCTGGCGGCCGCCGCGGTGGCCGGCATCGACCGGATCGTCAAGAGCGGCGGCGCCCAGGCCGTGGCCGCCCTGGCCTACGGCACCGAGAGCGTGCCCGCCGTGGACAAGATCGTGGGCCCCGGCAACATCTATGTGGCCACCGCCAAGCGCAAGGTCTTCGGCAAGGTGGGGATCGACATGATCGCCGGGCCTTCCGAGATCCTGGTGCTGGCCGACGGCGGGTGCAACCCCGCCTGGGTGGCGGCCGACCTGCTCAGCCAGGCCGAGCACGACCGGCTGGCCACCGCCGTGCTGGTCACCGACAGCCCCGCGCTGGCCCGCGCCGTGCAGGCCGAGCTGGAGGTGCAGATCCCCGCGCTGCCCCGCGCCGCCATCGCCCGGGAAAGCATCGACACCAACGGCAAGATCGTCGTCACCGACGATCTGGACAAGGCCATCGAGGCCGCCAACCTCATCGCGCCGGAACACCTGGAAGTCTGCGTGGCCGACCCCTTCGCGGTGCTCGGGCGGATCCGCAACGCCGGCAGCATCTTTCTGGGCCGCCATGTGCCCGAGGCGCTGGGCGACTACTTCGCCGGCCCCAACCACACCCTGCCCACCAGCGGCACGGCCCGGTTTTCCAGCCCGCTGGGGGTGGACGACTTTGTGAAAAAGTCCAGCTTTATCTACTACACCCCCGAAGCCCTGGGCCGGGTGAAGGACCGCATCGCCGATTTTGCCGAGCGGGAGGGCCTGCACGCCCACGCCCGGAGCGTGACCATCCGGTACGAGGAAGGACGGTGAGGCCGCCATGCGGACATCCTGGGAGCTGCTGACCCCCCGGCTGCGGATGCGGCCGATGACCCCGGCGGACCGCCCGGCGCTTGCCCGGGTGCTGCAGGACCCGGCGGTCATGTACGCCTATGAGCACGCCTTCTCCGATGAGGAGGTGGCCGACTGGCTGCAGCGCCAGCTGGACCGGTATGCCGAATACGGGTTCGGGCTGTGGCTGGTGGAATGCCGCACCGACGGCCGGGTGATCGGCCAGTGCGGCGTGACCCGCCAGCCGGTGCCCCCCGACATTGCCCCCGGCCCGGTGCCCGAGGTGGGCTACCTGTTCGAGAAGGCGTTCTGGCACAAGGGCTATGCCGCCGAAGCCGCCCGCGCCTGCCGGGACTATGCCTTCCGGGCGCTGGGGGTGCCGGCCGTCTACTCCATCATACGGGACACCAACGCCGCCAGCCGGGCGGTGGCCCTGCGCAACGGCATGCAGGTGGTGGGGCAGTTCACCAAGCACTACCACGGCGTGGAGATGCCCCACCTGGTTTACCGGGTGCGGGCCGAGGAGGCGGGCCTGTGCCCGCCCCGGGAGGTTTGACCATGAGCCGATTTTTTACCCCGACGCTGGCCGCGCTGACCCCCTACACCCCCGGCGAACAGCTGGCGGTGGCGGACCTTGTCAAGCTCAACGCCAACGAGAACCCCTACCCCCCGGCCCCCGGCGTGGCCGCCGCCGTGGGGGATGCCGTGGCCGGGCTGCGGCTGTACTCCGACCTGCGGCAGACAAAACTCACCGAAGCCATCGCCCGCCGGTGCGGCGTGCCGGCCTCCTGGGTGCTGTGCGGCAACGGCAGCGACGAAAACCTGCTGCTGGCCATCCGGGCTTTCTGCGACGGCGGCACCCCGCTGGCCTTTGCCGACATCACCTACAGCTTTTACCCGGTGCTCTGCGACCTGCTGGGGGTGCCCAAACGGGTGGTGCCCCTGCGGGGGGATTTCACCCTGGACCCCGCCGACTACCGGGGCCTGGGCGCCGCCATCGTGATCGCCAACCCCAACGCCCCCACCAGCCTGCTGGCCCCCACCGCCGCGGTGGAGGAGATCCTGCAGGCCAACCCCGACCGGGTGGTGATCGTGGATGAGGCGTATGTGGACTTTGCGGGGCCGGGGGCTTCCTGCCTGCCGCTGGTGAAGGACCACGAAAACCTGCTGGTGGTGCGCACCTTCTCCAAATCCCGCAGCCTGGCCGGGGCGCGGCTGGGCTTCTGCGTGGGGCAGCCCGGGCTCATTGCCGACATGAACCGGGTCAAGTTCAGCTACAGCCCCTACAACATCAACTCGATGAGCGAGGCCGCCGGCGCCGCCGCCATGGAGGATGAGGACTACTTCCGCCGGACGGTGGCGGCCATCTGCGAAACCCGGGCCGCCGCCGCCGCCGGTCTGCGGGACCGGGGCTGGCAGGTGCTGGATTCCGCCACCAACTTCCTCTTTGCCCGCCCGCCCCGCCGCCCGGCCGCCGAGATCCTGGAGGCGCTGCGCCGGCGCCGGGTGCTGATCCGCCATTTCGACGCCCCCCGCATCCGGGACTGGCTGCGCATCTCCATCGGCACCCCCGCCCAGATGCAGCGCTTTTTCGACGCCCTGGACGAAGCGGAGGGAGCCGCCCCCGCGGCGCGCTGACCGATTTGTAAAAAGGAGGAATGACCATGATCGCCATTGTGGATTACGGCGTGGGCAACCTGTTCAGCCTGGCTTCCAGCGTGCGGAGCCTGGGGGCCGAGGTGCGGGTGACCCGCTCGGCCGAAGACCTACGCGCCGCCGACCACATCCTGCTGCCCGGCGTGGGCGCCTTTGCCGACGCCATGGACAAGCTGCGGGCCACCGGCCTGGTGCCGGTGCTGCGGGAGCAGGCCGCCGTGACGCCGCTGCTGGGCATCTGCCTGGGGATGCAGCTGCTGTTTGATCGCAGCAGCGAGTACGGCGACCACGCCGGGCTGGGGCTGATCCCCGGCCGGGTCTGCCCGCTGGCCGACGACCTGGCCGACCCGGCGCTGAAGGTGCCCCACATCGGCTGGAACGCGCTGCACATTGCCCCCGGGCGGGCGGACGACCCGCTGTTCCGGTATGTGAAGGACGGCGAGTATGTCTACTATGTCCACAGCTACTACGCCAAGCACTGCGCCGAAAGCACCCTGGCCACCAGCGACTACAGCATCCCGGTGACCGGGGCGGTGCGCCGGGGGCTGGTGTACGGCACCCAGTTCCACCCCGAAAAATCCGGCGACACCGGCCTGCGGCTGCTGCGGGCCTTTGCCGAACTGTAAGGAGGGCTTTGCATGGACCTGTTCCCTGCCATCGACCTGCGGGAAGGCCGCGCCGTGCGGCTGTACCAGGGCGATTACGACCGCATGACCGTTTACAACCCCGACCCGGCGGCCCAGGCCCGGGCCTTTGAGGCCGCCGGCGCCCGCTGCCTGCATGTGGTGGACCTGGACGGCGCCCGGGACGGCACCACCGCCAACCTGGAAAGCATCCGCGCCATCGCCGGCGGGTGCGGCCTGTACATCGAGGTGGGCGGCGGCATCCGGGATGAGGCGCGCATCGAGACCTACCTGGCCATGGGGGTGGACCGGTGCATCCTGGGCACCATTGCGGTGAAGGATTTCGGCTTCACCGCCCGCATGGCCCGCAAGTACGGCCCCCGCATCGCCGTGGGGGTGGACCTGCGGGACGGCTGCGTCGCGGTGGCCGGCTGGCGGGAGGTGACCCCCGAACCGGGTCTGGATTTCTGCCGCCGCTGCGCCGACGCCGGCGTACAGGCGATCATTGCCACCGACATCTCCCGGGACGGCACCCTCCGGGGCACCAACCTGGAACTGTACCGGACCCTGCTCCAAATCCCCGGCCTGCGGGTGACCGCCTCCGGCGGCATCGCCCGGATGGAGGAGCTGGCCGAACTGTCCGCCATGGGCTGCCACGGGGCGATCCTGGGCCAGTCCATCTACACCGGCGCCATCGACCTGGCCGAGGCGGTGCGCCGGTACCAGTCTTGAAAGGAGGGGCGCAATGATCACCAAACGCATCATCCCCTGCCTGGACGTGAAGGACGGCCGGGTGGTCAAGGGGGTCAATTTTGAAGGGCTGCGGGACATGGCTGACCCGGTGGAGATGGCCCGGTTCTACAACGCCGCCGGCGCCGACGAGCTGGTGTTCTACGACATCACCGCCAGTGTGGAGGGCCGGGGGCTGTTCACCGACATTCTGCGCCGGGTGGCCGGCGAGATCTTTATTCCGCTGACGGTGGGCGGCGGCATCAACACGCTGGAAGATTTTGACCGGGTGCTCAAATGCGGCGCCGACAAGGTCAGCGTCAACTCGGGGGCGATCCGCTGCCCCGACCTGATCAGCGCGGCGGCCCAGCGCTACGGCAACCAGTGCGTGGTGCTTTCGGCCGATGTGAAGCGGGTGGACGGGCAGTTCCGGGTGTTCGCCAAAGGTGGGCGGGAGGACACCGGCCTGGACGCGCTGGACTGGCTGGAGGCCGGCGTGCGCCGGGGCGCCGGCGAGCTGGTGGTCAACTCCATCGACACCGATGGGGTGAAAAACGGCTTTGACCTGGAAATGCTGGACGCCGTGGCGGCCCGCTGCCCGGTGCCCATCATCGCCTCGGGCGGGGCCGGCCGGCAGGAGGATTTCGCCGAGCTGTTCCTGCACCACCCCGGCGTGGACGCCGGGCTGGCCGCCTCGATCTTCCACAGCAAACAGGTGGAGATCCGCCCGCTGAAGGAGTATCTGCGCGCCCTGGGCGTCGAGATGCGGCTGTAAGGGGGCAGCCTGCCGGGGGGGGCCCGTTTTTCTTCCGGCCGGCGGGGATTTTTGCTTTTCCCCTTGCAAAAATCCCGGATTCACGGTACACTATAACTATCCATTTCCAGCGCTTTCGGCGCACCAGACAGGAGCCTCATCTATGGAATATCAGCAAACCGCACAGAGTCTGAAATTTGACGCCCACGGGTTGATCCCGGCCATCGTGCAGGACCATTACACCAAGCAGGTGCTGACCCTGGCCTACATGAACGCCGAGACCCTGGCCCTGACCATCGCGGAAGGGCGCACGGTGTTCTGGTCCCGCAGCCGCGGGCAGATCTGGCGCAAGGGCGAGACATCCGGCAACGTACAGCGGGTGGTGTCCATCACCGCCGACTGCGACAAGGACGCCCTGGTGGTGGAGGTCATCAAGGATGGCCCGGCCTGCCATACCGGGGCCGAGAGCTGCTTTTTCAACCCGGTGTATGTGTCCGACGAGCTCAAGCAGTTCACCTGGCAGGGGCTGTACGACCTGATCGAAGGCCGCAAGACCGACCCGCAGGAGGGCAGCTACACCAGCTATCTGTTTGACAAGGGGCTGGAAAAGATCCTGAAAAAGGTGGGTGAGGAATGCACCGAGGTCATCATTGCCGGCGGCAAGCGGGACCGGGCCGAGACCATCTTTGAGATCAGCGACCTGGCCTACCATGTGCTGGTGCTGATGATCGAGCTGGGCATCTCGGTGGAGGATATCACCAAAGAGCTGGAAAAACGCCATGTGGTGGACCACAAAGTAAAACAGGAGAGGATGCAGTAAGTTATGGCGGGCGAATACAAACTGAGTTCGGTGCATGTACATTCCAAACTCTGCGACGGCAAAAACACCCTGGACGAACTGGCCGTGACGGCCTGGAAGGCCGGGCTGAAGACGCTGGGCTTTTCCGGCCACAGCCACACCCCCTGCGACATTGAATACTGCATGACCCGGAGCCGCACGGCGCTGTACCGCGCCCAGGTGGCCAAGCTGAAGGAGCGCTACGCCGGCAAGATGGACATTCTGTGCGGGCTGGAGTGGGACCTGAACTCCGACGACGACCCGGCCGCCTACGACTACACCATCGGCAGCGCCCACTATGTCCGGGGGCCCAAGACCGGCCGGTATTACGAGATCGACTTCCGCCCCGCCGACCTGGCCGCCTGCATCCAGGACGACTTTGACGGCGACGGCCTGGCCGTGGTGGAAGCCTACTTCCGCAATGTGGAGCAGGTCGTGGCCCACAAGCCCACCATCCTCGGCCATTTTGACCTGATCAAAAAGATCAACGGCGGCAACAAGTTCTTTGACGAGGACGCCCCCCGCTACCATGCGGCCGCCGGCGCCGCGCTGGAAGCCGCCGCGGCCGCCGGCGTCGTGATGGAGGTGAACACCTCCGGCGTCTACCGGGGGTACCGGAAGGACTTCTTCCCCGGCGAGGCGCTGCTCCGCCGCTGGCGGGAGCTGGGCGGCGAAGTGGTGATCACCGCCGACGCCCACGAGGCCAAGTCCCTGACCTTCGGCTATGAGGAGGCCGCGGCCCAGCTGAAAGACCTGGGCTACGACCATGTGCAGGTGCTGGGCAAGGACGGCTTTGCCCCCTGCGAACTGTGAATTTTCCCCACCCTTACTGATAAAGCACCGCCCCCGAACGGCCGCAAGGCCGCCCGGGGGCGGTGTTTTGTTGGTGTTTTTGTCTTGTATCCGGCGTTTCAGGCGTCGGCGGCGTTCCGGATGCGGCACTGGCAGGCCGCCAGGGCCGCCAGGGCGGTGGCGTGGCTTTCGGGGGTGACGCCGGCGCTGCAGTCGGCCAGGATCTCGATGGGAACTTCGGGGAAGAAGGCCCGCAGCAGCATCGCGTTGGAGATCACGCAGATGTCGGTGCAGAGCCCCCAGACCCGGAACTTCTCCGCCTTCCGCCCGGCCAGGAAGTCTGCGATCGCCCCGGGCAGGTCCCGGGCGCCGAAGGTGTCCTTCTCCACCAGCCGGATGTGGGGGCAGGCCGGGATGTCCGCCTCGGCCACCGCCGCCACCGCCGGGGCCAGCCTGTGGCCTTCGGTGCCGCGGATGCAGTGGGGTACCGGCAGGTCGCCCCCTTCCCGGCTGGTCAGATAGTCGGGGCCGTGGGTGTCCAGGGTGAAAAAGAGCGCGTGGCCGGCCTCGGCCGCCCGCCGGGCCTCGGCGGCCGCCCGGCCGATCATCGCCCGGGCCTCCGGGGTGCCCAGCGCCCCGTCCACAAAGTCGTTCTGCAGATCGACGATCACGTCGATGATGTAGCTGTCTGCCATCCTTCCCTCCTGCTGTTTTCGCCCCGCGGGGCGTACTTTCCCCTATTATACCTGCCCGGCGCCCCGCCGCGCAACCCCCGCCGCAAAAAACGGGACGCCCCTGCCGGGGGCGTCCCGTTTCGTTTCTTTCAGTTACCGGCCTTCTTACAGATGCAGCACCCGGTCCTTGATCTCGGCGGTGCGGCCCTGGTTCCAGAACTGGGTGCCGATGTAGCCGCAGGTGCGGCGGGCCACATTCAGCTTGTTCTGGTCCCGGTTGTGGCAGTGGGGGCATTCCCACACCAGCTTGCCGTCGTCCTCCACGATCCGGATCTCGCCGTCAAAGCCGCACACCTGGCAGTAGTCGCTCTTGGTGTTGAGCTCGGCGTACATGATGTTGTCGTAGATGAACTGCATGACCCGGATGACCGCGGCCAGGTTGTCCTGCATGTTGGGCACTTCCACATAGCTGATGGCGCCGCCGGGGCTCAGCTTCTGGAAATCCGACTCGAACTTCAGCTTGGTGAAGGCGTCGATCTGCTCGGACACATGGACATGGTAGGAGTTGGTGATATAGTTCCGGTCGGTGATGCCGGGCACGATGCCGAACCGCTTCTGCAGGCACTTGGCAAACTTGTAGGTGGTGGACTCCAGCGGGGTGCCGTAGAGGCTGAAGTCGATGTTGCTCTCGGCCTTCCACTTGGCGCAGGCGTCGTTCATGTGCTGCATGACCTGCAGCGCGAAGGGTTTGGCGGCCGGGTCGGTGTGGCTCTTGCCGGTCATATACTTGCAGCACTCATACAGCCCCGCATAGCCCAGGCTGATGGTGGAGTACCCGCCGTACAGCAGCTTGTCGATGGGCTCGCCTTTCTTCAGGCGGGCCAGCGCGCCGTACTGCCACAGGATGGGCGCCGCGTCGGACAAGGTGCCCTTGAGCCGGTTGTGGCGGCACATCAGGGCGGTGTGGCACAGGTCCAGCCGCTCGTCAAAGACCTTCCAGAACTTGTCAAAGTCCCCGCCGGAGGACAGCGCCACATCCACCAGATTGATGGTCACGACGCCCTGGTTGAACCGGCCGTAGTACTTGGGCTTGCCGTCATAGTTCTTGGCGTTGGCGATGTTGTCCCAGCCGTTGCCGCTGCGGTCGGGGGTCAGGAAGCTGCGGCAGCCCATGCAGGTGTACACGTCGCCGTGGCCCTCGGTCTCGCCCTTGGACAGCTTGTATTCCCGCATCTTCTTCTCGCTGATATAGTCGGGCACCATCCGCTTGGCGGTACATTTGGCGGCCAGCTTGGTCAGGTAGAAGTAGGGGGTGCCTTCGCGGATGTTGTCCTCCTCCAGCACATAGATCAGCTTGGGGAAAGCCGGGGTGATCCAGACGCCGGCCTCGTTCTTGACGCCCTGGTAGCGCTGGCGGAGCATCTCCTCAATGATGATGGCCAGGTCGGACTTGAGCCGCTGGTCGTCGCCGGCTTCGCCCAGGTACATGAACACCGTGATGAAGGGGGCCTGGCCGTTGGTGGTCATCAGGGTGACCACCTGGTACTGGATGGTCTGCACGCCGCGCTTGATCTCTTCCCGCAGGCGGGTCTCGACGATCTGGGCGATCTTCTCCTCCCCGGGCTGGATGCCCAGCTGGACCATCTCGGCTTCCACATCCCGGCGGATCTTTTTGCGGCTGATGTCCACAAAGGGGGCCAGGTGGGTCAGGCTGATGCTCTGGCCGCCGTACTGGTTGGAGGCCACCTGGGCGATGATCTGGGTGGCGATGTTGCAGGCGGTGGAGAAGGAATGGGGCTTTTCGATCAGCGTGCCCGAGATCACGGTGCCGTTCTGCAGCATGTCGTCCAGGTTGACCAGGTCGCAGTTGTGCATGTGCTGGGCGAAGTAGTCGGCGTCATGGAAGTGGATGATGCCTTCCTCATGGGCCTTGACCACCTCGGGGGGCAGCAGCATCCGCATGGTCAGGTCCTTGGAGACCTCGCCGGCCATGTAGTCCCGCTGCACCGAGTTGACGGTGGGGTTTTTGTTGGAGTTTTCCTGCTTGACCTCCTCATTGTTGCACTCGATCAGGCTGAGGATGCGGTCGTCGGTGGTGTTGTGGGTGCGTTTGAGGCCCTGCACATACCGGTAGGTGATGTACTTGCGGGCCACCTCGTGGGCGCCGGAACCCATGATGGCGTTTTCCACCAGGTCCTGGATCTCCTCCACATTCATGGCATGGTTGCGCCCCGAACAGACGGCCTGCACCTCGTCCGCAATCTGCAGGATCTGTTCCTTGGTCAGCCGCTGGCCGGCCGGCACCACATTGTTGGCCTTGCTGACCGCCGCGATGATCTTGGATATGTCAAAGACAGCCTCGCTGCCGTTGCGCTTGATGATCTTCATGATTGTCTCCTTACCTCACCGGAATGTTCTCAGTGCGCCGGGGTCCGCGCCGGGTTTCGGGGCGCGGGTCCTGCCGGCGAACAAATACAATCTTATCCCATCCCGGCAGGAAAGTCAAGGCCAGGACCCACTATATATTGTGTATTTCCATACAAATCTATGCAATATATTCCGTTTTTGGCGCTGCGACGCGGAAAACGAACCGCCTTGCAAAGTGACGAAATTTCGCCCGGTTTTTGTATGAAAAACGTCCAGTTTTATTCTTTTGCGCTGCAGCGATTGTTTTTGACCCGTCCGGCGGTCCCCCGCCCTTGCTTATTTCCCCGCCGGCTGGTATACTAGGGGAGCGCCCCCGCGAGATACAGGGGCGCCGGCCGGCGCGGCCCACCAGATATGGGGCTGCGGCGCCGGAAAGACTTTGCACGGAAAGGCAGATTTTTGTGAACTACGCCAACATCAAATATTGCGACATCGCCAACGGCGAGGGGGTGCGCACCAGCCTGTTCGTGTCGGGCTGCCGCCGCCACTGCAAGGACTGCTTCAACGCGGTGGCCTGGGATTTCTGCTACGGCCAGCCCTTTGACAAGGCGGCGCGCAACGCCATCCTGGGCAGCCTGGCGCCGGAGTATATCGACGGGCTTTCGCTGCTGGGCGGCGAGCCCTTCGAGCCGGAGAACCAGCGGGCGCTGGTGCCCTTCCTGCACGACGTGCGGGTGCTGTACCCCCACAAGACCATCTGGTGCTACACCGGCAACCATTATGAGCGGGAACTGCTGCAGCCGAGCCCCGCCCGGTGCGAGGTGACCGACGAGATGCTGAGCCTGCTGGACGTGCTGGTGGACGGCGAGTTCCTGACCGACGAGAAGGACATCACGCTGCGGTTCCGGGGTTCGAGCAACCAGCGGATCATCGACCTGAACAAGACCCGCGCCGCCGGCCACACCGTCCTGTGGCAGGACGACCCCATCTTTGCCGACCACCGGATGTGAGACCGGGCAGGCGGCCGAGCAGCCTCTCCTTGACAGAAGCGGACCTGACAAAACAAACAAGACGGATCGGCCCTCAACGGAATCTGCTTCCGGTGAGGGCCGATCTTTTATGCGTATGCGTTTTTTGTCGTCGCTCTTTGCCCTCAGGGGCGGTTCCGGGGCGGGGAATGCGCCTTTGCGGGGCGGGGCGCTCAGTTCTGCCGCCACTGCCGGGCCAGCTGGTCGAGGGCACGTTTTTCCAGGCGGGAGACATAGCTGCGGCTGATGCCGAAGCGGGCGGCGACCTGGTTCTGGGTGCGGGGCGGGCGGCCGTCCAGGCCGTAGCGCAGGGTCAGCAGTTCCCGCTGGCGGGGCGGCAGGCCGGCCACCAGCGCCCGCAGGCGGCGGGCTTCGTCGGATTGCTCGCAGCGCTCCTCCATGGCGGCGTCCTCGGGCAGCACGTCCCCCAGCGTCAGGCCGCCGTCCCCCTCCCCGCCTTCCAGCGGTTCCTGCAGCGAGAGGACCGTGCCCTCCCGCCGGACCCGGCGCAGATGCATCCGGATCTCGTTTTCGATGCACTGGCCCGCATAGCTGGCAAAGCGGACGCCCCGCTCGGGGCGGAAAGTGTCCACCGCCTTGATAAGCCCGATGCTGCCGATGCTGATGAGGTCCTCGCTGCTGCCGTCGGCCGCATAGTACTTTTTGACCACATGGGCCACCAGCCGCAGGTTGTGGTGGATCAGCCGGTCCCGGGCCGACGGGTCCCCGGCCTGCAGCGCCGCAAAGGCGGCCCGCTCCTCGGCCGGGCGCAGCGGCCGGGGGAAGCTGCCCCCTTCCAGCCGCAGCCCCAGGTAGACCACCTGCGCCGCTGCCGCCTGCAAAAACACCCAAAAAATACCAAACACAGCCACACCCCCGCCCGTTGCGCTTTTATGGCAGGGTATGCGGCGGCCGGCGGCGGCAGAACCGCCGGGGCGGCGGATTTGCCCGGGTCCCGGCGGGGTCCTGGCCGAGGGGGTCGTCCGCCCCCTGCCGGGCAGCCGCCCGGACCGTGCAGGGCTTCGGGCCGGCTCAGCGGCCCAGACCGTCCCGCACCTGCACCGCCAGGGCGGGGTCGTTGGTGATCACATCGGCGCCGGCTTCCAGCAGCCAGCGCAGATCGTCCGGGTCGTTGACGGTCCAGACCCGCACATCCAGACCGCTGTTCAGGTAGGTGTGCAGGAAATCCGCCATCTTTACATTCCACAGCCCCGGATGCAGCCCGCCGACGCCCCGGGCCGCGGCGTACTTTTCCACATCGCAGAAGATGTCGGCATAGAGGTAGGCGGTCCGGGCCGAGGGGTCCAGCGCCCGAACCATCTGGATGCTGTAGTGGTTGAAGGAAGAGTAGATGACCCGGTCGGCCATGCCCAGGTCCCGCACCATCGCCAGCGTCTTCTGCTCGATGCCCGCATACCAGATCACGCTGGTCTTGAGTTCGATGTTCACCAGCAGCCCGGTGGGGCGCAGCTGTTCCAGCACCTGCCGCAGGGTGGGGACCCGCGTGCCGGCAAAGCCGTCCATCCCGTTGGCGGCGGACAGGGCCTGCAGCTGGGCCAGCGTGCAGTCCTTGACCCAGCCGGCGCCGTCGGTGGTGCGCTCCAGCGTCTCGTCATGGATGACCACCAGCTGGTCGTCGCGGGTCAGGTGGACATCCAGTTCGACGCCGTCGGCGCCCTGTTCGGCCGCCAGCGCAAAGGCCGGCAGGGTGTTTTCGGGGGCATAGCGGCTGGCGCCGCGGTGTGCAAAAATCTTTGGCTGCATACAGGACCTTCCTTTCGGCGGCAGGGCCGCCCGTTTCCGCATAAGCGTATACGACAGGCGGAAAGCTCCGCCCGGCCCCATTATAGCACATCCGTCCGGGCCGGCAAGTCCGGCCTTGCCCGGGGCGGGGCGGCGGGGTATAATGGGGCAAAACGGCGCAGACCGGCGCCGCAGATTGGAGGGAACAAGATGACAACCACCCCTGAAAAGGACCGCTGCCCGGGCTGCCCGGGCCCGGCCATCGGCGGCTGCGGCGCGGCCGGCGGGAGCTGCGTCGCCGCCGACTGGCTTCGCCTGGGCGGCGAGGCGGGGCTGACCCGCCAGGACCCCACAAGACCCCGGCCGGGGAACGGTTCAAACCGCCCCGGCCGGGGTCTTGTGTTCCGCTGCAGGGCTCAGTCCGCCCGCCCGGGCCAAGGCTGCCGCATCCGGAATTCCACAAACGGCGGGGCGGATGGTGAAGTCTTGGTCACTTTGCATAGGGAAGCCCTCCTTTTTTCTGGCATACCTGCCGGGGCGGCGGCTATTGCAGGGTTTTTTGCGCTCTAGTATAATGAAGATGGATCCTGAAAACAGCGTTTCCGCTTTCGGTTCCACCACAGTATAGGCTCTGCCGCCCTCCCTGTCAAGGCGGCGGCCCCCCAAGGAGGCGTACCATGAAACGAAATCCCGTACAATACGACCCCGCCATGAAAAACGGTTACATCCGCCCGCCCTATGAGCTGGAGGAAGGCGACCGCATCAACGCCCAGGTGCTGGAACCCGTGCTGTTCCGCAACGAAAACGGCCCCACCATCGGGGTGACCACCTGCGGCGTCATCGTGCAGGACGGCCTGTTCTTCAAGGACATGGACAACGACGGCGTGCTGTCCCCCTATGAGGACTGGCGCAATGACCCCGAGACCCGCGCCCGGGACATGGTGGCCCACCTGCGGCTGGACCAGCAGGCCGGCCTGGTGCTGAACACCCTGTGGAACACCCCGGTGGTTCCCACCCGGGCCGAGGCCGCCGACGAGACCGGCGCGCTGGTGCCCGAGCGGATCTTTCTGCACCATGACCCCGACGCAGCCGAGCCGCCTTCGCTGCTGCCCGGCGTAAGGATGGTGTGCGACGATTCCGACGTGCTGGACCGCAAGATCACGGCCGGCGTGTACCGGGGCGACATGCGGTGCGAGGCCGGCATGGTGGCGCTGTACCACAACCTGGGCACCCAGATGCTGGAATATGAAGCCTGCCGGGGCGGCGCAGCCATCCCCTATTCGCTGCACACCAACCCCATCAACATCGGGTACCCGGATTTCCTGGGCATGGGGGCGGCCGTGCTGGGCGACGGCAACGCCGACCTGGTGTACGAGATGGCCGACACCGACCGCAAGATGATGAAGGCCGCCGGGCTGAACATCATGTACGGGCCCCAGGTGGATGTGTCCACCGACCCCCGCTGGCCCCGCAACTCCGGCACCTACGGCGAACGGCCGGAAGTGACCGCCGCCATCACCCGGGAACTGGTGCGCGGCTACCAGAACGGTCCCGACGGGCTGAACGAAGGCTCGGTGGTGCTGACGGTCAAGCATTTCCCCGGCGACGGCCCGGCCGAAAACGGCTTTGAGCCCCACATGCCCATCGGCCAGTGGCGGCTGTACCCCACCGAAGGCTCGATGGAAACCTACCACCTGCCCCCCTTCCAGGCAGCCTTTGACATGAAGGCTTCGGCCATCATGCCGGACTATTCCCGCATTGCCAACGACAGCCGCACCCGGCCCCAGTATTACCGCGGGCAGCTGACCTCCCGGGAGAGCGTGCCCTCCACCTATTCCAAGGAGCTCATCCACGACCTGGCCCGGGAGATCATGGGCTTTGACGGGTATGTGAACTCCGACTCCGGCGTGATCACGGTGCAGATGTACGGGCTGGAAAACTGCACGGTGCCCGAGCGGTACGCCCGGTGCATCAGCGCCGGCACCGATGTGATCGGCGGCAACTCGGATGTGGAGAACATCCTGGCCGCGGTGGAGCAGGGCCTGCTGCCCAAGGCCGACCTGGACCGGGCCAATTACCGCCGCCTGCTGAGCCTGTTCCGCCAGAACCGGGTGGACAACCCCTACCTGGACCCCGACGAGGCCGACCGGGTGCGGGCCGAAAACTTTGAGGGCGCCAAGAAGGCCGCCTACAAAGCCTGCCAGAAGGAGGTCGTGCTGGCCAAGAACCACGGCGGCGTGCTGCCGTTGGCCCGGGGCAAAAAGGTGTACATCGCGGTGTTTTCCGGCGATGATCCGGGCGCGGCGGTCGCCCAGGCCATGGGCGCCGGCGTGGCCGGCGACGAGGGCAACGAGGCGCTGCGGGCCCAGCTGACCGAGCTGTTCGGCGCCCGGGGCTTTGCGGTGGTGGACCGGCCCGAGGACTGCGACTACGCCTACCTGCATGTCTGGCCCCGGTCCAACGGGATGGTGTTCCGGCAGTATGCGATGCCGGTGATCGACCTGGTGGACGGCGAGCTGTTTGACGAGCGGGAGGTCAACAAGAGCCAGAAGCTCTCCGGCCGGAAGGTGGCCATCCACACCCTGCGGGGGGTGGACCAGATCCCCGGGCTGTGCCGCACCGTTCATGACCACGGCGGCAAGGTGATCGCCACCTGCGTGGTCTGCAACCCCTGGCTGCTGGGCAAGCTGGAGCCCCATGTGGACGGGCTGACCTTCCAGTACACCGTAAGCCCGGTGGCCATGGCCAACGCCCTGGGCGCCCAGCTGGACGTGCTGACCGGCGACTACAACCCCACCGGCCGGATGAGCCTGACGATGGTCTCCTCCCAGGAGGTCATCGCCATCACCCACAAGGAGCTGGACGGGGTGATGCGGGAGGTCTGCGCTTCCCCCAACGATGTGCCGGGCTACGCCAAGGACCCCTACATCGACCCGGAGATCCTGGCCCGGGTGCCGGGCGGCAGCTATGCCTACTGCGACGCCGACGGCAACTACTACCGTTCCGGCTTCGGCCTGCGGTACGAATAAGGCCGGCCCCTTGAACAGCGCTCAGGTTTTTCTGCCTGCCGCTTAACTTTGCCTCCCTTGCAGCCGGGGCGGCGGGCGGGTACAATAGGGACAAGACCAGCCGGCCGGTCCGAACTTATCAGGAAAGTGAGGACATTCCATGATCCCTATGTTACAGATCGGCGCCAACATCGCCGCCCGCCGCCGCGCCCGCGGGCTGACCCAGGAGCAGCTGGCTTCCCGGCTGGGGGTCAGCGCCCCGGCCGTAAGCAAGTGGGAGACCGACAGTTCCTACCCGGACATCACCCTGCTCTGCCCGCTGGCCCGGGCGCTGGGCTGCCGGGTGGACGAGCTGCTGCAGTTCACCCCCGCCATGACCGAGGCGGAAGCCGTTGAACATCTGAACGGCATCCTGCACACCGCCCTGACAGGCGACCGGTCCGGGGCGGAAGCCGCCCTGACCGCCCTGCTGCGGGAATACCCCGGCTGTGCGGCGCTGCAGATGCAGGCGGCGGTGGGGTGGGCGGCCTTTCGGGTATTTTTCCCCGACGCCGACCAGGCGGACAAGGACCGCTGGCAGGACAACGCCGCCGCCTTGTGGGCGGAGCTGCACGCCGGCCCCGACCCGGCCATGGCCCAGTATGCCGCCAACCAGCTGGCCTCCTGTGCCATTGCCCGGGGCCAGTTGGACCAGGCCGAGCGCTACCTGCAGGAACTGCCCGACCATGTGGTGGACGCCACCAACAACCGCTATCTGCTGCAGCTCAAACGGGGCGAGACGGACGCCGCCCGGGCCACCCTGCAGAACCAGCTGTACAAGCATGTCCACCACGTCTGCTCCCTGCTGGCGCTGCTGCAAAGCGAGACCCTGCTGCCCGAACCGGAACGCCGGCTGGCCGTGGCCGAAGCGGCGGGCATGCTGGCCCGAACATTCGGGCTGCTGGATTCCAGCGGTCTGATGAAGCTGGAACCGCTGCTGGCACTGGGCCGGGTGGAGGAGGCCGCTGCCGCGCTGGAAGCCTATGTGGATGTGCTGACCGGCCCGCTGCCCACCCCCAACCAGGCGCTGTTTGCCCCCACCCTGCCCCAGCGCGGCGAGGGCCCCATGACCGAGGACCCGGACCTGCATGCCATGTGGCAGGTGCTGTACCGCCAGATCCTGGCCGAGCCGCTCTACGCCCCGCTGCGGGCCGACCCCCGCGCCATGGCCGCGCTGGAGCGGCTGAAGGACTGACCCGGCAGCACCGCAGCCAAAACAAAGCCGCCCCGGCCAAGCCGGGGCGGCGGGCGGGGTGGCTTACCCCTGCAAGGCGGCCAGCGCCAGAGCGGCCAGACCCAGGCCCAGCAGGGGCAGGGCCGCATCGGCGGAGATCTGCCCCAGAGCGCTGAGGGCCACCACCGCCACACCGGCGGCCAGCCCTACACACCGGCCAATCAGCTTAACCAGCCCCTGTACCTCGCTTTTGCCCGGTGCGGGGGCTTTGGCTTGCAGCAGTTCCTGCGGGGTGGTGCCCAGTGCTTCGGCCAGGCGGGGGAAAGCTGTCACCTCCGGGCAGGACAGGTCCCGTTCCCACTTGCTCACCGCCTTGTCGGTCACCCCCATGCGGGCGGCCAGATCGGCCTGGGTCATATTCTGTTGCTTGCGGAGCGCGGCAATGACCGCCCCCAGGGTTTTTGTTTCCTGTTCCATGGTTGCAATTCCTCCTTTGGTTTGCTACCAGCCTACCACAGCACCGCCCAAAAGGCAACCGACCGCCGGTCCGATGGGCTCGACAGTTGGTTGAGGGGTCCGTAGAGCCTGCTTTCCTGCGCTGCCGTGTCAAACAAAGCCGCCCCGGCTTGGCCGGGGCGGCTTTCTGTATGAGTATGAGGAAACAGGGTCGATCCGGCGATTGCCGGGTCTGCCGCTTACTGGGCAGCCTTGATGGCGCGGATCTGCTTGATGAGTTCGGGCACGACCTTGTACAGGTCGCCCACCAGGCCGTAGGTGGCCACATCAAAGATGGGGGCGCCCTCGTTCTTGTTCACCGCGATGATGGTCTCGGAGTCCTGCATGCCGGCGATGTGCTGGATGGCGCCGGAGATGCCCAGGGCCACATAGATGCGGGGGTGGACGGTCTTGCCGGTCTGGCCCACCTGATGGTCGGCGGACAGCCAGCCTTCGTCGGTGACAGCGCGGGAAGCGCCCACGACGCCGCCCAGCACGCCGGCCAGCTCTTCGGCCAGGGCGATGCCCTTCTCGGGGTCGGAGCTGATGCCGCGGCCCACCGAGACGACCACATCGGCGCCGATCAGGTCCACCAGCTTCTTGGCGCTCTTCTTGATGTCCAGGATCTCCACATGGATGTCCTCGGCGCTGAGGGCGGGGGTGATCTTTTCCACCACGACCTTGGCGGCGCCGGCCTCGTCATAGGGCTGGGTCTGCATGACGCCGGGGCGGACGGTGGACATCTGCGGGCGGAAGCGCGGGCAGATGATGGTGGCCATCAGGTGGCCGCCGAAAGCCGGGCGGGTCATCTTCAGGTTGGTGTTCTCTTCGAACTTGGTGTTGTCCACATCCATGTTGGAGGTGGTGCGCAGGAAGTTCTTGTACTTCTCCACATCCACATCCAGGTGGGTGCAGTCGGCGGTCAGGCCGGTGTGCAGGCGGGCGGCGCAGCGGGGGCCCAGGTCGCGGCCCAGGTTGGTGGCGCCGATCAGCACGATCTCGGGCTTCTTCTCCATGACCAGGTCGCAGAGGGCCTTGGCGTAGCCGTCGGTGGTGTAGTCTTTCAGCAGGGGGCTGTCGATGTAGTAAACGCGGTCCGCGCCGTAGCCGCCCAGGGCCTTGACGTAGTTTTCATTCACTTCGCTGCCCATGACCACGCCGCAGAGTTCGACGCCCAGGTCGTTGGCCAGCTTGCGGCCCTCGCTCAGCAGCTGATAGCTGATGGTCTGGATCTGGCCTTCGCGCTGTTCGCAGAAGACCCAAACGCCCTTGAAAGCGGCGGTGTCCATAGCATTGAATTCAGCCATTTGTACTTCTCTCCTCTCTCAAATCAGGTGCTTGTCGTTCAGGATCCCGACGAGCTGGGCGGCGCTTTCGACCATCATGCCGGCGCCCTTGACCGGGGGAGCGAAGGACTTGTAAACGTTCGTCGGGGAGCCCTTCAGGCCGATGGTGTCGGTCTCGATGAGGGGATCGTCCTTCAGCGCGTTGTAGTCAAACACTTCAATGGGCTTGTCGAAGCACTCGAAGATGCCGGACACGCTCATGTAACGGGGCTGGTTCAGTTCCTTGATGCAGGTCAGCAGGCAGGGGGTGTGGACCTTCAGTTCCATGTAACCGTCCTCCAGCTGGCGCTTGACGATGAGCTCGTCGCCCTTCTTCTGGATGTCGGTGACATAGGTGACCTGGGGCAGATGCAGCTTCTCGGCGATCTGGGGGCCGACCTGGGCGGTGTCGCCGTCGATGGCCTGACGGCCGCAGAACACGATGTCCTCGGGGCCGACGCCGATCTTGTTGACGGCAGCGGCCAGGATCTGGGAGGTGGCGAAGGTGTCGGAACCGCCGAACTCGCGGCCGGACACCAGCACGCCGCGGTCAGCGCCGCGGGCGATCAGCTCGC
>DWWE01000001.1 GCA_019119835.1 Candidatus Gemmiger stercoravium | reverse complement strand
TGCGGGTCCTCCCGCGAGCACGCGCCGCTGGCCATCAAGACCGCCGGCATCGACTGCGTGATCGCCAAAAGCTTCGCCCGCATCTTTTACCGCAACGCCATCAACATCGGACTGCCGATCCTGGAATGTCCGGCCGCCAGCGAGGCCATCGCCCAGGGCGACACGGTGTCCATCGACTTTGACACCGGCGTGATCACCGACGTGACCACCGGGCAGACCTTCCAGGCCGAGCCCTTCCCCCCTTTCATCCAGAAGATCATCGCGGCCGGCGGGCTGATGAACAGCCTGCGGCAGGGCTGAGACCGCGGCGTGTGCAGACGCCGCCCCAACACAGGAAAGAGGCAGATATGGAAAAGAACATTGCACTGATCTACGGCGACTGTGCGAGCCCCGAGATCGTGACCCAGGCGGTGCGGGTGCTGGACAAGATTGCCGAGAAGCACGGCCACACCTTCACCTACACCCGCGCCTATATGGGCGGCGAGGCCATCGACAAGTTCGGGGACCCGCTGCCCCAGGCCGAGCTGGACAAATGCCGCGCCGCGGACAGCGTGCTGCTGGGCGCCATCGGCGGACCCAAGTGGGAGGGGCTGCCCGGCGACCAGCGCCCCGAAAAAGGGCTGCTGCGGCTGCGGGCCGGGATGGGGCTGTACTCCAACAACCGGCCGGCCAGGATCTGGCCCCAGCTGGCCGACGCCAGCCCGCTGAAAAAGCAGATCGTGGACCGGGGCATCGACTTCATTGTGGTGCGGGAGCTGATCGGCGGGGTATACTTCGGCGAGCACAAGACCTTCCACCAGGACGGCGAGCTGAAAGCCGTGGACACCATGCCCTATACCGAGCATGAAATCGAGCGGATCGGGCGCATCGGGTTTGAGACCGCTATGAAGCGCCGCAAAAAGCTGACCTGCGTGGACAAGGCCAATGTGCTGGACACCAGCCGGCTGTGGCGCCGGGTCCTGGAACAGCTGGCCGGGGAATACCCGGAGGTGGAGTTCAGCGAGATGTTCGTGGACAACGCCGCCATGCAGATCTGCAAGGACCCCAGCCAGTTTGATGTGATCGTCACCGAAAACATGTTCGGGGACATCCTCTCGGACGAGGCCAGCGAGATCACCGGTTCCATCGGCATGGTGCCCTCCTCCAGTCTCGGGGCCACCAGCTGCGGACTGTACGAACCGATCCACGGTTCGGCCCCCGACATTGCCGGGCAGGACAAGGTCAACCCCATCGCCTGCATCCTGTCCGCCGCGATGATGCTGCGCTACAGTTTCGGCATGGCCGCCGAGGCGGACGAGATCGAGGCAGCCGTCTCGGCCGTGCTGGACGAGGGGCTGCGCACCGCCGACATCATGCAGGAAGGCTGCCGCCTTATCGGCTGTACGGCCATGGGGGACGCGATCCTGGCAAAACTTTGACATCCCGTTCCGGGGCGCATTGTGCGGCGCCATCCGGTTGAGCCGAGGAGAAGGAAACTCTTGCTCTGTGCAAAGGAAATTCTCCGCCCGCGGGCCCCGTGCAAGGCCCCGGGCGGGGAATTTTCGTGTTTTGTCAGGGCGCGGAAGCAAAGCCCCCTCAGCGCCAGGGGTGGCGCCGGGCGGTCTGGTTGTAGCGGAAGCGGCTCAGCAGCCGGCTGCCAAAAAAGATCAGCAGATCAAGCCCCGCGTAGAGCACCGCCGACATGGTGCCAAGATCCTCCACGGTGCCCATGGCGAGAAACGCCAGGCCGAACACCAGCAGGATCACCACGACCGAAACCAGGCGCATCAGCATCTCCCGCTTTTCCCGGGAGGAGGCGCTGACCCAGATCTTCCGCCGCAGGCAGGCAACGCCAAACGCTGTCAGCAGGAACATCGGCGTGAGCAGCACGAGCAGCATCAGGTGTTCCGTTTGCCCCAAAAGCGCCTGAAACAGCACCACGCCGGCATGGAACGGCAGGTAGTACCAGGAACCGTATTGGCAGAGCCAATCCACAAAATCGCCGGATTCGATCTCCCGGGCCATCTCGTCAAACACCCGGCGGCGGTCGGGGCCCAGGGCTTCCGCCAGGGTTTTGCCTTCCTCCTTCGCCTTTTCGGCCATGTCGATCAGGTCCTTGCGGACCCGCTCCACCTCGTACAGATTCCAGCTGGCATTCTGGATGGACTCCATCGCCACGGTGATGGTGTTGCGGTCGGCCAGGCAAAGGGCGTCAAACCGCTTCCTGTTCTGCTTTTTCAGCGCACCGTATTCATTGGCCCACATCCTGCACCTCTCCTTCCCGGGCCGGGGGCTGCCCCGCCAAAACATTTTCCACACCGGCGGCGGTCTGCCGCCAGGCGATGAGAAACTCCTGCAGATACTGCCGTCCCGCTTCGGTCAGGTCATAATATTTGCGGCTGGGCCCGCTGGGGGACGCCCGGTAAAAGGCCCGGATCAGGTTCTTGCGCTCCAGCCGCAGCAGCAGCGGGTAGAGTGTGCCCTCGTTCACATCCTGGAAGCCGCTTGCCCGCAGTGCGTCGGCAATGGCATACCCGTAATTGGGGGCGCGGGCAATGATCTGCAAAATGCAGCCTTCCAACGTGCCCTTGCGCAGTTGGCTGCGGTCGAAGCCGGACATGCGCCCCTCCCCCTTTGTCCTGTCGCTGTCAGCGCAAGCTACCTTGTATAGCATGGTTCCTTTGACTATATTGTAACGCAAGGTAGCAATGCGGGCAAGCCCCGGCGGAAAGTTCGCCCTTTTCTACAAGAAACAATCGTCCGTTCCGGCGCTTTGCCGAAACGGACGACTGCTTGCTTTGTATTTGTATGGGCGCCAGCTGCCGGGGCCTCCCCTTTCCGACGCCGCAGAGCGGCTCCGGCCGGTTCAGTCTTGTCTGCCGGCCCGGAGCAGAGCCGGCAGCTTTTTGTACCACAGGTTTGCGACCAGGTCAAAAATCGCAGACGCCGGCCGGGAGCCAAACAGGCCGATGCACCCGCCGGCCGCCAGGAACACCCAGCCCGCCACCGCCAGTGTACCCTTGCCGCCGGCGGCCTCGTAAGCGCCCAGTTCGATCAGGAACGCATAGACCAGCATGTGCATGATGTACACCGGCAGCGTGCGCCTGCCCAGAGAGGCCAGCGTCTGCACCCGGCCCAGCAGGGCGATGAGCGCCAGCACCGTGAGCAAGCCGATCAGATAGGTGGCGGCCCGGTCGGACATGGCGTAACCGTCGGTGTAGGCCACGTCGTGGAAGATGCGGGCCCCCTCATAGACAGGTTCCGGCGCACGCAGCACGCTGCCGAACACGAAGCCGTAAAAGGCCACCAGCGCCACCGCCGACACGGCCGGCAGCACCGGGTTTTTCCGGGCTGCGCAGAACCAGCGGTCGATCTCCTCCTTAAAAAGAACGCCGGCGGCGTAGTAGGGGAAAAAGGCGAAGACCCGGTTGAAGGCGAAGGGCCATTCCACCCCGCCGGCGGCCAGCCCGATCACCGCGGCCGCCGCCAGGCCCAGCAGTTTGCCCGGCAGACGCAGGCGGTCCCGCACAAGGGCCAGCAGCGGCACCGTCAGTTCCCAGAAGATCAGCGAATACAGGTACCACATGTGCCGCCAGGGCACCAGCCAGGCCAGCAGCAGCCCGCCCGTCTCCGCCAGATTTTCGTTCAGGACGGCGGTGCGGAAGAGGATCATCAGCGCCTGACAGAGCAGGTACAGCCAGACCTGCTGCAGAACCAGTTTTTTCCAGTTGAATTTGGCCACCAGACCACTGCACAGGCAGAACAGCGCCATGTGGAAGAGGTACATGCACTCAAAGCTGCCGTTGAACAGCGGCGATGTGCCGCGGTAGTATTCCTCAAAATGCCCCCACACCACCAAGAGGATGCCAAGTCCTTTCATGGCGTCCACATAGATGCGGCGGGCGGATGGGTTCATCGGGTTGGTCTGTGTCATATCGTCCTTCTTTCCTCTCCGTCGATTGTGTCAGCGGGCGGCCTGCTCCCAGGGGGAGCGGACGACCTGCCCGCTGTCCACCTTGGTGCCAGCCGGCACGGCGGCGCCGGCCTTGATGATCCCGCCCGGGGCCACATGGACCCCGTCCTCCAGCGCTGCGTCATGGTCCACGATGGCCCCCGCGTTGATCAGGCAGCCGACGCCGGCGCGCACGTTGGCGCCCACAAAAGCGAAGGGCAGCACGACGGTGCCCTGCCCGAGCCGGGCCGAAGGGCTGACCACGGCCGCCGGGTGCCGGAACACCGGCAGCTGATAGCCCACCGCCGTCAGTTTGCGGATCAGTTCCAGCCGCAGTTCGCTGTTGCCCAGGGCCACGAAGGCGGCCTGGCAGCGGCGGCGCAGCACCGGGTCCACATAATCCCGCAGGGTGCCGGCACAGTCGGGGGCTTTGTCGTCCAGAAACAGCGGGGCCCCCCAGCCGCAGTCTTCCAGCATCTCGCCCAGCTCGGCGCCGAAGCCGCCGCGGCCCAGCACCAGCACATGGGAATATTTCCGAAGAATCGTCATAACCAAGCCCCCTTTTCTTTGGCCCCAGTATACCATGGTTTCCCGGTCCTGACAAGGCGGTGAAAAGTCATACTTCACCCCCGGCCGCTTCATCAATTTCGACAAAAAGCCCTCTGCGAAACTGTGGGCGCTGGGGTACATGGCTGAAAAGGGGTGCGGCGACTTGCTTTTTTCCCGGCATGGCTTTACACTGAATTTACAGGATGTCCTACTGTTCCATTTCGTGAAGGGAGGGTGCGCCGTGTCGGGTATCGGGAACGTCCATCAGCCGTACAGCGGCCCCCGTGTACGCAATGGCTTGGGGCAGCCGTGTATCCTATCCACAACAAGCGCAGTGTAAGTATACGCTGCGCTCTTTTATTTGCTTAGGAGGTTTGCAGTATGCAGGAACAAAAAAAAGTGGCCGTCATCATGGGTTCGGACAGCGACTGGCCGGTGGTGAAGGGTGCCTGCGGGGTGCTGAAGGAGTTCGGCGTGCCCTATGAGGCCCACATCCTTTCGGCCCACCGCACCCCGGAGGCCGCCGCTGCCTTCGCCAAAAGCGCCCGGGCCAACGGGTACGGCGTGATCCTGTGCGCGGCCGGCATGGCGGCCCACCTGGCCGGCGCGTTCGCGGCCAACACCACCCTGCCGGTGGTGGGCATCCCGATGAAGGGCGGCGCTATGGACGGCCTGGACGCCCTGCTGGCCACCGTGCAGATGCCCTCCGGCTTCCCGGTGGCGACGGTCGCCCTCAACGGCGCCAAAAACGCCGCCTACCTGGCTGTGGCCATCCTGGCGGTGAGTGACGAGGCGCTGGCCGCCAAGCTGGACGCCTTCCGGGCCGAAACGGCCGCGGCCATCGCCAAGAAGGATGCCGCCGTGGCTGCCGAAGCCGCCGCACTGTAAGGCGTATCTGCTGCCGGGCGGCGGTTGCGCCGCGCCGGCAAACAAGGTACAATAGAAGTGAGCAGCAACGCCGTTTGCACAGCGATCGGACCGAGATCCCAACGAAACCACAAGAACTGTCAAAAAATGAAAAGGAGCGTCTTTCCCATGGAAAACAACGAGATCAAGATTCTGGACCAGATGTATGAAGGCAAGGCCAAGCAGGTGTTCGCCACCACCGACCCCGAGATTGTGATGGTCCACTACAAGGACGACGCCACCGCCGGCGACGGTGAGAAGAAGGGCACCATCCGGGACAAGGGCATCGTGAACAACAAACTGTCCAACGCGCTGATGCAGAAGCTGGAGAAGGAAGGCATCCCCACCCACTATGTCAAGGAGCTCAACGACCGCGACACCCTCGTGAAGAAGGTGGAGATCGTTCCGCTGGAGGTCATCATCCGCAATGTGGCGGCCGGCCACTTCACCCTGCGCATGGGCGTGCCCGAGGGTACCGCTTTCAAGACCCCGATCCTGGAGTTCAGCTACAAGAACGACGACCTGCACGACCCCTTCATCAACCACTACTACGCCCTGGCCCTGGACCTGGCCACCCAGGAGGAGATCGACACCATCACCAAGTATGCCTTCCAGGTCAACGAGGTGCTCAAGAAGATCCTGCTGGAAGCCAACATCCGCCTGATCGACTTCAAGCTGGAATTCGGCCGCCTGTCGGACGGCACCATCATTCTGGCCGACGAGATCAGCCCCGACACCTGCCGTTTCTGGGACGCCACCACCGGCGCCCATCTGGACAAGGACCTGTTCCGCCGCGACATGGGCGGGGAGGCCGACGCTTACCAGGAAGTCATGAAGCGTCTGCTGGGCTGATCGCGCCTGCCTGATTTCTAGAACGGAGAGTTTTGTTACCATGAGCGATTTTTCTCTGGATGTCGGCGGTCTGCACGAGGAGTGCGGGGTCTTCGGCATCTATGATTCCACCGGCCAGACCGACATGGTCAGCGCCGTGTACAGCGCCTTGTACGCGCTGCAGCACCGCGGCCAGGAAAGCTGCGGCATCGCCCTGAATGTGGACGGCGTGCTGTCCGGCCACCGGGACCTGGGCCTGGTGAGCGAGGTGTTCACCAAGCGGGTGCTGGAGGACCTGCCGAAAGGCGCCAAGATGGCCACCGGCCATGTGCGGTATGCCACCTCCGGCAAGCGCAGCCGGTCCAACGCCCAGCCGATGGTACTGCACCACTGCAAGGGTGCCATGGCCATCTGCCACAACGGCAACCTGACCAACGCGGCCCGGCTGCGCCATAAGCTGGAGATGAGCGGCTCGATCTTTCACGGCACCTCCGATACCGAGGTGATCGGCTATCTGCTGACCCAGAACCGGCTGGTCTCCCCTGACATCGAGACCGCTGTCTGCCGCACGATGGAACAGATCGAGGGCGCCTACAGCCTGGTCATCATGACCCACACCAAGCTCATCGCCGCCCGCGACCCCCATGGGTTCCGCCCGCTGTGCATCGGCGAGCTGCCCGACGGCGCCGGCTATGCCTTTGCGTCGGAATCCTGCGCACTGGACGCCGTGGGCGCCAGGATGCTGCGGGATGTGGAGCCCGGCGAGATCGTGGTGGCCGACCGGTTCGGTCTGCGCAGCATCCGCACCCACTGCAACACCGCCCCCCATACCCTGTGCGTGTTCGAGTACATCTACTTTGCCCGCCCGGACTCGGTCATTGAGGGCACCTGCGTCCACGAAGCCCGGCTGCAGGCCGGCCGTTTTCTGGCCCAGGAACACCCGGTGGAGGCCGATGTGGTCATCGGCGCGCCGGATTCCGGGCTGGACGCCGCGCTGGGCTATGCGCTGGAAAGCGGCATTCCCTACGGCATCGGCTTTATCAAAAACAAGTATGTGGGCCGCACCTTCATCCAGGGCAGCCAGGCCCAGCGGGAAAACAGCGTGCGCATCAAGCTCAACGCCATCTCCTCCACCGTGGCCGGCAAGCGGGTGGTGCTGGTGGACGACTCGGTGGTGCGGGGCACCACCAGCGCCCGCACCATCCGCCTGCTGCGGGACGCCGGCGCCAAGGAGGTCCATTACCGCATCTCGGCCCCGCCCTTCACCCATCCCTGTTATTTCGGCACCGATATCCCCGACCAGAAGCTGCTGATCGCCACCGGCCATACCGTGGAGGAGATCAACCGGATCATCGGTTCGGACACGCTGGGATACCTGAGTGTGGAACATGTGCAGCAGCTGGCCAAAAACAGCCGCTGCGGGTACTGCGTGGGCTGCTTTACCGGCAAATATCCGGTCGCCCCGCCCACCGAGACGATGGACATTGTCTATGACCGGCCGCTGAGCCAGTCCAACACCAACAAAAAGCTGTAAAAAAGGAGTGGACGACCCATGGAGAAAAGCTATTCCGAAAGCTACGCCGCCGCCGGCGTGGACATCACCGCCGGTTACGAAGCCGTCCGTTTGATGAAACAGTATGTGGCCCGCACGATGAACGAGCACTGCATCGGCGGCCTGGGCGGGTTCGGCGGTCTGTTTGAGCTCGATTGCACCGACATGCCCCACCCGGTCCTGATTTCCGGCACCGACGGCGTCGGCACCAAGCTGCGCATCGCCCAGTACATGAACAAGCACGACACCATCGGCATCGACTGCGTGGCCATGTGCGTGAACGACGTGGTCTGCGCCGGCGCCAAGCCGCTGGTGTTCCTGGACTATATCGCCTGCGGCAAGAACGTGCCGGAAAAGATCGCCGAGATCGTCAAGGGCGTGGCCGAGGGCTGCGTGCGGGCCGGCTGCTCGCTGGTGGGCGGCGAAACGGCCGAACACCCCGGCGTGATGCCGGAGGACGACTACGATCTGGCCGGCTTCACGGTGGGCGCCGTGGACAAGAGCAAGATCCTGGACAACAGCGGGATGCAGCCCGGCGATGTGATGATTGCCCTGCCTTCCAGCGGCGTACACTCCAACGGTTTCTCCCTGGTGCGCAAGATCTTTGATCTGGACAACCACCCCGAAGTGCTTGCGAACCGCTACGACGAGCTGGGCGGCGCCACGCTGGGCGAGGCGCTGCTGGCCCCCACCCGCATCTATGTCAAGCCGGTGCTGGCCGTGATGAAGGAGGTCACCGTAAAGGGTGTGTCCCACATCACCGGCGGCGGTTTTTATGAGAACATCCCCCGCAGCCTGAAGGAAGGCTGCTGCGCCCGCATTGCCAAGGCCGATGTGCGCACCCCCGCCCTGTTCGACCTGCTGGCCCGGGTGGGCGGCATTCCGGAGCACGACATGTTCAACACCTTCAACATGGGTGTCGGCATGGTGCTGACGGTTGGCGCCGAGGAGGCCGACAAGGCCATCGAGATCCTGAAAGCCCACGGCGAGGACGCCTACCGCCTGGGCGTGATCGCGCAGGGCGACGGGGTGGAACTGGTATGAAACGGATCGCAGTGCTGGTTTCCGGCGGCGGGACCAACTTGCAGGCCATCCTGGAAAGCGAGCGCCGGGGGGAAAACCCCAACGGCCGCGTGAGCCTGGTGGTGGCCAGCAAGCCGGGGGTCTATGCCCTGACCCGCGCAGAGAATTTCGGTGTGGATACCGCCGTGGTGGCCCGCCGGGACTACGCCGACAGCGCAGCCTTTGATGCGGCGCTGCTGGCCGTGCTGCAGGCCCACCGCATCGACGTTGTGGTGCTGGCCGGCTTTTTGAGCGTGCTGGGCCCCAGCGTGATCGCCGCCTACCCCAACCGCATCCTGAACGTTCACCCCAGTCTGATCCCCAGTTTCTGCGGCCCGGGCTTTTACGGGCTGCGCGTTCATGAGGCGGCGCTGGCGCGGGGCGTCAAGGTGACGGGCGCCACGGTGCATTTTGTCAACGAGGAATGCGACGGCGGGCCGATCCTGCTGCAGAAGGCGGTGGAGGTGCATCCCGACGACACCCCCGAGACCCTGCAGAAACGGGTGATGGTGGAAGCCGAATGGCAGCTTCTGCCCCGGGCCGTCGCCATGGTGTGTAATGACGAGGTGTAAGCGATGAAAAAGAATCTGTACAAGTATCTTTCCGGCACCAAGTACCCGGGCCGCGGCATCTGCATCGGCCTGACGCCGGACGGCAACAAGGTGATGATCGCCTACTGGATCATGGGCCGCAGCCAGAACAGCCGCAACCGGGTGTTCGAAGCCTGCCCCGACCGGGGCGGCATCCGCACGGTGGCCGCCGATCCTTCCAAGATGGAGGATCCCCACCTGATCATCTACAACCCGGTGCTGACGCTGGGCGACACCACCATCGTGACCAACGGCGACCAGACCGACACGATCTACGCCTTTATCCGGGACGGACTGTTCCCCGGGTACAGCTTTGAGGCGGCCCTGGCCACCCGCACCTTTGAGGATGACGAACCCAACTTCACCCCCCGCATCTCCGGTGTTGTGGATATGCGGCTGGGCGGCTACAAGATGAGCATTCTGAAAAGCTGCGAGGGCAACGGGGACAGCGTACAGCGCCAGACCTTCGACTACCCCCAGCCGGTGGCCGGCGAAGGCCAGCTGCTGACCACCTACCAGAAGGACGGCAATCCCCTGCCCAGCTTTGCCGGGGAGCCGCTGCGGGTGACGGTGGACGAGACCGACCCCAACGAGTTTGCCGGCAAGGTGTGGGAAGCGCTGGACCCGGACAACAAGGTGAGCCTGTTTGTGCGGGCCATCGAGCTGGGTACCGGTGATTACGAAGATGTCATCATCAACAAGTATGACAAAGTGGAGGGCTGAGCGATGAAGGAATTTCAGCTGAAATACGGTACCAACCCCAACCAGAAGCCGGCCCGCATCTATATGGCGGACGGCAGTGAGCTGCCGGTGAGCATCCTCAACGGCAAGCCCGGGTACATCAATTTTCTCGACGCCTTCAACAGCTATCAGCTGGTCAAGGACCTGAAGGCCGCGCTGGGCCTGCCGGCGGCGGCCAGCTTCAAGCATGTCTCCCCCGCCGGCGCGGCGGTGGGGCTGCCGCTGGACGATACCCTGCGCAGAATGTACCACATCGACGCCGGGGCGGAGCTTTCCCCCCTGGCCTGCGCCTACGCCCGAGCCCGCGGGGCGGACCGGATGTCCAGCTTCGGGGACTGGATCGCCCTGTCCGACGTGTGCGACCTGGCCACGGCCCGGCTCATCCAGCATGAGGTGAGCGACGGCATCATCGCCCCCGGCTATGACGCAGACGCGCTGGAGGTGCTCAAGTCCAAAAAGAAGGGCAACTACAACATCGTGGCCATCGACCCTGACTACACCCCCGCCCCGCTGGAACGCCGCACCGTCTACGGCGTGACCTTCGAGCAGGGGCGCCAGGACCTGGCCATCACCGCCGACACGATGCTTTCCAACATCGTCACCGAAAACAAGACCCTGACCGAAGACCAGAAGCGTGACCTGGTGATGAGCCTGATCGTGCTGAAGTACACCCAGTCCAACAGTGTCTGCTATGTGCAGGGCGGCCAGACCATCGGCGTGGGCGCCGGCCAGCAGAGCCGTATCCACTGCACCCGCCTGGCCGGCCAGAAGGCGGACAACTGGCAGCTGCGCCACATGCCGAAGGTGCTGGACCTGCCCTTCCGCCCGGATGTGACCAAGCCCAACCGGGACAACGCCATCGACGTGTACATCGGCGACACGCCGGAGGATGTGATCGGCGACGACGTGTGGGCCGAGACCTTCACCGAGCAGCCGGCCCCGCTGACCGCCGAAGAGAAGGCCGACTGGCTGAGCCGGGTGACCGGCGTGGCCCTTGGCAGCGACGCCTTCTTCCCCTTTGGGGACAACATCGAGCGGGCCCGCCGCAGCGGCGTGACGGCCATCGTCCAGCCGGGCGGTTCCATCCGCGACCAGCAGGTCATTGATACCTGCAACAAGTACGGCATTGCGATGGCCTTCTGCGGCATCCGGCTGTTCCACCATTGATCGATCCGGGAAGGCCGCTGCAGGCGGCCTTCCCGCCATCCATGCCGGCCCGTCTTCCGGCCGGGCTGCGCCATGACGAGCAGAACAAGGAGGGGTTTCCCGTGAAAATTTTAGTTGTCGGCGGCGGCGGGCGCGAACACGCGATCCTGCGGGCGCTGAAAAAGAGCCCCCTGCACCCGGCGTTGTACTGCGCCCCCGGCAACGGCGGCATCAGTTACGACGCGGTGTGCAAAGACATCCCGGCCACCGATGTGGCCGCCATGGTGGCCTATGCCAAGCAGGAGGCCTTCGACTATGTGGTCGTGGCCCAGGACGACCCACTGGCGCTGGGCATGGTGGACGAGCTGGCGAAGGCAGGCATCCCCGCCTTCGGCCCTGACGCCGCCGCCGCCCGCATCGAGGCCAGCAAGGTGTTCAGCAAGAACCTGATGAAGAAGTACGGCATCCCCACCGCCGACTACGAGACCTTCGATTCCCCCGAAGCGGCGATGGCCTACATCCGCGGCCGCGGCAAATACCCGGTGGTCATCAAGGCGGACGGGCTGGCGCTGGGCAAGGGCGTGCTGATCTGCCAGAACGAGCAGGAAGCCGAGGACGGCGTGAAGGAGATTATGCTGGACAAGAAGTTCGGCGCTTCGGGCAACCGGGTGGTCGTGGAAGAATTCCTGACCGGGCCGGAGGTGAGCGTGCTGTCCTTCTGCGATGGCAAGACCGTGGTGCCGATGGTTTCCAGCATGGACCACAAGCGTGCGCTGGACGGCGACGAGGGGCTGAACACCGGCGGCATGGGGACCGTTGCCCCCAACCCCTACTACACCCCCGAGGTGGCGGCGGTGTGCATGGAGACGATCTTTGCCCCCACCGTGGCCGCCATGCAGGCCGAGGGCTGCCCGTTCCGGGGCTGCCTGTACTTCGGGCTGATGATCACCCCGGACGGGCCGAAGGTCATTGAGTACAACTGCCGTTTCGGTGACCCGGAAGCTCAGGTGGTGCTGCCCCTGCTGGAAAGCGACCTGCTGACCGTGATGCAGGCCACCACCAACGGCACCCTGGCCGAAACCGAGGTGAAGTTCCGCAGCGGCGCGGCCGCCTGCGTGATCCTGGCTTCCGGCGGCTATCCGGTGGCCTATGAAAAGGGCAAGGAGATCACCGGCCTGCAGCAAGGCCAGCTGCCGGACGCCCCCGACGTGACGGTCTACCACGCCGGCACCGCCCTGAAGGATGGCAAGCTGGTCACTTCCGGCGGCCGCGTGCTGGGGGTGACCGCCACCGGCGACACCCTGCCCCATGCGCTGGAGACCGCCTACGGGGCGGCCCGGCGCATCCGGTTTGAGGGGGCGCACATGCGCAGCGACATCGGCCGCCGCGCCCTGGCCGCCCTGGGGCAATAAGGCGTTTACCCTGCCCACCGCCGCCGGGCCGGAACCCCCGGCGGCCGGGCTTTTCCCTGACGGGAAAGCCTGATGACAGCGAATAAGGAGGTAACCATGGTTTACCGCATTTATGTGGAGAAGAAACCCGGCTTCGACGGCGAAGCCCAGGGCCTGTTCCACGAACTGACCGAACTGCTGGGGATCCGCGGGCTGAAAAGCCTGCGGCTGCTCAACCGTTACGATGTGGAGGGCATCGACCGCGCCCTGTTTGAAAAGGCCATTCCGACGGTTTTCAGCGAGCCGCCGGTGGATGTGACCTACGATACCCTGCCCGAAGCCGGCGCCGTCTTTGCGGTGGAGTATCTGCCCGGCCAGTTTGACCAGCGCGCCGACTCGGCCAGCCAGTGCATCCAGCTGCTCAGCCAGGGGGAACGCCCGGCCGTGCGCAGCGCCCGGGTGTATCTGCTGGAAGGGTCTTTGGGTGACGAGGACCTGGCCGCGATCAAGAAATACGTCATCAACCCGGTGGAAGCCCGGGAAGCCAGCCTGGAAGAGCGCACCACCCTCAAGATGGAGTTTGCCATTCCCCAGGCGGTGAAGACCCTCACCGGGTTCATTGGCCTGGACGACGCCGGCCTGGAGGCTTTCCGCCAGGAGCAGGGGCTGGCCATGGACCACGCCGACATCTGCTTCTGCCAGAATTATTTCCGCAGCGAGCGGCGGGACCCCACCATCACCGAGATCAAGGTGATCGACACCTATTGGTCCGACCATTGCCGCCACACCACCTTCGGCACCATCCTGGACGATGTGACCATCGACGATGCTGTTGTGCAGGCCGCCTTTGACCGGTATATGGCGCTGCGCGCCGAGACCGGCCGGGACAAGAAAAACCGCACCCTGATGGACTGCGCCACCATCGGCGCCAAGGCCCTCAAGGAGCGCGGCATCCTGAAAAACCTGGACGAGAGCGAGGAGATCAACGCCTGCACCGTCAAGATCCAGTGCGATGTGGACGGCGAAATGCAGGACTGGCTGTTCCTGTTCAAGAACGAGACCCACAACCACCCCACCGAGATCGAGCCCTTCGGCGGCGCGGCCACCTGCATCGGCGGCGCCATCCGGGACCCGCTTTCGGGCCGCAGCTATGTGTACCAGGCCATGCGGGTGACCGGCGCCGGCGACCCGCTGGTGCCGGTGCAGGATACCCTGTCCGGCAAGCTGCCCCAGCGCAAGCTGGTGACCACGGCCGCCCAGGGGTATTCCAGCTACGGCAACCAGATCGGCCTGGCCACCGGCCAGGTGGATGAGATCTACCACCCCGGCTATGTGGCCAAGCGGATGGAGATCGGCGCGGTGGTGGGCTTGTTTCCCTTTGCGGGCGGCGTCGCCCTGCGCAA
>DWWE01000078.1 GCA_019119835.1 Candidatus Gemmiger stercoravium | reverse complement strand
CAGCGCACCGAGATCGTGCCCGGCACCGCCTCCATCGGCCTGGGGCTGGAGAGCGCCATGCCCATCGAGGTCACGGTGGGCGGCGCCACCGTCTTTGTGACCAACGTGGAGCGGTTCGAGAAGCTGTGAGTTCCGAACAGCCCGCCGGGATGCTGGCCCGCCTGGCCGGCAACGACGCCCTGAAACAAGACCTGAGCACCGCCCTGCGGGCCGGCCGGCTGCCCCACAGCATTCTGCTGGTGGGCGAGGCCGGCTGCGGGGCGGGTTTTGCTGCCCGCTGCCTGGCGGCGGACTACCTGTACCCCGCCGGCGGCCCCCACGCCGAGGCCGTGCTGCGGGGGGAGGATTCCGAATGCCTGAGCGTGCGGGGGGAGGGCGCTTCCGGCCAGATCAAGGTGGAGCGCATCCGGGATGTGCGGGAGAAGATCCAGCACAGCGCCCTTTCGGCCGACGCCGCCGGCCGGGTGCTCTTCATCTACGGCGCGGGGTCGCTGAACGGGTCCTCGGCCAACGCGATGCTCAAGATCATGGAGGAACCGCCCGAAGGGGTGCTGTTCCTGCTGACCGCCACCAGCGCCGCGGCGGTGCTGCCCACCATCCGCAGCCGGTGCGCGGCCTACACCGTGACCCCGGCGCCCCAGCCGGAATGCGCCGCCGCCCTGCGGCGGGCCCTGCCGGCGCTGGACGCCCGCCAGGCCGAGGACCTGGCCTTTTTGTACGACGGGCGGATCGGCGCCGCGCTGGACGCGGTGAACGACCCGGCCGTCAAGGCGGCCCGGGCCGCCGCCCGGGAGCTGTGCCGCCAGGCGACTGCCCGGGACACATACCGGGCCGCCGCCCTGCTGGCCCGGTATGAGAAGGACAAGGAGGGCGCCGCCCGGCTGCTGGCCCAGGCCCTGCAGGCGGCCAGCGCCTCGCTGCGCCGCCCGGGGTTTGACGGCATGGACGCCCCCACCGCCGCCCGGCTGGCCCGGGCCGCCGGCGCCGCCGCCCGCCGGATGGCCGCCAACGGGAACCTGCGGCTGGCCCTGACCCTGCTGGCCGCCGAGGCCGCCGGGTGAGCCGGGCCTGTCAGTTTTTTTCAGATATGCAAAGGATGCTGCCATGAAAGTGATCTCTGTGCGCTTCAAAGAAAGCGGACGTTCGTATTATTTTGACCCCGCCGCCCTGGAACCGGCCGTGGGGGATTTCGTGATCGTGGAGACTGCCCGCGGGGTGGAATGCGGCGAGGTGGTCCGCGCCGCCCACGAGCTGCCCAACACCGGCTTTGCCCGGGAGATCAAGCCGGTGCTGCGCATGGCCGACGGTATGGACGTGCGCCGGATGCGCCAGAACCGTGCCGACGAGCGCAGCGCGTTTACGGTGTGCGAGCAGCGCATTGCCGCCCACGGGCTGCAGATGAAGCTGATCGACGCCGAGTACACGCTGGACCGCAACAAGCTGGTGTTCTACTTCACCGCCGATTCCCGGGTGGATTTCCGCGAACTGGTCAAGGACCTGGCCGCCCATTTCCACACCCGCATCGAGCTGCGGCAGATCGGCGTGCGGGACGAAAGCAAGATGCTCGGCGGCCTGGGGGTGTGCGGGCAGCCCTTCTGCTGCAGCCGGTTCCTGAAGAACTTCCAGCCGGTCTCCATCAAGATGGCCAAGGAGCAGGGGCTGTCCCTCAACCCGGCCAAGATCAGCGGCGCCTGCGGCCGGCTGATGTGCTGCCTGGCCTACGAGCAGAAGAGCTACGAGTACCTGAACAGCATCACCCCCCAGCCGGGCAGCGTGGTGCGCACGCCGGACGGCGAGGGCACGGTGGTGGAGGCCAACGTGGTGTCGGGGATGCTCAAGGTGCGCAGCCATGTGGAAAGCCTGGCCCCCAAGTTCTACCACCGCACCGAGTGTACCTACCTGCGGGGCGGCCGCCGGGCCCCGGCCAAGCCCCGGCCGGAGGAATGAGGATGGCCGGCACGCTGTATCTGGTGGCCACCCCCATCGGCAACCTGGACGACATGCCCCCCCGGGTGGCGGCCACCTTCGGCGCGGCGGACTTTGTGGCCGCCGAGGATACCCGGGTCACCCTGCGGCTGCTCAACCATCTGGGGCTGAAAAAGCCGCTGGTGAGCTATTATGAGCACGCGCTGCACCACGGCGCGGCGATCCTGGCCCGCATCGAAGCCGGGGAGGACTGCGCCCTGTGCTCCGACGCGGGGATGCCCTGCATCAGCGACCCCGGCGAGCAGATCGTCGCCGAAGCACTGGCCCGGGGCATCCGGGTGGTGCCGGTGCCGGGGGCTTCGGCCTGCGTGACGGCGCTGGCGGTCTCGGGGCAGAAGACCGGCCGGTTCGTTTTTGAAGGGTTCCTGCCGGTGCCCAAAAAGGAGCGCCGCGCCCGGCTGGAAGCCCTGGCGCGGGAGGAGCGGACCGTGCTGCTGTACGAGGCCCCCCACAAGCTGCGGGCCACCCTGGGCGATCTGTGCGGCGTCTGCGGCGCCGACCGGTCGGTGACCCTGTGCCGGGAGCTGACCAAGCTGCATGAGGAGATCTGCAAGACCACACTGGGCCAGGCCCTGGCCCGCTATGAGGCCGAGGACCCCCGGGGGGAATTCGTGCTGGTGCTGGCGGGGGCGGACGCCCCCGAACAGCAGGAGGCCGCCCCCACGCTGGACCAGGCCGTGCAGGCCGCCCGGCTGCTGATGGAGGGCGGGATGCCCCCCGCCGCCGCGGCCCGGCAGGCGGCGGCCGGCACCCCCTACCGCAAGGGGGAGATCTACCGGGCGCTGCTGCGGCAGCAAGACCCGCCGGCCGAATGAGCCGGCCGGGCCCGGGCTGCCCGATGAAGAGAGAAAATCTGTCCGCCGCCGGCGGGCACAGGAGGCAAACGCAAGATGACACCGCAATCCTGCCGGATCCTGGTCGTGAGCGATACCCACGGCCGGGTGACCCGGCTGCGCTGGCTGCTGCAACATGAGGAGGCCGACGCGCTGTTTTTCCTGGGGGACGGGCTGTATGACCTGGACCAGGCCCTGATCCAGAACCGGATGCAGCCCCCCTACCCGATCTACCGGGTGCGGGGCAACTGCGACATCGGCTATCAGGACCCGGACGAGGGGCTGGCGCCCTTCGGCGGGGTGCTGTTTTTTTACACCCACGGTCATCTGTACGGGGTCAAGACCGGCCCCGACCGGGTGGCCGAGGCCGGGCAGAACCGGGGCGCCGACGTGGTGCTGTACGGTCATACCCACCGCCAGCGGCTGGTGCCCGCGCTGGCGGGCATGCCGGCGGTGTTCAACCCCGGCAGCCTGCGGGACACCGGCAGCTACGGCGTGGTGGAAGTGGAGGACGGCCGCTGCCAGTTTGGCTGGAAGCGCGTGCCGGAATCGCTGTGACCGGCATCAACCCGCTGATCCGGCTGGAGGAGACCGGCAGCACCAACGCCTGGGCCAAGGCCCATTTGGATGCGTTCGGCCCGGTGGGGGCGGTGTACACCACCAGCCAGACCGCCGGCCGGGGCCGCCGGGGGCACAGCTGGACCAACGCCGCCGGCCAGGCGCTGTACTACACCGCCGTGCTGCAGCTGCCGCTGGCCGACCCCGCCGCCCTGCCGCTGTACGCCAGCCTGGCGGTGGCCGGGGCGCTGCGGGACCGCTACGGCGCCCGGTGCCAGATCAAGTGGCCCAACGACCTGCTGCTGAACGGTAAAAAGATCGTGGGCATCCTGTGCGAGAGCGTGTGTGCCCCGACGCCGGGCGGGCCCCGGGCGGTGCTGTGCGGCATCGGCATCAACCTGGCCCAGCCGGCCGAATACTTCGCGGCGGCCGGGCTGCCCCACGCCACCAGCCTGGCGCTGGAGGGCCTGCCCGTGGACCCCGCCGCCGATGCCGACGCCCTGGCCCGCACCCTGACCGACTTTGCCTTTGACCGGGACCTGTACGCCTTTGAGCGGGAGGGCTTTGGGGCGGTGCGGCCGGCCTACCGGGCCGCCTGCGTCAACCTGGGCCGCCGGGTGCAGTACGACGGCGGCTGCGGCGTGGCGGTGGATGTGGACGAGCAGGGCCGGCTGGTGGTGCAGGAGGAGGGCGGCGGCGCCGTCCGGGTGTTCACCGGCGAGGTGCATGTGACCGGCATCTACGGCGCGCTGTGACCCCTGCCCGCCGGCCGCCGGGGGAATTAACAGAAAGTTAACAGCCTCATAATACTTTTTTCGCAAGTATTGGGTATCCTATAAGCACAGGGAACGGAGCCGCAACCGGATCCCTGGAACATGATTCCTCCTCACACCAAAACGATACCCCAACCGCCCCCACCTGTTACCGCAAGCAGGTGGGGGCAACTTTTTTGCGCCGGCGGGCTGCGGCCGGGACCCTGCTTTTTGGCAAAACCTCCCGAACTGCGGCGGGCGTGTGCCAGTTTTGCCGCATACAAGCGCCACATTTGTCCCTGTAAGCTTGCAGCGATTCCTTCTTTTATGTGAAATGTTGTTGAAATTCTCATTTTTTGTGAAAAATTCTTGACGCGGGGCATTGCCTCGGGGTATTATAGAATTGGCCCGATCTTGCTGCGGCAGAATCTGATCGGGTAGAGAGTTTGGTGAAGGAAAAATGAATTACTCCTGGCAACGGCAACTGATCCTGGAGACCGTGCAAAAGCAAAAGGAACACCTGACGGCGGCGCAGATCTACCAGCTGGCCCGCAAAAGCTGCCCGCACCTGAGCCTGGGCACCGTATACCGCAACCTGAACCTGCTGGTGGACACCGGCCAGCTGCGGCGGGTGGGGGTGCCCGGCGAAGCCGACCGCTTTGACTGGGAGCTGCCTTCCCACCAGCACCTGTACTGCCGCCGGTGCAAAAAGGTCATCAACCTGGCCCTGCCCTCCCGCCCGGTGGAGGAGATGATCCGCCAGTGCCCCGACATCCGGGCCGAGGGATACAACTTCATCATCGTGGGTCTGTGCCCCGACTGCAAGCGGGCCGAACAGGCCGCCCAGGCGGAGCCGGCAGAGTCTACCCCCGCACCTTAACAAAATTTAACGTTTCAACCGTCTGAGCCCGCCGCCTCGCGCGGCGGGCTTTCTTTATTTCGGTCCTGCGGCGCCCGTCCCCCTCCCCTTGCCATTGGGGGGAAAACATGGTAGTCTGTTACCGTGCGGGGGGATCCTGTCCGCTGCGCCCCCCGCAGTTTTTGCCGTATCTTTGCCTGAACCATGGTATAATAGGGGGCGGTGACCCCGGAAGGAAGCGTTTGTATGAGGAAGCGCGCCCAGAAGATGCTGCGCTGCTCGGCGCTGACCGGCCTGATCCTGGCCGCCACGCTGCTGATCAGCCTGTTTTTGCAGGAATTCATCCCGGTGGACGCGCTGGTGCCTTCGCTGTTCATTCTGGCGGTGTTCGTGGTGGCCCTGGTCACCGACGGCTACGCCTACGGCATCGCCGCCTCGCTCATCAGCGTGCTGTGCGTCAACTACGCCTTCACGGCGCCCTACCTGACCTTTTCGCTGACTTTGCCGGAAAACCTGGTCTCGGCCCTCATCATGCTGGCGGTGACCATCAGCACCAGCACGTTGACGGTACAGCGCCGCCGCCAGGCCGAGATCCGCAGCGAGACCGCCCGGGAGGCGATGCGCGCCAACCTGCTGCGGGCCATCTCCCACGATCTGCGCACCCCGCTGACCACCATCTACGGGTCCTGTTCGGCCATCATCGAAAACTACGACCGCCTGCCCAAAGCCCAGCAGATCAAGCTGCTGGGCGAGGTGCGGGAGGAAGCCGAGTGGCTGATCCGGATGGTGGAAAACCTGCTTTCGGTGACCCGCATCGACGGCGGGCGGCTGCAGATCGCCAAGACCCCCACCGTGCTGGAGGAGCTGATCGACAGCGTGCTGATCAAGTTCCGCAAGCGCTACCCCGGCCAGGCCGTGACCGTCGAGATCCCCGACGAGTTCCTGACCGTGCCGATGGACGCGGTGCTCATCGAGCAGGTGCTGATCAACCTGCTGGAAAACGCCGTGCAGCACGCGGTGGGGATGCGGCAGCTCTGGCTGCGGGTGGCCTGCCGGGGCGGGCAGGCGATTTTTGAGGTGGAGGACGACGGCTGCGGCATCCCCCGGGACAAGCTGGGCGAGCTGTTCAACGGCCGCATGGACGTCGCCGACGGGCACAAGTTCATGGGCATCGGGCTGTCGGTATGCGCCACCATCATCAAGGCGCACGGCGGCGGCATCACCGCCGAGAACCGCCGGGAAGGCGGGGCGCTGTTCCGCTTTTGGCTGGCGCTGGAAGACGGGCCCGCCCCCGCGGCGGCCGGAAAGGAAGGGAGCCATTGAGCAACAACAAATACAAGGTGCTGATCGTGGATGACGAGGCCAACATCTGCAGCTTCATCGCCGCGATCCTGGAGAGCAACGGCTACCAGGTGCTCACCGCCGACACCTGCGCCCAGGGCCGGATGATCTTTGCTTCCCACCACCCGGACCTGATCGTGCTGGACCTGGGCCTGCCCGACGCCGACGGCAGCGAGCTGGTGGGGGCGGTGCGGGCCGCGGGCAGCGCCGCGCCGATCCTGGTACTTTCGGCCCGCAGCGACGAGGGCGAGAAGATCCGGGTGCTGGACCTGGGGGCCAACGACTACATCACCAAGCCTTTCGGCACCGGCGAACTGCTGGCCCGGGTGCGGGCCGCGCTGCGCAACGCCCGGCCGGGGCCGGCGGTGCCGGGGCAGATGTTCCGGGTGCGGGGGCTGGCCATCGACTACGACACCCGCACCGTGACGCTGGACGGCGCCGAGGTGCGCCTGACCCAGACCGAGTTCAACATCGTGGCGCTGCTGGCCCAGCACGCCGGAAAAGTACTGACCTACAGCGCCCTGATCCAGGGCGTTTGGGGCACGGCCGACGCCGGCAGCGTGAAAAAGCTGCAGGTGAACATGGCCAACATCCGCAAAAAGCTGGGGGCACGCCCCGGCGAAAACCCGTACATCCTCAATGAACTGGGCGTGGGATACCGCATGTACAGCGAGTAACCCCGCAAGGAGTTGGAGAAAAAGTTTATGACAACCACAAAAAAACGCCACCTGACCCCGGCGCGGATCATTGCGCTGGGCTTTGCAGGGGTCATCCTGCTGGGTTCGCTGCTGCTGATGCTGCCCTGCAGCGTCAAGAAGGACGTGGACCTTGCCTACATCGACGCGCTGTACACCTCCACAAGCGCGGTCTGCGTGACCGGGCTGATCGCGGTGGACGCCGGCGACACCTTCACCCCGGTGGGGCAGTTCATCCTGGGTGCGCTGATCCAGATCGGCGGCCTGGGCGTCACCGCCGTGGGCGCCGGCATCATCCTGCTGATGGGCCGGCGGGTCAACCTGCGCGGGCGCAACCTGGTGCGGGAGGCCATGAACCTGGACTCCGGCCGGGGGGTCGTGCAGTTCGTGCGCAGCATCTTTGCGACCACCCTGCTGTTTGAAGGGCTGGGCGCACTGCTGAGCCTGATCTCCTTCGCCCGCACCCGCCCGATGCCCGAGGCCATCGGCATCAGCATCTTCCATTCGGTGGCCGCCTTCAACAACTCGGGCTTTGACATCCTGGGCGGCGGCAAGAACCTGATCCCCTACCAGCAGGACGTGCTGCTCAACCTGGTGACCTGCGCGCTCATCATCTTCGGCGGCATCGGTTTCCTGGTCATCCGGGAGATGTGGTCCGTGCGGTTCCGCTGGAAAAAGTTTTCGATGCACACCAAGGTGGTGCTGACCACCACCGCCTTCCTGCTCATCGTCGGCACGCTGCTGCTCAAAGCCACCGAGGACATCACCTGGCTGGGGGCGTTCTTCCACAGCGTGTCCGCCCGTACCGCCGGCTTTTCCACCTACCCGCTGGGGCAGTTTTCCACGGCGGGTCTGCTGGTGCTGATCGTGCTGATGTTCGTGGGCGCCTCGCCGGGGTCCACCGGCGGCGGTATCAAGACCACCACCTTCTTCACCTTGATGCAGGGCATCAAGTCCGCCGCCACCAACCGCAGCGAGAAGGCTTTCCACTACGCCATCCCCCGGGACAGCTTCCGCAAGGCGGCGGTCATCACCCTGCTGGCGCTGGGCGTGGTGGTCACCGGCACCTACCTGATGACCGTCTTTGAGCCCCAGCTGGAACTGCGGGACATCCTGTTCGAAGTGGTCAGCGCCTTCGGCACGGTGGGGCTGTCCACCGGCATCACCGGCGGGCTGACCGTGCCCAGCAAGCTGCTGAGCATCTTCATCATGTACATCGGCCGTCTTGGGCCTTTGACGGTGGCGTCCCTGTGGTACTTCACCTACGGGGAGCGCACCCAGTATGCCGAGGGCAACATCGCCATCGGGTAAGCGAAAATTTGGAGGGAACCACTTATGTTTGGCAAACCGAAAACCGAAAAACTTTCCTATGGCATTGTGGGCCTGGGCCGCTTCGGCGCGGCGCTGGCCACCGAACTGGCGTCCGCCGACGCCGACCTGCTGGTGATCGACCATGACGAGGAGAAGGTCCGCGCCCTGCGGGAGCTGACCGACAACGCCATCGTGGTACACAGCCTGGACAAAAAGACCCTGGCCGAGACCGGCATCCAGAACTGCGATGTGGCGGTGGTCTGCATCGGCGAGCACATCGAGCCTTCCATCCTGACCACCCTGAACCTGGTGGACCTGGGGGTCAAGAAGGTCATTGCCAAGGCCACCAGCGCCGAGCACGGCGAGATCCTGCGCCGCCTGGGCGCCGAGGTGGTCTACCCCGAGCGGGACATGGCCATCCGGCTGGCCAAGCGGCTGGAGAGCACCCGGGTGCTGGACTTCATCCAGCTGAGCGAAAAAATCAACATCACCAAGTTCGCGGTGCCGGACAAGATGGTGGGCTCCACCGTAGCCCAGTCCGAACTGCGCGGCCGGTTCGGGCTGAACATCATCGCCATTGTCAACGGCAAGGACGTAACCGAGAGCGTCCATCCCGACTATGTCTTCCGCAGCGGCGACTGCATGTTTGTTTCGGGCAGTGAGGACAACGTCAACCGCCTGTCCGCCTGGATCGACGGCTGAGCCGGAACCGCCCCCGGCCCGCGCCTGTTCGGGCCGGGCAGTGCCCTGCATAAAAGCAACCCCCGTGCCTCAGGCACGGGGGTTTTGGTTTGGGGTACAGGGTGGGTCAGAAATCCACCTCGGTGTCATAGTAGCAGCACTTGAGGAGCTTTTCCATCTCCTCCTGGCTGGGCTGGCGGGGGTTGGAGCCGGTGCAGGCGTCGCCGATGGCGTTCTTTGCGATCTCGGGCAGGCGGGCGAGGAAGACCTCCTCAGGCACAAATCCCTGCTCGCAGGGGTAGCTGTCGGCGCCGTAGAACTTGATGCCGTGGGGGATGTTCAGGTCGTCGTTCATGCCCCGCAGATACTCGATCAGCAGCCGGACCTTCTCGTCGTCATTGGCGCCGCCCAGCTTCATCTCGTCGGCAATGACCCCGTAGCGGGCCTTGGCGGTGGGGTCCTTGGCGTTGAAGGCGATGACCTTGGGCAGATACATGGCGTTGGCCGCGCCGTGGATGATGTGGGCGCCGTAGTCGGCAAAGGCCGCGCCGGTCTTGTGGGCCATGCTGTGGACGATGCCCAGCAGCGCGTTGGAGAAAGCCATGCCGGCCAGGCACTGGGCGTCGTGCATGGCGTCCCGCTTGGCCATATCGCCGTTGTAGCTGCCCACCAGATCGGCCTGGATCATGCGAATCGCAAAGATGGCCAGCGGGTCGGTGTAGGCGCAGTTGGCGGTGGAGACATAGGCTTCGATGGCGTGGGTCATGGCGTCCATGCCGGTGTGGGCCACCAGCTTTTGGGGCATGGTCTCGGCCAGTTCGGGGTCCACGATGGCCACGTCGGGGGTGATCTCAAAGTCTGCGATGGGATACTTGATGCCCTTGTCGTAATCGGTGATGATGGAGAAGGCCGTGACTTCGGTGGCGGTGCCGGAGGTGGAGGAGATGGCGCAGAAGCGGGCCTTCTGGCGTAGTTTGGGGATGCCGAACACCTTGCACATCTCCTCAAAGGTGATGTCGGGGTATTCGTACTTGATCCACATGGCCTTGGCCGCGTCGATGGGCGACCCGCCGCCGATGGCGACGATCCAGTCGGGCTCAAACTCCGCCATGGCGGCCGCGCCGCGCATGACCGTCTCCACCGAAGGATCGGGCTCGATGCCGTCAAAGATCTTCACTTCCATGCCGGCCTGCTGCAGGTAGCCGACCGCCTTGTCCAAAAAGCCGAACCGCTTCATCGACCCGCCGCCCACGCAGACGATGGCCTTTTTGCCCTCAAAGGTTTTCAGGGCCTCCATTGCGCCTTTGCCGTGGTACAGGTCGCGGGGCAGGGTAAATCTTGCCATGGGAATGACCTCCTTACATTGGTTGGGAATGGACAGCGCCGGCCGCGGGGCCGGGTAGGCCCGGCTTGCGGGGGGCCCTTTTGATATTTTTTTATCAATCTGTCCTTGTGACCAGTATACTAAAACCCGGGGCGGGAATCAATGGTCAAACCGGCGAAAAGCAGGCCCGTTTTTCCGGCAAAACGCCAAAGCGGCAAAAGCAAAACCCCCGCCCCCTGCCTGTTTGGCAGGGCGCGGGGGTCGCTTGATGGGGTCTTACGCGATCAGCCGAAGGGGCGCAGCGCTCAGGCCGCGGCCTTGTTCTTGGCCAGCGAACGCTGGATGAGCTTGACGATCTCCACCACCGGGATGACGACGATGGACAGGCCCAGCGCCACCAGGTATTCGGGCAGGCTGATGGGGGTGAAGCCGAAGGCGTTGGCGATGAAGGGCACTTCCAGCACGACGGTGGTCAGCACCAGGCTGCCGAGCATGGCGCCCCACAGCACCTTGTTGTGGCCATGCACCTTGAAGATGCTGCCGCGCTGGCTGCGCATGTTGAAGCTGTGGAAGATCTCGCACATGCTCATGGTCAGGAAGGCCATGGTCATGCCGTCCTCCGAGACGCCGTGGGGCATTTCGAAGTAGCCGACTTCCATGCAGTGGCCGATGATATAGGAGGCCAGGGTGATGACGGTGACCAGCACGCCCTGGTAGGCCACGTCGATGCCCAGGCCGCCGGCAAAGATGCCGTCGGTGGACTTGCGGGGCGGGCGGTGCATGACGTTGTCCTCGGCCTTTTCCATGCCCAGGGCCAGCGCCGGGAAGCAGTCGGTGATGAGGTTGATGAAGAGCAGGTGGACCGGGTTGAGCAGGGTGAAGCCCATCAGGGTGGCGAAGAAGACGCCCAGCACCTCGCTCATGTTGGAGGCCAGCAGGAACTGGATGGCCTTGCGGATGTTGTCGTAGATGCGGCGGCCTTCGCTGACCGCGTTGACGATGGTGGCAAAGTTGTCGTCGGCCAGCACCATGTCGGCCACGTTCTTGGTCACGTCGGTGCCGGTGATGCCCATGCCGACGCCGATGTCGGCGGCCTTGATGGAGGGCGCGTCGTTGACGCCGTCGCCGGTCATGGCGGTGATGGCGCCGCGCTTCTTCCAGGCGGTGACGATGCGGACCTTGTGCTCGGGCTGCACGCGGGCGTAGACGCCGTACTTGGTGATGGCTTCGGCCAGTTCCTCATCACTGAGGTCGTCCAGCTGGGAGCCGGTGATGGCCTCGTCCGGGCTGTGGATGATGCCCAGCTCGGTGGCGATGGCCACGGCGGTGTCCTTGTGGTCGCCGGTGATCATGACCGGGCGGATGCCGGCTTCACGGCATTCCACGATGGCGGGCTTGACCTCCGGGCGGACCGGGTCGATCATGCCGGTCAGGCCGATGAAGCACAGATCCTGCTCCAGGAAGGCGGCCTCATCGCTTTCGGGGCGGCTGGTCCACTTGCGCATCGAGGCGGCCAGCACACGCAGGGCCTTGTCGGCCATGGCCTTGTTGGCGGCCAGGATCTCGGCCCGCTTGGCGTCGGTCATGGGCTGGGCCTTGGCGCCGTCCCAGTAGGTGGTGCAGCGCTTGAGCACCTCGTCCGGGGCGCCCTTGGTGTACTGGATGAAGCCTTCGCCCACCGCGTGGACGGTGGACATCATCTTGCGGGAGGAGTCGAAGGGCGCCTCATCCACACGGGGCTGGGCGGCCTCCAGGTCGGGCTTTTTCAGCGAGACGCTGGCGGCGTAGTTGACCAGGGCGGCCTCGGTGGGTTCGCCGGTGGCGCCGTTTTCGCCGTATTCCGCGTCGGAGCACAGGGCCATGGCGGTGGCCAGCAGCTTTTCTTCGCCCACATGCTCCACCACGGTCATCTTGTTCTGGGTCAGGGTACCCGTCTTATCCGAGCAGATGACCTGGGCGCAGCCCAGCGTTTCCACGGCGGTGAGCCGGCGGATGACCGCGTTGCGCTTGGACATGTTGGTGACGCCGATGGACAGCACCACGGTGACGACGGTGGCCAGACCTTCGGGGATGGCGGCCACGGCCAGCGAGACGGCGACCATGAAGGTGTCCAGAATGGTCTGGGCGCTGAATTCGCCGGCGGTGATGAGGTTGAAGGCGAAGATGAAGACGCAGATGCCCAGCACCAGCTTGGTCAGCACCTTGCCCAGGTCGTTGAGCTTGCGCTGCAGCGGGGTCTGCTCTTCCTCGGTGGCGGCCAGGGCACCGGCGATCTTGCCCATCTCGGTGTCCATGCCGGTGCCTGTGATGACCATGCGGCCGCGGCCGTAGACGACGGTGGAGCCCATATAGGCCATGTTCTTGCGGTCGCCCAGCGGCACGTCCTTGCCGTCCGCCGGGGCGGTGAGGGCCTCGATGGCCTTGGTGACCGGCACGCTCTCGCCGGTCAGCGCCGCTTCCTCGATCTTGAGGCTGGCGCTTTCCAGCAGGCGGCCGTCGGCGGGCACGGCGTCGCCGGCTTCCAGCACCACCACGTCGCCGGGGACGATCTCGGCGCTGGGCAGGCTGACCGTCTTGCCGTCACGCAGCACCTTGCTGGTGGCGGCGGTCATGGTCTGCAGCGCCTCGATGGCGGCTTCGGCCTTGCTTTCCTGGAAGACGCCCAGCACCGCGTTGAGCAGCACGACGATCAGGATGATGAACACTTCGGCCAGGCTCTCGCCGCTGATGATGCTGGTCACGGCGGACACCGCGGCCGCGCACATCAGGATGATGAGCATGGGGTCTTTCAGCTGGTCGATGAAACGTTCCAGCAGGGTGGCCTTCTTGGCCTCCTTGAGTTTGTTGGGGCCGTACTGCTCCAGCCGCTTGCCGGCCTCCTGGCCGGTCAGGCCGCCGGGGTCGGACTGCTGTTCGCGCAGTACGTCCTCTGCGGACAGTTCATAACTTTTCACGCGGGACTCTCCTTTCCTTTTGCCTGCCGCCGGCGGGGGTCGCCGGTCTGCGCAGTTCAGATACTTCTATTATATAGAAAAAAGGCTCACACGCCAAGCATTTTTTATGCAAGAACGTGTGAGTCTCATTCCTTCAGGCAAATCCTGTGGCGGCACCGGGCAAACTGCCGGGATGACGACGCCGCCGAACCCCCTGCGGGGGCGGAACTACTCCCTCAAACTATACAAGGCGGGGGGCTCACAGCACCCCGAGACCTTCCAGCAGGATCTTCAGGCCCATCAGCACCAGCACCGCGCCGCCGGCCCGCTCGGCCAGCGCCTTGAAGCGAACGCCGAACAGGTTGCCCACCTTGACCCCGATGGCCGAGAACACGCAGGTGGTGACCCCAATGAGCCCCACCGCCGGCAGGATCTGCACCTGCATGGCCGCAAAGCTGACGCCGGCGGCCAGCGCGTCGATGGAGGTGGCCAGGGCCAGCGGCAGCATCGCTTTGGGGGAAAAGTCCGGGTCGGGGGCTTCCTCCTCCCCGCCGAAACTTTCCCGCAGCATGTTGACGCCGATGAAGGCCAGCAGCGCAAAGGCCACCCAATGGCTGAACCGGCCGATCAGGCCGGCGAACCCGGCCCCCAGCAGGTAGCCCAGCAGCGGCATCAGCGCCTGGAAGGCGCCGAACCACACCCCGCAGGCCAGCGCGTGGCGCGGCTGCATCCGCTGTACCGACAGCCCCTTGCAGATGGACACCGCGAAAGCGTCCATCGAAAGGCCCAGGGCGATCAGGAAAAGGTCCAGAAACGACATAATGAAGCACACTCCCCTGCTTTTGTAGGGCCTGCGACGTGCACGGCGGACAAAACAATAGCGAGACCCACCACGCCCGCAGGCGATGATAAGTCTCGCTGTTTCATCTAAAGCCAGGGTTGCCCCAGTATGTTGGCCTTATCACGCAAGCCGCAACGGCCTGCGCCAGCTACTCCCTTACTGTATGGAAGAGGATACCACACCCCGGGGCAGTTAGTCAATGCTAATTGTCCGACTCCGGGCAAATTTCCGCCCCGGGGCCATAGCGCAGGATGTAGCGGCGGATGTCGTCAAAAATCGGCATCAGGGCATTGCCCCGCGGGGTAAGGCTGTACTCCACCCGGGGCGGCACCTCGCCGTAGTCCCGCCGGGCCACCAGCCCGTCGGCGGCCAGCTCCTTGAGCTGGTTGGAGAGCATCTTGTGGGTGACGTTGCCCAGCAGCCCCCGCAGTTCGCCGTAGCGCAGCGTGCCGTGGGCCCCCACCATGAACAGGATGCGCAGCTTCCATTTGCCGCTGAGCTGGTCCATCACCTGTTCCATCTTGTCGCAGCCCACATCGGCGTACCGGCAGTTGCAGCCGGGGTGCGGGGTCATCATGGGGGGGCCTCCTTTCCGGCCGGGGCCGGTATCTTTTTGGTAAGTACTTGTCATTTTGGGAAATCAGGGTACAATAAGGGTAACACAAAACCAAGGTTGCCGCAAGCCCCCGGATGCGGTACAATAAGACCGGGCCTTGCCCGCGTTATTCTCTCAACCACTATGACGAGGTTTATGGATATGGAACTGCAAGATCTGTTTTCCTTCCTGGCGGCGGGGGTATCCCCCTTCCACGCGGCGGCCGAGGCCGCCCGCCTGCTGGACGCCGCCGGCTACACCCGGCTGGAGGAAGCCGACTACTGGAACCTGGAGGCCGGCCGCGGCTACTATGTCACCCGCAACAACAGCGCGGTGGTGGCCTGGCGGGTGCCGGACCACGGCATCGGCGGCTGGCGGGTCACAGCCAGCCACGGGGACTCCCCCACCTGGAAGATCAAGAACGACGGGGTGAGCGCCGCCGGCTGCACCCGGCTGAATGTGGAGGGCTACGGCGGCATGAACATGGCCACCTGGCTGGACCGGCCGCTGTCGGCGGCGGGGCGGGTGCTGGTGCGCGGGGCGGACGGCGAACTGCAGCCCCGGCTGGTCAACCTGGACCGGGACCTGCTGGTGATCCCCTCGCTGGCGCCCCACATGGACCGGGCGGTGAACGACGGCCACAAGTACAACCCCCAGCTGGACATGCAGCCGCTGTACGGCCCCGAGGGCTGCCGCCCGCTGGGCGCGCTGGTGGCCGAAGCGCTGGGCGTGGCCGAGGAGACGATCGTGGACTGGGACCTGACGCTGTATGTGCGCCAGGCGCCCACCGTCATCGGGCCGGAGGGGGAGTATTTCCTGGCGCCGCGCATCGACGACCTGGAATGCGCCGCCGCCACCCTGTACGCCTTTCTGGAGGCTGCGCCCCGGGCGGACAGCGGCTGCGCCCCGGTGTGGGCGATGCTGGACAATGAGGAGGTGGGCAGCGGCACCCGCCAGGGCGCCCACAGCCTGTTTTTGCGGGATACGCTGGACCGGGTGCTGGGGGCGGTGGCCCACAGCAGCCAGGGGATGCAGCGGGCGCTGGCCAACAGCTTTGTGCTGAGCGCCGACAACGCCCACGCCCAGCACCCCAATTTTGCCGACAAGGCCGACCCGGCCAACCCGGTGCGGATGGGCGGCGGCGTGGTGCTGAAGGTGAACGCCAGCCAGAAATACACCACCAACGGCCTGTCCGGTGCACTGCTGCGGGAGATCTGCCGCCAGGCCGGGGTGCCGGTGCAGCTGTTTGCCAACCGGGCCGACCTGCCCGGCGGCAGCACGCTGGGCAACCTGCTGAGCCAGAGCCTGCCGGTGCCGATGGCGGACATCGGCCTGGCCCAGCTGGCGATGCACAGCGCGGTGGAGACCGCCGCCACCGCCGACGCCCGGGCCATGGTACAGGCGGCGGCCGCCTTTTACCGGGCCCGGCTGCGCTGCCTGGGCGACGGCCGCTATACGCTGGAGAGCCCCCAATGACGGTGGGCCGCTATGCCCCCAGCCCCAGCGGGCGGATGCACCTGGGCAACCTGTGCTGCTGCCTGCTGGCCTGGCTGTCGGCCAAAAGCCGGGGCGGCCGGGTGGTGCTGCGCATTGAGGACCTGGACGCCGCCCGCTGCCCCCGCGCCTTTGCCGACCTGCTGGAAGCCGACCTGGCCTGGCTGGGGCTTTCGGCCGACGAGGGCGGCAGCCGGGGCGGCCCCCACGCCCCCTATTACCAGAGCGAGTGCGCGGCGCTGTACCGCCAAGCCTTTGACCGGCTGGCCGGGCAGGGGCTGCTGTACCCGTGCTTTTGCACCCGCAGCCAGCTGCATGCGGCCAGCGCCCCCCACCGCAGCGACGGGCAGGTGATCTACCCGGGCACCTGCCGGGGGCTGACGCCGGCCCAGGCGGCCGAAAAGGCCCGGGTCCGCCCGCCGGCCTGGCGGGTGCGGGTGCCGGATGAGGAGATCGGCTTTGTGGACGGCCACCTGGGCCCTTACCGGGAGAACCTGGCCGCCGACTGCGGCGACTTTTTTGTGCGGCGGGCGGACGGGGTGTTCGCCTACCAGCTGGCCGTGGTGGTGGACGACGCCCGCATGGGGGTGACCGAGGTGGTGCGCGGGGCGGACCTGCTTTCCAGCACGCCGCGGCAGCTGTGGCTGTACCGGGTGCTGGAGCTGGAACCGCCGGCTTTCTGCCACCTGCCGCTGCTGCTGGCCCCCGACGGGCGGCGGCTGTCCAAGCGGGACGGGGATGTGAGCCTGGAACACCTGCAGGCCCGGTACACGCCGGAGCAGATCATCGGCCGGCTGGCCTATGTCTGCGGGCTGCAGAAGGCCCCCGACCCCCGCACCCCCGCCGAACTGGCCGACGGGTTCCGGTGGGACAAGGTGCCCCGGCAGGACATCCGCCTGCCGGAAGGATTGTTTTGAAGCCGCGGGCGGCCCGGCGGGGCCGGCGTGCGCGGAACCATACAGACATGACGCGATGATGCGATCGGGAGGGAAACGACCTATGCAACGATTTGACGTGACGGGCATGAGCTGCGCCGCCTGCAGCGCCCATGTGGAGAAGGCGGTGGCGGCGGTGCCGGGGGTGCGCAGCGTCTCGGTAAGCCTGCTGACCAACAGCATGCAGGTGGAGTATGACGGCGCCGAGCGCACCGACGCCGTGGTCGCGGCGGTGGAGGCGGCCGGCTACGGCGCCGCCCCCGCCGGCGGGGAGGAACTTTCGCTGGAGGATACCGACACCCCCCGGCTGAAACGCCGGCTGATCGCCAGCCTGTGTTTCCTTGTGCCGCTGATGTATGTGACGATGGGCCACATGGTGGGCCTGCCGCTGCCCTTTTTCCTGGACGGCGGCGGGTGGGAGGCCCTGGGCTTTGCGCTGGTGCAGCTGGCTTTGACCCTGCCGGTGTGCTGGATCAACCGGGCCTTCTTTATCTCGGGGTACAAGGGGGTGCGCTCGCTGGCCCCGGGCATGGACACGCTGGTGGCCATGGGGGCGGGGGCCTCGCTGCTGTACGGGCTGTACGCCATCGTGATGATGCTCGGCGGCATCGCCGCCGGGGACGAGGCCCGGGTCCTGCAGTTCCGCCATGACCTGTACTTTGAATCCGCCGCCATGATCCTGACCCTGATCACGGTGGGGAAAACGCTGGAAGCCTACTCCAAGGGCAAGACCACCAACGCGCTGAAAAGCCTGATGGACCTGGCCCCCCAGACCGCCCGCATCCTGCGGGACGGCGAACCGGTGACCGTGCCCATCGCCGAGGTGCAGGTGGGGGATGTGTTCCTGGTGCGCCCGGGGGAGAGCATCCCGGTGGACGGCGTGGTGCTGGAGGGCGAGTCCAGCGTGAACGAGGCCGCCCTGACCGGCGAGAGCATGCCGGTGGACAAGGCCAAGGGCGACGGGGTGAGCGCCGCCACCATCAACCAGAACGGGGCGCTGGCCTGCCAAGCCACCCGGGTGGGGATGGACACGACGCTGAGCCAGGTGATCCGGCTGGTGCAGGACGCGGCTTCCACCAAGGCGCCGCTGGCCCGCACCGCCGACCGGGTGGCCGGGGTGTTTGTGCCGGCGGTCATCGCCATTGCGGCGGTGACGCTGGTGGTCTGGCTGCTGCTGGGACAGACCTTCAGCTTTGCGCTGGCCCGGGGCATCAGCGTGCTGGTCATCAGCTGCCCCTGTGCGCTGGGGCTGGCCACGCCGGTGGCCATCATGGTGGGGTCCGGCGTGGGGGCCAGGCACGGCATCCTCTTCAAGACAGCCGCCAGCCTGGAAGCCACCGGCTACACCGACACGGTGGTGCTGGACAAGACCGGCACCGTGACCACCGGCCAGCCCCATGTGGTGGAGATCGTGGGGACCCGCAAGGTGCCGGACAAGTTCCTGCTGGGCATGGCCGCCGGCCTGGAAAGCCAGAGCGAACACCCGCTGGCCAGGGCGGTGCTGGAACGGGCCCGGGCGGACGGCATCAAGCTGAGCAGCGTCAAAAACTTCCGGGCGGTGCCCGGCCAGGGGCTGCAGGGCACCATTGCCGGCAAGGTGCTGGCCGGCGGCAACGCCGAGTTTATCGCCGGCCAGTGCGGCGGCGAACTGCCTGAGGACCTGAAGGCTGCCGGCGCCCGCCTGGCCGGCCAGGGGGCCACGCCGCTGTACTTTTCGCTGGACGGCCACGCGGCCGGTGTGATCGGGGTGGCCGACATGGTCAAGCCGACCAGCAAGGCGGCCATTGCCCAGATGCAGCACCTGGGGATGAAGGTGGTGCTGCTGACCGGCGACAACCAGCGCACCGCCGCCCACATTGCCGGGCTGGTGGGCCTGCCGCCCGAAAACGTGGTGGCCGGCGTGCTGCCCGCCGGCAAGGAGGCCGAGGTCCGCCGCCTGCAGGGCGAAGGCCGGGTGGCCATGGTGGGCGACGGCATCAACGACGCGCCCGCCCTGACCCGGGCGGATACCGGCATTGCCATCGGCGCCGGGGCGGACGTGGCGCTGGACGCCGCCGACCTGGTGCTGGTGCGCAGCGACCTGGCCGACGTGCCCGCCGCGGTGCGGCTGTCCCGCCGGGTGGTGACCAACATCCACGAAAACCTGTTCTGGGCCTTCTTCTACAACGCCATCTGCATCCCGCTGGCCGCCGGGGTGCTGTACCCGCTGGGCATCCTGCTCAACCCGATGATCGCTTCGGCGGCGATGAGCCTGTCCAGCGTCTGCGTGGTGGCCAACGCCCTGCGGCTGAACGCCTTTGACCCCCACCGCGCCGACCACGACGCCCCGCCCCGCCGCAAGGCCCCGGCCCCCGGGCCGCGGCCCGAACCCGCCGCCTGCCCGGTGGAAGGGCCCTGCCCCGCCGCCGGGCCGAAGGACCGGGACCCCCAAGACCAAACGCAAGGAGGAAACACCGCCATGACCAAGACCATCCACATTGAAGGCATGATGTGCGCCCACTGCGAAGCCACCGTCAAGAAAGCGCTGGAGGCGCTGGACGGGGTGGAGAGCGCCGCCGTGAGCCACGAGGCCGGCACCGCCCTGGTGACGCTGAGCGCCCCGGTGGACGACGCCGCCCTGACCGAAGCGGTGCAGGCCAAGGACTACACCGTGACCGGCATCGACCCATGAGCGCCGCACCCGAACGGCGGCACTGGCGGTTCACGGGGCTGGTACAGGGGGTGGGGTTCCGCTACCGGGCCCGGCACGCGGCCGGCCTGCTGGGCCTGACAGGCTGGGTGGAGAACTGCTGTGACGGCAGCGTGGAGCTGGAAGCCCAGGGCGCGCCCGCCCTGCTTGACAAGCTGGTGCCCACCCTGACCGCCACCAGCCGCTGGATCGTGATTGACGGGGTGAGCTGCCGCACCGTCCCGCTTGTGGAGAACGAGCGGGGCTTCACGGTGCGGGGGTACTGAGCTCTCCCGCCCCCGCACCCGAACCAAACCAAAGACCCGCCGCCCGGGGCGTCTGCCCCGGGCGGCGGGTTTGTGACAGATCTGCCCGAAAAAGTTTTCCGGCAGCCAACA
>DWWE01000077.1 GCA_019119835.1 Candidatus Gemmiger stercoravium | reverse complement strand
AGCCCGGCATAGATGGCGGCCTCCTTGCCGAAATTGCGGCTGAAGCTCACATACCGCACCCGGGGGTCCTGGTCGTGCAGACGGCGGGCCACCTGGAGGGTCTTGTCTTTGGAGCCGTCGTCCACAAAGATGAATTCAAATTCCGCCCCGTGGGACTGCTCCATCCCGGCCGCCACCCGGGCCGCCTCCTTGTAAAACAGCGGCATCGCTTCTTCTTCGTTGTAACTGGGAACCACTAAGGAAATGAGCATGGTCGGTATTCTCCCTTCGAGGAAATTCTGTCTTGTATCAGACGCCTGCCCGGTCCAGCGACACCAGCAGATACCCGTCTTGTAGGGTTACCGCCTCGTTTCCGTCGGCCAGCGCTTCCCCCTCGGTCTGCTGTTCTTCGCTGGGGCGGGCACAGGGCCGCCCTGCCTGATCCATGAGCAGGTACATCTGCTCATGGGAACCGAACGCACTCTGCGCCCAGTTGATCACACTCTCGTTGACCTCCTCATAGGGGTACAGATCCCCCATGGGTGCCCCCAGCGTAACCGACAGCACCCAGGCCGCCTTGTAGGCCGGGTGTCCGGCGGGCAAACGGTAGGACGCCGTATCCGGCAGGGAAATTTCCCCGACAAAGACCACCGGCAGCTCACCGGAGGGGTCCAGGACGTCCAGCTGTTCGCCGATTCCCTGCAGCAGTGTCCGTTCGTATTGCCAGCGGGCGCGGTCGGCCTCAAAGGTCATGTTCAGGGAAACAGCCTCTGCCCCCAACAACACCACCGCCAGTGCGGCGATCAGCCGGCGACGCGGCAGGGTCTCCAGCAGCAGCCAGACCACATAGGGCACAAATACGGCAAAGCACTGGCTGGCGCGGGCCATCTGGCTGCCGGTGCCCTGCAAGATTCCCATGGCGAACTGCGCCAGAATCAGCCCGGCTGCCAGCCAGCCGCAGCCGTTGCCCCACCGCCGCACCGCCGTAAACACGATCAGGGTCAGGCAGGCCAGGTCCAGCAGCGCAATGGCCGGCACCGCCAGAGCCAGTGTGCCATAACAGCCCAGGAATTCCCGCACAAAAATCTGAAGAGCCGGAAGCAGCCCGCCCCGTTCGGTCCAGTAGATGGTGCGGGCCGCCGCGCCGTCTGCCCCCGTCACACCGAGCAGCAGCCGCAGCAGTATAGCCAGCATTTCCCGCCCGGCCAGCCCGGCTGCAAACAGCAGGACGCCCCGCAGCAGCGGCCCCAGCCACCACCCTGTCGGGCGGCTTCGGCGCGAAGCAAAGACAGCCGGTGTCAGCAGCCGCACCATCAGCAAAGTGAGCCAAACCTGGGCCATGGATTCATAACATCCCAGCGAAAAAACCAGGCAGGCCACCGCCCCCAGGGCCCCTGAAAAGTCTCGCCAGTCCATCAGGAAGGCTTCCCCCAGGGCCAGAGCCCAGACGGCCAGCAGCACCCCCAGACCGGTCAGGCAAAGATTGGAATAGGCCATGGCTTCGGCATGGAACGGGTAAAGCAGCAGTCCGCCCGCCAGCAAAAGGGCCCCGCCGGTGACGGGCCGACGCCCGGCCGCGGTATACAGCACCGCCGCCAGCAGCGCCCCGGCCAGCGCCAGGCAGACCGCCGCCCAGAATTCCGGCCAGAACGCCTGATAGGACAGCAGCCCGGTGAGTGCCTGCACCAGCCATTCGGTGATGCGGCTCTGCCGCAGAAATCCGCCCCCCTGCTGATAGGTGGCAATGGCCAGGTCATCGATTCCCACCGCCGGGGAAGCCATGGCGCGGGCATAGCCCAGAGCAGTAAGAGCCGCCAGGCCGGCCCAGAAGGTCGGCCTTCGGGCCAGTACGCCCAGATTGGTGCGGGTGGTATCAGACATGGAGCCCCTCCCCTTTTCAGACAGATCGGCAGCGACAAAAAAGCGCCGCCGCCCCACGGCAGCGGCGCAGAGAACGACAAAACGTCCCCAGGTTTACCCCTTGACAGCCAGGTTGACCAGCTTGCCTTTGACGTAGATCTCCTTGACGATGGTCTTGCCGGCGACGGCTTCGGCCACGGCGGGCTCGGCTTTGGCGGCGGCGATGGCGTCGGGGGCTTCCACATCGGCGGCGACCCGGATGCGGGCGCGGACCTTGCCGTTGACCTGCACGGCGATCTCGATGGTCTGCTCGACGCACTTGGCCTCCTCATAGGCAGGCCAGGGGTGGTAGGCCAGCCGGTCGGCGTGGCCCATCTGCTCCCACAGTTCCTCGGTCATGTGGGGGGCAAAGGGGTTGAGCAGCTGCAGCAGCACCTCGTACTCGGCCCGGGTGGCGCCGCCGTTGTCGTAAAGGGCGTTGACATAGATCATCAGCTGCGCGATGGCGGTGTTGGCCTTCAGCTCGTCGATGTCCTCGCCCACCTTCTTGATGGTGCGGTGGACAAGGGCTTCCAGCGCGGGGCGGACCCCTTCGCCTTCCACCTGCTTTTCGCTCAGCGCCCAGATGCGGTCCAGGAACCGCTTGCAGCCCTTGATGGAGGAGGTGTTCCAGGGGGCGGCCTTCTCAAAGTCGCCGATGAACATTTCGTACAGCCGCAGGGTATCGGCGCCGTATTCCTCCACCACATCGTCGGGGTTGACCACGTTGCCCAGGGATTTCGACATCTTGACGATGGGATGCTCGGCCATCTCGCCGTATTTTTCGACAAGGGCTGCGCGGGCCGCCGCCTCGCTGCCGTGCTCGGCCACAAGGCGCTTCTGCTCGGCGGCGGGCTGGTTTTCGAAGGCGTGGGGGTTCAGCCCCAGGATCATGCCGTGGCTGGTGCGCTTGGCATAGGGTTCTTTGGTGGGCACCACCCCGATGTCATAGAGGAACTTGTGCCAGAACCGGCTGTAGAGCAGGTGGAGGGTGGTGTGCTCCATGCCGCCGTTGTACCAGTCCACCGGGCTCCAGTAGTCCAGCGCCTCCTTGCTGGCGATGGCGTCGGGGTTGTGGGGGTCCATATAGCGCAGGAAATACCAGCTGGACCCGGCCCACTGGGGCATGGTGTCGGTCTCCCGCCGGGCGGGACCGCCGCAGCAGGGGCAGGTGGTGTTGACCCACTCGGTATGGCGGGCCAGGGGGCTTTCGCCGTCCTCGCCGGGCTCAAAGTCGGTGATCTCGGGCAGGCGCAGCGGCAGTTCGCTTTCGGGCAGGGGCTGCCAGCCGCACTTGTCGCACCAGACCATCGGGATGGGTTCGCCCCAGTAGCGCTGGCGGCTGAACACCCAGTCCCGCAGCTTGAAGTTGACCTGCTTGTGGCCGTTGCCGGTCTCTTCCAGCCAGGCGTACATCTTTTCCTTGGCGTCTTCCACCGAAAGGCCGTCCAGGAAGCCGGAGTTCACCAGCGTGCCGGTGGCCACGTCGGTGAAGGCGGCTTTCTCCAGGTCGGAAGCCTGGCGGCCCCGGACCACCTCGACGACGGGCAGGCCGAATTTCCGGGCGAACTCCCAGTCGCGGGTATCGTGGGCGGGCACGGCCATGATGGCGCCGGTGCCGTAGGTGGCCAGCACATAGTCGGACAGGAAGATCGGCACCCGCTTGCCGTTGACCGGGTTGACGGCCTCCACCCCTTCGATGCGCACGCCGGTCTTTTCCTTGTTGAGCTCGGTGCGCTCAAACTCGGACTTGCGGGCGGCTTCCTCCTGGTAGGCGGTGACGGCGTCGGGGTTGCGGATCAGACCGGCGTCCATCCACTTTTTCAGGTAGGCGTGTTCGGGGGACACCACCATGTAGGTGCAGCCGAACAGGGTGTCGGCCCGGGTGGTGTAGACGGTGAGGGTGTCGCCGGCGGTGGTGGCGAAGTTGATCTCGGCGCCGTGGCTGCGGCCGATCCAGTTTTTCTGCTGGGTCTTGACCCGGTCGATGAAGTCCAGGTCCTCCAAATCGTCGATCAGCCGGTCGGCGTAGGCCGTGATCCTGAGCATCCACTGGCTTTTGACCTTGTGGACCACCGGGCTGCCGCACCGCTCGCAGACGCCGTTGACCACCTCTTCGTTGGCCAGCACCACCTTGCAGCCGGTGCAGTAGTTGACGTTGGTCTCCTTTTTATAGGCCAGCCCCTTTTTGTACAGCTGCAGGAAGATCCACTGGGTCCACTTGTAGTAGTCCGGGTCGGTGGTGTTGATCTCCCGGTCCCAGTCGAAGGACAGGCCCAGGGCCTTGAGCTGGCTTTTGAAGCGGGCGACGTTTTTGGCGGTGACGATCTCGGGGTTGATGTGGTTTTTCAGGGCGTAGTTCTCGGTCGGCAGGCCGAAGGCGTCCCACCCCATCGGGTAAAGGACGTTGTAGCCGCACTGGCGCTTTTTGCGCGCCACGATGTCCAGCGCGGTGTAGCTGCGGGGGTGGCCCACATGCAGCCCTGCGGCCGAGGGGTACGGGAACTCCACCAGCGCGTAGAACTTGGGCTTGGAATGGTCGATCTCGGCATGGAAGGTATGTTCATCCTCCCAGACTTTCTGCCATTTGGCTTCCACTTTTTTGAAATCGTATTTCACGTTGCTTCTCTCCCACCGGTTTGTATTGGAAATAAGGTATGCTGGGGGTCTGTGCGGGCGGGCGAAGGCCGCCCGGCCCGCCGGGGCCGTCAGGACTCGGCCGGGGTTTCGGGGGGCAGCCACTCGGCCGCGGGCATCAGGGCGGCGTCGGCCCAAAGATGCTCCAGGTCGTAGTAATCGTGGGCTTCCTTGGTAAAGACATGGACGATGACGGTGCCGTAGTCCAGCAGCACCCAGCGCTTGCCGTCATGCCCTTCGGTGCGCAGGGGTTCCACCCCCTGGCGGGACAGGGCGAATTCGGCTTCATCGGCCAGGGCGCCCACATGGGTGGTGGAGGTGCCGGTGGCGATGACGAAGTAGTCGGTCACGGTGGTCAGGTCCTCCACCTTGAGCACCCGGATGTCCTGGGCCTTGCGGGCGTCCAGGGCGCGGGCCAGGGCGATGGCCAGGGTCTTGCTATCCATTGCAGTCTCCTTTGTTTACTGTAGTCAGGCGTCAGGCCGCATCGTCGGCGGTGTCCGCCTGCCCGCTGTCCGCGCCGTCGGCGGCGCTGCCGTCTTCGGTGCTGCCGTCCTCACTGGCGGCGTTGGGGTCGGGGGTGGGTTCGGGGGCGGGGGTCTCGTAGACGGCGTTGGGGTCGATCTCCACGCCGCCCTCCTGGGCCGAGGAGATGACCTCCTCGTTCAGGCCGCCCATATACTGGACGTTGGGGTCGGTGGAGGAATAGCCGCTCACGTCCACCGCGGTGTCCAGCACCCCCAGTTCCTCGGCGGGCACCTGGGTCTCGGCGGTGCGGAAGTAGGTGTTGAGCAGCTCGGCGGTCTTGGTGCGGTCCACCACCACCACGTCGTTGCTGTTATACCGGATGTTGCCCATATAAACCGGCACCGAACAGAGCATGATGTGGTCGCTGCTGACGCTGAGCAGGCTGATGGCCGCGCTGACCAGCTGGGAGACGCGCAGGTCGGTCTCCATATAATTCATGCAGACAGGCAGGATGCGGGCGATGTCCCACACCGTCATGGCCCGCAGCCGGGCGAACATGGCCGAGTAGAAGTACCGCTGCACGTTCAGGCGCTGGATGTCGCTCTGGGCGTAGGTCTTGCGGGCGCGCAGGAAGAATTCGGCGGTGGCGCCGTCCATCCACTGCAGGCCCTGGTCCAGGTGGCTGGTCACCTCGCCGGTGATCTCATCGGTGTAGGTGATCTCCTCCGGCACATAGACCTGGATGGGCCCCAGCAGGTCCACCAGCTGCACCAGTGCTTCCAGCCGGATGGCCACATAGCCGTCGATATACAGCCCCAGCTGGTCGTGGATGAGCTGGGCCAGGGCGCTGTAATTGTTGTTGTTGTCCGTCCCCTGGGTCTTGGCCACGTTGTTGATCTGGTAGTTGCCGGAGACGCTGCTGTCCTCGGTGACGATGATGTTGCGGGGGATCTGCAGCATCCGGACTTCGTCATTCACAAAGTCCAGCTGCACATACATGATCATGTCGGTGTTGCCGTCGTTGGTCTGGCTGTCGTTCACGGTGCCGGCGTGCATCTCGCCGCCCTCGCTGCTGCGGTCGATGCCCAGCACCAGGATGTTCAGCTGCTCGCCGTCCAGACCTTTGGGGGTGTTGAGCAGCTCGCTCAGGGTGGCGGAACCGATCTCGGGGCGGATGGCGTGCATGATCAGCGCGAAAGTACCGCCGAAGATGACCACCAGCACCAGCAGGGTGGCCAGCAGGATCTTCCACCATTTGGCCTTCTTTTTGCCCTTTTTGCCCTTCTTGCCGCCGCCGTCGCCCCCCTTGCCGGCTTTGCCCTTGCCGGGTCCTTTGGGGGGCTGGCCGCCGGCGGACCCGCTGCCGCCCTTGCCGCTGCGGGCCGGGCTTGAAGCCCCGCCCCGCCCGGCGCTGCCCGAAGCGGCGGCGCGGGCCGCAGCCGCGGGGGCGGGGGCGGATTTTTCCTCAAATCCGTCGTCGCCGTCAAAGTCATATGCCTGGCGCTCGCCCTGGGCTTTGGACAGGTCCAGGTGCTGCACCCGGGCACGGCCGGCCGCGGCGTTCTGTCTGGCGGCGGCCTGCCGCTGCAGCGCCAGCGCCTGGCGCTGGGCCATGGTCAGCGGGGGGTCGTCCTCAC
>DWWE01000076.1 GCA_019119835.1 Candidatus Gemmiger stercoravium | reverse complement strand
CGGTGCTGCTGCGGGACGAGGAAGGGCTGCTGGCCGGCGGCATCACCCCCGACAGCGCCGCCGCCTTTGCGGCCTGGGCGGGGCGCAGCGTGCCCACCGGCAGCAACGCCCGCGGCAGCGCCGGCTACCGCACCCATCTTGTGGAAGTACTGACCCGGCGCAACGCGCTGGAGCTGGGAGGTTTGGCCCAATGACCGAAGTAACACTGACCCTGAACGGCCGCCCCGTCACCGACCGGGTGGCGCCGGATTCGCTGCTGATTGATTTTGTGCGCGCCCACGGCTGCGCCAGCGTCAAGCGCGGGTGCGAGACCGCCAACTGCGGGCTGTGTACCGTGCTGCTGGACGGCGTGCCGGTGCTTTCCTGCTCGCTGCTGACAGTGCGGGCCGCCGGGCGCAGCGTCCAGACGCTGGAGGGCCTGCAGCAGGAAGCCGCCGATTTCGTCGGCTTTATCGCCGACCAGGGGGCCGACCAGTGCGGGTTCTGCAACCCGGGCTTTGTGATGAACACCATCGCCCTGCTGCGGGAGAACCCCGACCCCACCGACGACGAGATCCGGGCGTTCCTGGCCGGGAACCTCTGCCGCTGCTCGGGGTATGAAGGGCAGCTGCGGGGCATCCGGGCGTATCTGGAAAGCCGGAAAGGAGGGCGCGCCGATGCCTGAACAGAAGACCTACCGCGCCGTGAACCAGCCTGTGCGCAAGAAGGACGCGATGCAGCTGCTGCTGGGCAAGCCGGTGTATGTGGACGACATCGCCCCGAAGGACGCGCTGGTGGTCAAGATCCTGCGCTCCCCCCACCCCAACGCCATCGTGCAGAAGATCGACACCGCCCGGGCGCTCAAGGTGCCGGGGGTGGTGGCTGTCTACACCTGGCAGGATGTGCCCCGCCGGCGGTTCACCATTGCGGGGCAGACCTACCCCGAACCCTCGCCCTATGACCGGCTGATCCTGGACCGGCATGTGCGGTTTTCCGGCGACGCGGTGGCCATCATCGCCGCCGAGACCGAGGCGGCTGCCCTGCGGGCGATGAAGCTCATCAAGGTGCAGTACCAGGTGCTGGACGCGGTGCTGGATTTCCGCACCGCCAAGGACAACCCCACCCTGGTCCACCCGGAAGAGGACTGGTACCCGCCCTGCCAGGTGGGCGGCGACAACCGCCGCAACCTGGTGGCCAGCGAGGTGAACGCCGCCGGCGATGTGGAGGCCGTACTGGCCGACTGCGACCTGGTGCTGGACCGCACCTACCACACCAAGGCTTTCAACCAGGCGATGATGGAGACTTTCCGCACCTATACCGAACTGGACCGGTACGGGCGGCTGCATGTGATCTCCTCCACCCAGATCGTCTTCCATGTGCGGCGCATCCTGTCCCGGGCGCTGGGGCTGCCCAAAAGCCGCATCCGGGTGGAAAAGCCCCGCATCGGTGGCGGGTTCGGCGCCAAGCAGACCGCTGTGTGCGAGGTCTACCCTGCCTTTGTGACGATGCAGACCGGCCGCCCGGCCAAGCTGATCTATACCCGGGAGGAAGCCCAGATCGCCGGGTCCCCCCGGCATGAGATGCAGGTGCGGGTGCGGCTGGGCGCCGATCGGGACGGGCGCATCCGGGCCATCGACCTGTACACCCTGTCCAACACCGGCGCCTACGGCGAACACGGCCCCACCACGGTGGGGCTGTCGGGGCACAAGTCCATCCCGCTGTACACCGGCAGCCTGGAAGCCTACCGCTTCGGCTACGACGTGGTGTATACCAACCACCAGGCCGCCGGCGCCTACCGGGGCTACGGCGCCACCCAGGGCATCTATGCGGTGGAGACCACCGTCAACGAGCTGGCCGAGACCCTGGGGATGGACCCCACCGCCATCCGGGACAAAAACATGGTGCGCCAGGGGATGCGGATGCCCGCCTATTACAACGAGCCCGCCAACGCCTGCGCGCTGGACCGCTGCCTGAAGCACTGCAAGGAGATCTTCCACTGGGACGAAAAGTACCCGGTGCGGGATATGGGCAACGGCAAGGTACGCGCCGCCGGCGTGGCCATGGCGATGCAGGGGTCCTGCATTTCGGCGGTGGACGTGGGCTCCGCCACCATCAAGCTCAATGAGGACGGCAGCTACAACCTGATCATCGGCGCGGCGGACATGGGGACCGGCTGCGACACCATCCTGGCCCAGATGGCCGCCGAATGCCTGGACTGCCCGGTGGAGGATGTGGCCGTCTTCGGCGCCGACACCGACGCTTCCCCCTACGATTCGGGGTCCTACGCCTCCTCCACCACCTATGTGACCGGCATGGCGGTGGAGAAAGCCTGTGCCCAGCTGAAGGAGAAACTCTGCCGCATCGCCGCCGGTATGCTGGACTGCCCGCCCGAGGACGTGGTGTTTGCGGGCCGGGAACTGCGCAGCGCCGCCACCGGCCGGGCCGTGACGCTGGAGGAGGTGGGCTACAAGACCCAGGTGTTCAGCAACGAGGCGCCCGAGGTCACGGTGAGCCATTCCTCCCCCATCTCGCCGCCGCCCTTCATGGTCGGCATGGTGGAGATCGAGCTGGACCGGGAAACCGGGCTGGTGACCGTGCTGGACTACATGGCCGTGGTGGACTGCGGCCTGCCCATCAACCCGGCGCTGGCCCGCATCCAGGCCGAAGGGGGCATTGTGCAGGGCATCGGCCATACTTTGATGGAAGACGTGCAGTACGACCGCAGCGGCCGGCCGGTGGAATCCAGCTTTTTGCAGTACAAGATCCCCACCCGGCTGGATATGGGACACCTGCGGGTGGAGTTTGAGCACAGCCACGAACCCACCGGTCCCTTCGGCGCCAAGAGCATCGGGGAAATCGTCATCAACACCCCGGCCCCGGCGCTGACCCATGCGATCTACCGGGCCACCGGCGTCTGGCACCGGGAGCTTCCCATCACGCCGGAACAGATCGCCATGGGCCGCCCCTGACCGCCCCTCCCCGCTGACGGCGGCAGTTTCAGCCGTTTCGCATAAAAACCGCCCGCACAAGATAAAGAGGGATAAGGAACTATTTAACGGCTGACAGACAAGTTGTAATAACAGAAAGCGGGTATATCACGAAATGCGGTATATCCGCTTTGTTACGCAATAGAACGCCGTTTTTGAGGGATTGAATATAAACACCTTACCCCTCTGTTTTCGAGCCCGCAAAGCCGTATAAATCAAGGCTTTTTTAACCCCTAAATGACCACAAGACACCTATGATAGATAAAGGGCGCAGGCGGTCTTTCCGTTTGCGCCCTCTTGTCTGCCTGTGAGCAAAGGCGGGAAAAGCCGTCAAGGGCGCGAAGCGTTCATCTTGACCCTTGACGGCTTTTCTTGGCTTTGCTATTTCCCCATAAGGTCAAGAAAAGTTTGTCGATATGGTGGCATTTACATTTCTCCAAGAGAATATGAAAAAGCCGATAACCGCATTTTCATCTGCGTATTATCGGCTCTGCGTCTGTGCGTCTGGCTCTTTGATAACTGTGGTATTCAGATGTTTTACATTGATTAAAGTCTCTTGTCTACACTTAGGACAGAACAGCGGAAAATATTTTAGTTC
>DWWE01000075.1 GCA_019119835.1 Candidatus Gemmiger stercoravium | reverse complement strand
AGGCGCTGGTTCCCGCCGGCCCCCAGCTGTAAGCTGACCGGGCGGCCCCTCGCCGCTTGAGAAATCGCATCCCGACAGCCCCTTCTGCCCCGTGCAGAGGGGGCTTTCTGTGTCTGTACACAGAAAGGAATTGCGGCCGCGGCGCCGGCGTGTTATACTGTACCCATAGAAATTGGAGGGATCTTTCATGTACAAAAGCGGAGATACGATGATCGAAGTGCGGGAACTGCTCATCAAGGCGTTTGCCTCGGCCTGGCGGGTGCGGGAGGATGAACTGGAACTGACCGACCGGGACAGCTATATCCAGAGCAGCATCACGGTGATCGACACCCTGCAGGTCAGCCCTGAGATGATCTATGCCGAGGAGGGCCCCGGCCTGACCGACGGGGAGGAGCTGGATCACCTGTCCGATCTGGTGCGGGCCGACGGGCTCTGGGTCTATTACGGTGTGCCGGACGAGAACTACTTTCTGGTGACCTGGATGTCCGACGAGGCCGCCGCCCGCCAGAAGGTGGCCGACCTGACCGCCCAGGGCGGCTGTGTGGCCTGCGTGGTGGATCTGAGCGAGGAATGGCGGTTTGACTGACCCGGACGCCCTGCAGGAAAGGAGGCTGAACGCCATGCCGGGGCACCGGGAACTGACGCTGCCGCCTGTGGTACAGCGGCTGCTTCATACCCTGCAGCAAGCCGGGTATGAAGCCTATGTGGTGGGGGGCTGCGTGCGGGACAGCCTGATGGGGCGGGTGCCCAACGACTGGGACATCTGCACCAGCGCCCTGCCGGACCAGCTGGAGCAGCTGTTCGGCGGGTATCCGCTGCTGCTCAACGGCAAACGGCACGGCACGGTGGCGGTGGTGCTGGAAGGCCACAGCTGGGAGATCACCACCTTCCGGCAGGACGGCGCCTATACCGACGGCCGCCACCCCGACTCGGTCCGGTTCGTGCCCGATGTGTGCGCGGACCTGGCCCGGCGGGATTTCACCGTGAACGCCATGGCCTGGTCCCCGGACGCCGGGCTGATCGACCCCTTTGGCGGCCGGCGCGACCTGGCGGCCGGTCTGCTGCGCTGCGTGGGCGACCCGGGCGCCCGCTTTGCCGAGGATGCGCTGCGGGTGCTGCGGGCGGCGCGGTTTGCCGCCCAGCTGGACTTTGCGCTGGACCCGGCCACCGCAGCCGCCGCGCTGTGCTGCCGGGACAGCGTGGCCCGGATCGCGCCGGAGCGGCTGTACACCGAACTGGACAAGCTGCTGGCCGGTCCGGCGGCCGGCCGGGTACTGGCCGAGCATGGCCCTCTGCTGGCCGGCGCACTGCCCGAAATCCTCCCCTGCATCGGCTGCGGCCAGCCCGGCCGCTGGCACTGCTATGATGTCTGGACCCACACCGCCGTGGCCGTCGGGTCCATCCGGGCGGGCGGGTTTGACGAGCCGCTGCGGGCACACGGCGACCACAGCGGCCCCCGGGTGCTGCGCTGGGCTGCCCTGCTCCATGACCTGGGGAAACCGGTCTGCCGCACGGTGGGGCCGGATGGCGCCGCCCACTTCCCCGGGCACAACCAGCGGGGCGGCCAGATGGCGCGTGCCATCCTGCAGCGGCTGCGCGCCCCGGCCTATCTGATCGAGGGGGCGCCCGCCCTGGTGGCCATGCATGACGCCCCCCTGCCCGGCAGCACCCCGGAAACACTGCGGCTGCTGCACCGCCGGGGGCCCCAGTTTGTGCGGCGGCTGTGCCAGCTCAAGCGGGCCGACCTGGCCGCCCACGCCCAGAACGAAGCCGTGGCCGCCCGCACCGCCGAAGTCCAGCGTTTTCTGGTGCAGATGGAACGGCTGGCCGCCGGCGGCTGTTACCGGCTGAGCACACTGGCCGTCAACGGCGCCGACGCGCTGGCCGCCGGGCTGCGCCCCGGCCCGGCGGTGGGCCAGGCGCTGAATGCCCTGCTGCAAGCCGTGATGGACGGCACGCTGCCCAACGACCGGGACGCCCTGCTGGGTGCGCTGCGGGAGAAGCGACTGAGCTGACCGGCCCTGCCATAGAGCAAGCAAAAGAGAGTGCCGACGGGATCGCAACGCGATCCAACCGCCTGCACTCTCTTTTCTTTTACTTCCCGATCCCGTTCAGAAGGGTCCCCTTGCTTCCATGTTTTCCATTTCGGGTACCGCCCACCGGCAAGTTCGTCAACCGCTTCCCGGTTCCGGATGGCCGATTGGGTTTGCCGCCATCCGCAAAGACTTGCCCCGGGAAAAGGCCCTTCTGCGCCGCCGGTCCTTCTTCCCTTTAATTGAACTTGAAGATCTTCTGGGCCACACGGTACCCCCACAGGGTCACGGCGCGGCCGCCCTTGCCGGGCAGATCGCACAGCCCGGCCACCGAAAGGCGGCAGCGGCGATAGACCCGGCGGTCATGCAGTTTGAGGAACTGCCAGAGTTCCCGCTTTTTCTCCTGCGCTTCGGCGCTGCCGTCCATCGTCAGGAAGACGCTGGAAATCGTCATCATCATGGACAGGTAGTTGAACATATACGCCTGGAGCTTTTTCTGCTCGGGGGGCAGGCTGTACAGGTTCACCTGGGTGATCATCAGTTTGGTGACCCGCAGCTGCTGGTCCACCCGCTTGACCATGACCTTTTCGTTGACGCTCTGGTCCTCCCGGCCGATGAAATAGCGGTAGAGGTCCAGGTCCATGTAATAGAGCTTCTGGCAGCGGGGCAGCGGCAGGTAGACAAAGATGTTGTCCACATAGAAGGTGTGCTTGGGCAGGCGCAGGCCGCAGTCCCGCAGGATCTGCGTGCGGTAGATGACGCTGTGCATCAGGATATTCTGGCTCTGAGGAAAATGGCCGATCTCGGCCCAGGTGAAGGGGCGGTCCACCGGCAGCACACCGGTATACCGCACCGTATGGCGGGTGTTGTCCACCGTATGTTCGTAGACATAGTTGCACAGCAGCAGGTCCACCGGGGTCTCCATGGCGGCAAAGGCCCGCAGTTTTTCCATGACTTTGGCCAGGGCGTCGGTGTCCAGCCAGTCGTCGGAGTCCACCACCTTGAAGTAGATCCCCCGGGCGTTGCGGATGCCCTGGTTCACCCCTTCGCCGTGGCCGCCGTTCTCCTGATGGATGACCCGGATGATGTCGGGGTATTTTTCCGCCCAGGCGTCCGCGATGGCGCCGGTCTCGTCCTTGGAACCGTCATCCACCAGGATGATCTCGGCGTCCTCCCCCGCGGGCAGCAGGGTCTTGATACAGCGGTCCATATAGGCCGCAGAGTTATAACAAGGCACAGTGAAGGTAATCAGTTTCATGGGATCCTCTCCTCTTCCTGGTATGGCGGCTGGCACAGGGCCGGCCGCATCCGGCAGGCCGGCGCCGCCCCGGCGAGCCGGGGGCGCCGCAGCGCCTGTCTTATATAGCATACCTGTTTTTCGAAAAAAAAACAAGGCCAAACGGCGGAAAACCGCTGCTGGCCTTTGTGTGTGGAATGGATCCGGGGCTTTTAGAACTGCGTGCGCTGGAATTCATGCACACCGGACGGCATCACGTCGTTGTAGACATCCTCCGGCAGGCCATAGTCCTCATCGCGCTGAATGATACCGCGCATCCATTGCATGATCATGTGCAGCTTCATCTGGCGAACCCCCTTTATGCTACACCGGCGGCCGGCTGGTGCGCCGGTCACCTTGTTTTCTTCATCTATAGTATATCCGGTCGGGCGACAATTTGCAATGGTCACTTTGTACAAACTTACAAAAGTTATTTTGATATTTTCAACTTTTCCGTTATTTTGTACATGTTGTGTCCACGATTGTCGCTGTCAGGCGCACAGTTCCCGCCAGGCTTCCTCCATCGTGTCGGCCGAGAACAGGAACTCGCCATCCTGGGAATAGACTTCAATGTGGCCATTCACATGCTTGAACTGGGTCGTCATACGCGCCGCCGCCTTTCGTTTGTTTCTGTCCTTATTATAACGAAAGGTCAGGGCGATAACTGGGACTTTCAGCCCCGGGCCGGACAGGTTTGGTCCGGTTTATGGGATTTGTTGAGGCGGAGCGGCGCGGCGGTCCACCGGCGGATCCCCCGCAGGGCCGCGAGCAGCCAGAGACAGAGCAGGAACCACAGCAGCGTATACCGGGGGCAGATGAGCCCGGCCAGGTTGCCCCACTCCTCGCTGTAGTCCCACACTGCCAGCCCCAGCACCCGGGTGCAGAACAGCCCGAACAGCAGCTCCACGCCGGACACGCCGCCGGCCGCCACCCCGGCCAGCAGCACCACCGGCCGCCGGGCCTGTTCCAGCCGGCACAGCCCGCACAGGCAGAGCCCGCCGGCAAAGAACATCGTCCAGTGGGTCATGCCGCGCCAGGCCAGTTCCAGCCCCAGATAGGCCGCCCCGCCCAGCAGAAATACGATGGCGGACTCCCAACAGTGGTCGTGACGCATCAATACAAACCCTCCCCCACAAACCTGGCATCTTGTCCATAGTCTGTGCAGGGAGGGCCGTTTGTAATCATTTTGTCATTGTCTTTATTTGGACAGCTTTTTCAGCAGCTCGCTGCGGGTGTCCCACAGTTTCTGGCTCAGGTCCACATAGTAGCGGTGGGGGTTTTCGAACCGCTTGACCTCGTCCCAGAGGGTGCCCACCTGGGCCTTGCAGAATTTGCGGATGTCCTCAAGGCCGGGCGAGGTGTACACCCGCCGGCCTTCCCGGTAGATCGGGGTGGACAGGCAGCGGGCCGTGCAGTTCACATAGGTACGCTCCTTCCAGGTCTCCACCGGGTCGAACAGGGTGATGCCGTGGCGGGTCTCCACCTCCTCGTCGGCCAGGGTGATCAGGTCGGCCATGGCCTTGCCGTCCTCGTCATAGATGCGCCAGACTTTTTTCAGGCAGGGAATGGTGGTTTTCTCGGCGCTCTCGCTGAGCTTCATCTTGGGGATGTAGTTGCCGGCTTCGTCCTTGACGGCGGCCAGTTTGTACACCCCGCCGAAGACCGGGTCGCTCTTGGCGGTGATCATGTTTTCCCCGATGCCGAAACTGTCCACCCGGGCCCCCTGCAGAATCAGGTCCCGCACCAGGTACTCATCCAGGCTGTTGGAAGCACAGATCGGGCAGTCGGGGTAGCCGGCCTCGTCCAGCATACGGCGGGCTTTTTTGGAAAGGTAGGCGATGTCGCCGGAGTCAATGCGGATGCCCTTGGGGCGCTTGCCCATGGGCTTGAGCACCTCGTCAAACACCTTGATGGCGTCGGGCACGCCATGGCGCAGCACATTGTAGGTATCCACCAGCAGCACGCAGGCGTCAGGGTAAAGTTCGGCGTATTTCTTGAAGGCTTCGTACTCGCTGGGGAACATCTGCACCCAGGAATGGGCCATTGTGCCCGAGGCCGGGATGCCGAAGTCCCGTGCCGCCATCACGCAGGAGGTGGACCCGCAGCCGCCGATGTAGGCAGCCCGGGCGCCGAAGTAGGCGGCGTCATACCCCTGAGCCCGGCGGGCGCCGAATTCCATCACCGCACGGCCGGAAGCCGCCCGGCAGATGCGGTTGGACTTGGTGGCGATGAGACACTGGTGGTTGAAGGTGACCAGCAGCAGCGTTTCCAGCAGCTGGCATTCGATGGCCGGGCCCTCCACCGTGACGATGGGCTCCTGGGGGAAGATGGGGACCCCTTCCTCAATGGCCCAGATGTTGCAGTGCAGGCGGAACCGGCTCAGGTAGGTGAGAAACTCCTCCCTGAACATGCCGGTGCTGCGCAGGTAGTCGATGTCCTCCTTGGTGAACTGCAGGTTGTCCACCGCGTCGATGAACTGCTGCAGCCCCGCCATGATGGCGTAGCCGCCCCCGTCCGGAACGCGGCGGAAAAACATGTCGAACACCGCGATCTTGTCCTGGTAGCCCTCGTCAAAATACCCGGCCGACATGGTCAGTTCGTAAAAGTCGGTCATGGTGGTCAGATTGCGCCGAATATCCAGCATAACTACCGCATCCTTTCCCTCTGGTTTTGCTTGCAGGCGGGCGGCCCGCCCGGTCAGTGTTTTTTGGCCCTGCGCTTGCCTTCTTCGTTCAGGGTCAGGAGCATGGCGGCCACCCAGACAAAGGCGTAGACCGCCACCGTGATCATGGTCAGGATGACCACCACCTTGAAGTAGGTGGAATTGAAGAATTCACCCACGCGGGCCAGGGTGTACAGCACCTGGTTGCGGGCAATGGTGCTGCCGGCGATCAGATCCACCGTACCGACCTCCTCCCCTTCGATGGAGATGGTGACGGTGCCCACCACATCCCCCTGGGTGATGGGGGCGGCCAGGCTGTCCGGCAGGTTGAAGGTCTGCTCGGTCACGGCGGCGCCCCCTTCCCGCGGGAGAAGGGTCATCATATCATCCACCGGGTAGAGCATGACGCTGTCCGCTTCGGTGGCATAGCGCACCGGCAGTTCCGAGATGGGCTGGGTGGTGTCCAGCGCGGCCCCCACCCCGAAGGTGTCAAAGGCCCAGTCCATGATCTGGCCGGTCTCGATCTGGGCCGGGTTGTCCCCGATGTCGGTGGAAGAGTGCAGTATGCTGCTGATATAGCTTTCCCCGTCCCGGGTGTGCCAGGAGACGAAGTTCTGCCAGCCGGAGCTCAGCGAGCCGGTCTTGCCGCCCTGGGTATACTCCCGGTACAGGCTGCTGGCGGACATGATCATCTTGTCGGTGCTGATGATGGTGTAGGGCGCGTCGTGGGCGCTGGCCTGGGGCACCTGCCAGGTGGCCACCGAGGCGGCTTCCCGGAAGGCGTCGTACTCCATGGCGGCGCGCAGCAGCAGGTAGGCGTCCCGGGCGGTGGTCATGTTGCCGCCGTCCAGGCCGCAGGGGTCGGTAAAGACGGTGCCGGTACAGCCGATGGCCGCGGCCTCCTCATTCATCATCGCCACAAAGTTGTCGATGCTGCCGCCGCCCATATAGTCCGCCACGATGTAGGCCGCCTCGTTGCCGGACTGCACCTCCATCGCATAGAGCAGCGTGCGCAGCGTGTGGGTCTCACCGCTGCGGATGTCGGCGCTGGAAGCGCCCTTGCCGTACAGATAGTCGTAGATATAGGCCGGTGCCTCCACCGAGATGGTGTCCAGCTGATCCTGGTAGGTTTTCAGCAGCAGGATCATGGTCATCAGTTTGGTGACGCTGGCCGACTGCATCGGGGTCTCGCTGTTTTTTTCATAGACCACCAGATTGGTGTCCAGATTGACCACATAGGCGGCTTCCGCCGTCAGCTCGAAGGAGGGGTCGTAGCCGGACATGGCACGGGCCGGCACCGCCGCCAGCGGCAGCAAAAGCAGCAGCGCCAGCACAGCGGCCAGCAGTTTGGAAACGGAAATGGTTCGCATGGGCAAATTCCTTATCCTTCCAGAAAAATGGGGGACTTCCCCCACGGATACCTTTTTAGTATACCAAAAAAGGCGCCGGATGGAAAGTATCGCGGAAAAATAGTCCGCGCCGGGTCAGTTCAGTGCGCCGGTGGTGGCAAACAGGCGTTCCACCTCGTCGGACAGGGCCCGGTGTTCCGGCCGGGCCAGGTTGGGGTCGGCCGCCAGCAGGGCTTTGGCTTCCTCCTGGGCGACCCGCAGGGTGCGGGTGTCCTGCACCAGATCGGCCACCTGCAGCGTCGGCATCCCGTGCTGGGCTTCGCCAAAGAAATCCCCGGGGCCGCGGGTCTCCAGGTCGTACCGGGCCACCTCAAAACCGTCGCTGGTACGGCAGAGGAAGTGCAGCCGCTCCCGCACGGACTGGTTTTCGTTGTCCGAGATCAGGATGCAGCAGGAATCCGCCGCGCCGCGGCCCACCCGCCCCCGCAGCTGGTGCAGCGCCGACAGGCCGAACCTCTCGGCGTTTTCGATGACCATGACGGTGGCGTTGGGCACATCCACCCCCACCTCGATGACGGTGGTGGAGACCAGCACGTCCAGCTCGCCGGCCTTGAACCGCTGCATGATCTCGTCCTTTTCCCGGGGTTTGAGCTTCCCGTGCAAAAGCCCCACCCGCCGGTTCGGCAGCAGTTTGCAGGCGGTCTCGGCGTAGTATTGCTTGACCGCTTTCATGCCGGCGTCGGCCTCGTTCTCCTCGATGGCCGGGCATACGATGTAGACCTGGTGCCCGGCCTCGATCTGTCTGTCCAGAAAGCCGTACATATCCCGCCGCTTTTTGCCGGTGATGAACCAGGTCCGGATGGGTTTGCGCCCGGGGGGCAGTTCGTCCAGCACCGAGATGTCCAGATCCCCGTAGAGCAGCAGCCCCAGCGTGCGGGGGATGGGGGTGGCGCTCATGACCAGCAGATGGGGGCTTTGGGCCTTGCCGGCCAGCAGCCCCCGCTGGCGCACCCCGAAGCGGTGCTGTTCGTCCACAATGGCAAGGCCGAGGTTTTTGAAGACCACCTGGTCGGTGAGCACCGCATGGGTCCCCACCACCAGCCCGGCCCGGCCGTCCGCCACCGCCGCCAGCGCCACCCGGCGCTCGGCCGCCTTCATGCCGCCCACCAGCAGCGTCACATTGACGCCGAAGGGTTCCAGCCGGTCGGCCAGGTTGGCGGCGTGCTGGCGGGCCAGGATCTCGGTGGGGGCCAGCAGTGCGCTCTGCCAGCCGTTTTGGGCGGCATACCAGATGGCCGCCGCCGCCACCAGCGTTTTGCCGCTGCCCACATCCCCCTGCAGCAGCCGGTTCATCGGGGTGGCGGCGCACAGGTCGCGGGCGATCTCCCCGGCGGCCCGGCGCTGGGCGCCGGTGGGGGCGTAGGGCAGGCTGCGCCAGAAGGGTTCCAGGTCCAGCGGCCGCATGGGGGCGCTGGTGGCCTGGCGGCCATGGCTGCGCAGAAGGAAGATGCCCAGCTGCAGGATGTACAGCTCCTCAAAGATCAGGCGGCGGCGGGCGGCGGCAGCCTCGGCCGCATCCCGCGGGGCGTGGATGGCCCGGACCGTCTCCGCCTTGGGGGGCATCCGGTATTTCACCAGCAGTTCCGGCGGCAGCGGGTCTTTGAGCTCCCCGGCCGCCGGCAGCGCCGCCGCCACGCAGCGGGCGATGCGGGCGGAGGGCAGCCCCTCGGTGGCCGCATAGACCGGGAACAGCGGGCACTGGGCCACCTGGGCCTCGGTGCGCACCAGCGGGTGGAGCATCTCCCGCCGGGTGAGCATCCCCCCGACCCGGCCCTCGAAGTAGTAGGTCTCGCCGGGCTGAAGATTCTGGGCCGCATAGGCCGCGTTGAACCAGGAAAGCGTCAGTGTGCCGGTGTCGTCGGCGGCCAGCACCCGGGTCAGGACCCGCCCGCCCTTGATCCGCCGGTCCCCTTCCCGCTGCAGCACGGTGGCCCGGACGCAGCAGTCCACATCAAAGGGGGCGGCCGTGACGGTGTAGGGGCGGGTATAGTCGATGTAGCGGCGGGGGTAGTGGCCCAGCAGATCCCGTACCGTGCGGACCCCCAGCTTCTCGAACTTTTTGGCCAGGGCCGGGCCGACGCCCTTGAGGTACTGGACCGAATCATCCAACGCCGGCATAGCGGAATCTCCTTTCCTGAACATTGTATGCCCGCAGCCTGGCCGGCCGGGCGGATACGACAAAAGGACGAACCCGGCTGTAAGCCGCTGACGGCCAGGGAGCCGAATTCGTCCTTTTTACGGGGAGGAGAAACCTCACTCCACCGAGATCATGTAATAGTAGACCGGCTGACCGCCGTTGATGTGGCTGACTTCCAGGTTGCCGCCGCACTTGGTTTTGACCAGCTCGGTGGTGCGCTGGGCGTCCTCCTCGCTCACATCGCAGCCGGAGATCACCGTGATGAACTGGGTGTCCTTCTTCTTCATGCTGCGGGCCAGGCGGTAGGTCATTTTGGTGATGTCGGAGCCGGTGGCCACGATCTTGCCGTTTTCCAGCGCCATGATCTCGCCCTTCTTGATGGGCTTGCCGTCAAATTCGCTGTCCCGGGCGGCGTAGGTCACCAGGCCGGTGGCCACCTTGTCGGCGGCGGCCATCATGTTCACGGCGTTGTCCTCGGCGCTGGCCTCAGGGTCAAAGTTCAGCATGGCGGTCATGCCCTGGGGCACCGTGCGGGTGGGCAGCACCAGCACCTTGCGGTCGGCCAGTTTCTGGGCCTGTTCAGCCGCCATGATGATGTTCTTGTTGTTGGGCAGCACCAGCACGGTCTGGGCCGGCACGCTCTGGATGGCCGCCAGGATGTCCTCGGTGGCAGGGTTCATGGTCTGCCCGCCCGAGACGACGGCGTCCACCCCCAGGTCGTTGAAGACGGCGCGCAGCCCTTCGCCGGCCGCCACCGCCACAAACCCGTAGGGACGCTCCGGGTCCACGGCCGCGTAGACGAACTCTTCCCCGGCCGAGCGCTCCTCGGCCGCGGCCTGCTTCTCCAGCCCCTTGCCCTGCTTCTGGCGGGCCAGGAACTGCTCGTGCATGTTCTCGATTTTGAAGTTGGTCAGGTAGCCGTACTTGATCGCTTCGCTGAGCATAACGCCCGGGTCGGCCGTATGGACATGGCAGTTGGCCACGTCGTCATCCTCAATGACCACCACCGAGTCGCCGTTGGATTCCAGGAAGGCCCGCAGCTTGGCGATGCTGGCGTCGGGATTTTTGTGGACGAGGAACTGGGTGCAGTAGCCGTTCTTGATGTCCTCCACCTTCATCAGATCGTCGGTGAAGACGCCCTTGCCGGCGGCGTCGCTGTTCAGCTTGGGTTTGGGGGCCACTTCCTCGCCCTGGACCATGCCGCGGCCTTCAAAGACCTGCTGCATACCGGCAAACACCAGCAGAATGCCCTGGCCGCCGGCGTCCACAACACCGGCCTTTTTGAGCACCGGCAGCAGGTTGGGGGTGTCTTCCAGCGCAGCCTGACCGGCGGTCATGACCTCGGCCCACAGGGCCGGCACCTCGGTGGCGGTGGATGCCACCGCCGCCTCCGCCGCCAGGCGGGTGACGGTCAGGATGGTGCCCTCGGTGGGCTTCATGACCGCCTTGTAGGCGGCTTCCACGCCCATCTGCAGCGCCTTGGCCAGATCGGCCGCCTCGGCGTTCTGCTTGCCCTGCAGCGCCTTGGAAAAACCGCGGAACAGCAGGCTGGTGATCACGCCGGAATTGCCGCGGGCCCCGCGCAGCATGGCGGAAGCGGCCACCTTGCTGGCCTCCCCCACCGTGCAGCTGTCGGGCAGGGCCGCCAGCTCCTGGGTGGCGGCGCCGATGGTCATGCTCATGTTGGTGCCCGTGTCGCCGTCCGGCACAGGGAACACGTTCAGTTCGTCCACACGGGTGCGCTGGTTGGAAATGTTGTTGGCGCCGGAGAGGATGGCGTCACGCAAAGTCTTACCGTTTATCATGTGCTTTAACACCTCATTGTCTTGGTTTGGTTCCGGATCAGTCTGAGATGATGTCATCCACAAACACATCTATGCGGGCGACCTTCAGCCCGGTGGCGCGCTCGACTTCATCCTGCACGCGGTGGGTGATGCTCTGGGTGATGGAGGCAATGTTGAGCCCGTACCCGACCTTGATGTGCAGCGCAATGATGAGCCGGCCGTCCTGCTGGGTGACCGTGACCCCCTTTTCCGGCAGGCTGCCGTTGCGCAGGGTCTGGCGCACGGTGCTGGCCGCAGGGTTTTCCCCCATGGCGGCAATGCCGTAGCAGTGCCTGGCCGCCTGGGAGACCAACCCGGCGAAGTAGTCGTTGGTCAGCGAAATATGCCCGTAAGGGTTGACTTTTGTGATCACAAGCCGAACCTCCTTCTTCTGCAAGTTCGGCGCCAGGGGCCCGCCGCGCACCGCGGCAGGGCCGGCGCCTTATAATTACAGTTATTATACACTATTTTTTCCGGTTTGAACAGAGGGGCGCCGCAGAAATTCCTGCAGAAAAGGGGCGCCAAAAAAGGTCCCGGATTTTTGTGATGCCGATTTAACAATTCGGTCACAAAGTTTCCATCCGGCCCGCGTATACTGGAAAGGGAAAAGGGCGGGGCCCTTTCCCCTGCCGGCCGGTCCCGGCGGCGCGGCGCCGCGGCGGCCTGCCGGCCGAACGTCAACCCAACCCGAAGGAGTCTCTGTTATGAACCTTTTGTTTTTCCTCACCCCAAAGCAGGATGTCCTGTTCATCTATGAGGATTTCACCTTGCGCCAGACCCTGGAAAAGTGGTCCAACCAGCGCCTTGCCACCATCCCGGTGCTGCGCCGCAACGGCGAATATCTCGGCACCATCACCGAAGGCGATATACTGTGGGGCATCAAGAACCTGCACGGGCTGGACCTGGACGCCAGCGAGGATGTGCCCATCTCCAGCTTTCCCCGCCGGCGGGACTACAAGGCCGTGCCCGTGACCACCGACATGCACGCGCTGCTCCACGCGGCGGTGGACCAAAACTTTGTGCCGGTGGTGGACGACCGCAACGTCTTCATCGGCATTGTACGGCGCACGGTGATCCTGCGCCGCTTTACCGAGCAGTACGAGTCCGAATGCAACAACGGTCTGACCCTGCCGCCGGTGGCCTCCCGCCAGGCGGCCGCGCCCCGCTCCTGACGGCAGGCGCCGCACCCAATGACAAAGAGAGCTGACCCATGAATCAATCATTGTTTGGCCCGAAAAAACTGGGCTTTGGCATGATGCGTCTGCCGATGTGCAAGAACGACGGCGCCCCGGACACCGTGGATACCGACCAGGTCTGCCGCATGGTGGACCGGTTTCTGGAGCGGGGGTTCTGCTACTTTGACACCGCCCACGGCTACCTGGACGGCCAGAGCGAGACCGCCCTGCGCACCTGCCTGACCAGCCGCCACCCGCGGCATACCTACCGGCTTACCAACAAGCTCAGCGGCGGCTTTTTCAAGACCGAGGCGGACATCCGCCCGCTGTTCGAAAGCCAGCTGGCCGCCTGCGGGGTGGAGTATTTCGACATCTACCTGCTGCACTCCATCACCGCCGACAACTACGACCATTTTTGCAGCTGCAACGCCTTCGCCCGGCTGCAGCAGCTCAAGGCGGAGGGAAGGATCCGGCACATCGGCTTTTCCTTCCATGACAAGCCCGACTTCCTGACCCGGGTGCTCACCGAGCACCCCGAGATGGAGGTGGTGCAGATCCAGTTCAACTATGCCGACTATGAGGACCCCGGCGTCCAGAGCCACGGCGTGTACGAGGTCTGCCGGCGGTTCGGCAAGCCGGTGATCGTGATGGAGCCGGTGAAGGGCGGCCGCCTGGCCACCCTGCCCGCCGAGGCCGCCGCCGAACTGGATCGGCTGCAGGGCGGCAGCGCGGCCAGCTACGCGATCCGGTTTGCCGCCTCCTTTGAGGGCATCGAGATGGTGCTCAGCGGCATGAGCGACCTGGCCCAGATGGAGGACAACCTCAATCACATGCAGGCTTTCACCCCGCTCAACGGCGCGGAAAAGGCCGCCATCGCCCGGGTGTGCAGCATCCTGAAGCGGCAGGACACGATCCCCTGCACCAACTGCCGCTACTGCGTGGCCGGCTGCCCCCGGCAGATTCAGATTCCCGACCTGTTCGCCTGTCTCAACGCCAAAAAGCAGTATGAGGACTGGAACAGCGATTTCTATTACGAGGTGAATACCAACGGCCATGGCAAGGCGTCCGACTGCATTGCCTGCGGCCAGTGCGAGGCAGTCTGCCCCCAGCACCTGAAAATCCGCGGCCTGCTCAAGCAGGTCAGCGAGGTGTTCGAGCAGGTGCCGAGCCAATAATCCCGATACGACCGCCGCGCAGCCGCGCCGGACCGAATGGCAGATCCATCCTTCGGTCCGGCGCGGTTTTTCTGCTTTTTTCCGGAGCAGCCGGACCCGCCCCTGCCAGACACAAAGGCACCCCTTCGACCGCTGGGGAAAGCGGAGATGAAAAAAGGCTGCCGCCCTTGCGGGCGGCAGCCTTTTGAAACTCTGTCAGCAGACTGGATTACTTCAGCTCGATCTTGGCGCCGACTTCTTCCAGCTTCTTCTGCATCTCCTCGGCCTCGGCCTTCGGAGCCTGCTCCTTCAGCTTGGCCTCGGGGGTTTCGACCAGCTTCTTGGCCTCCATCAGGGAGACGCCGGTCAGCTCCTTGACAGCCTTGATGACCTGCATCTTGTTGGCACCGACTTCCTTCAGGATGACGTCAAACTCGGTCTTCTCTTCCTCAGCGGGAGCAGCGGCAGCGGCGGCAGCCGGAGCAGCAGCGGCAACGGCGGAAACGCCGAACTCTTCGCAGATGGTGTCAACGAGCTCTTTGAGCTCCAGAACAGTCATAGTCTTGACAGACTCGACAATGGCAGTGATCTTCTCAGAAGCCATGGTAGGATACCTCCATTAAATTTTGTAGTAAAGTATGCGGCGCCGTTTGGTTTGCGAGGGCATCACGCCGCTTCCCTCATGCAGCCGATGGGAGAATCAGGCAGCGGGAGTTTCCTCCTGCTTGTCCACGATCCCCTGGATCGCAACGGCCAGGCCGCCGATGATCCCGTTGAGGGAGCCGGCCAGCATGGACAGCAGACCCTCGCGGTTCGGCATGGTGGACAGGCTCTTGACGCCGGCGGCGTCCAGCAGCTGACCATCGCAGAAGCCACCCTTGACGGTGAAGCGCTTGGACTTGTCGTTGTCCGCGTACTTGCACAGGATGCGGGCGGCAGCGGCCGGGTCCTCGGCAGACAGCGCGATGGCGGTGTCGCCCTTGAAGTACTCGGTCAGACCTTCGTAGGCAGTCCCCTTGACGGCCAGGCGCAGCATGGTGTTCTTCACGACCATGTACTCCACACCGGCTTCGCGCAGTTCGCGGCGCAGCTTGGTGTCGTTTTCCACGCTGATGCCGTTGTAAGCCACAACAACACCGGCCAGGGAACCGTTGATCTTCTCGTTCATCTCCTTGACGAACGCCTTCTTGGATTCCAGGATCTTTGCACTGGGCATTTAGTTTTCACCTCGTTCCGCTTGCAGATTTCAGGAAACAGGCAAGCGGCTTTGTGATTCGACAAAATCAAAAAGCCCCTTCCCCGTTGCCGGGAAAAGGGCTTAGGACAGCATGTGTTCAAAGCGCACGTTTCTCGGCAGGCGGGTGTTACCCCGTTAGGCTGCCGGCTGGCAGCACCTGCTGTCTTAAAAACAGCTTAGTTAGTATAGCACGAGAACGTGCGTTTGTCAAGCATTTTGCCTGGGCAAAATGGATCAGACACCGTACTTGGTGGTGCTGACGCGGACGCCGGGGCCCATGGTGGTGGCCACGGTGGCGCTCTTGAAATACTGGCCCTTGGCAGCGGCAGGCTTGGCCTTGGCGATGGCTTCCAGGACGGTGTCCAGGTTGGTCATCAGCTTTTCGGCGCCGAAGGAAGCCTTGCCCACAGGAACATGGATGATGTTCTGCTTGTCCAGGCGGTACTCGATCTTACCGGCCTTGGCTTCGGTGACGGCGCGGCCCACATCGGGGGTCACGGTGCCGGCCTTCGGGTTGGGCATCAGGCCGCGGGGGCCAAGGATCTTACCCAGACGGCCGACCCGGCCCATCATATCCGGGGTGGTGACCAGCACATCGAAGTCCAGGTAGCCGCCCTGGATCTTGGCGATCAGGTCGTCATCACCGACCTCCTGCGCACCGGCCGCCTCGGCAGCCTTGGCAGCGTCGCCCTTGCAGATGGCGATGACGCGGACGTTCTTGCCGGTGCCGTTGGGCAGCACGACGGCGCCGCGGACCTGCTGGTCGGCGTGGCGGCTGTCAACGCCCAGGCGGACATGCAGCTCGATGGTCTCGTCAAACTTGGCGCGGGCGGTCTTGCAGCACAGCTCCAGGGCCTCCTGCGGATCATAAACTTTGCTACGGTCGATCAGCTTGGCGCTTTCGACATAGTGCTTACCGTGTTTCATTGTTTATTCCTCCATGTGTGGTAGTTATCGGAAATTTCCTCCCACGGGGCAATTCATCACTCTTCGACGGTGACGCCCATGCTGCGGCAGGTGCCCTTGATCATGCTGACGGCAGCTTCCAGAGAAGCGGCATTCAGGTCAGGCATCTTGGTCTTGGCGATCTCCTCGGCCTGGGCCAGGGTGATGGAGCCGACCTTGTTCTTGTTGGGCACGCCGGAAGCGGTCTCGATGCCGGCGGCCTTCTTGATGAGGACCGGGGCCGGCGGGGTCTTGGTGATGAAGCTGAAGGAACGGTCAGCGTACACCGTGATGACGACGGGGATGATCATACCCATCTGGTTCTTGGTGCGCTCGTTGAATTCCTTGGTGAAGGACATGATGTTGACGCCCTTCTGGCCCAGAGCGGGGCCGACGGGCGGCGCCGGAGTCGCCTTGCCGGCGGGGATTTGAAGCTTGATGTAGCCAGTGATCTTCTGTGCCATGATATTTGCACCTCCAAAATTTGTGGTGAGTTGCGGCCCGCAAAGCGGGCCTCCCACGGGTACGGGCCAGCGGCGACGCACCCTATAAAAACCGCGCTGCGGTTTTTACCGGAAAGATAACGGTTGGCCCGCCGCCTTACAGCAGCTTGACCTGATGCAGTTCCAGCTCGGCCGGGATCTCGCGCCCGAACATCGTGATCTTGACCTGCACCTTGCGCTCGTTCTTGTCGATGGATTCCACCGTGCCCACCGAGCCGACCATCGGGCCGGCGGTGATCTCGACGGTGTCGCCCACTGCATAATCGACCGTAGGTTCGGCCACCATCTCGACGCCGAGCTTGGCGACCTCCTCTTCCGACAGGGGTTCCGGCTTGGAAGCCGGGCCGACGAAACCGGTGCAGCCGCGCGTGTTGCGCACGATGTACCAGGTGTTGTCGTTCATCACCATCTTGACAAAGACGTAGCCGGGGTAGATCTTGTGCTGGACCTCTTTTTCGCCCACCTTGTTGCCCTGTTTGTCCAGGACATCCTCAATGGCGGTCTCCGTAGGGACCTTCACGTCGCAGATCAGGTCCTGCAGGCGGCGGTTTTCCACCATCGTCATCAGGTCCTGTGCGACCTTGTTCTCATAACCGGAATAGGTATGAACCACATACCAGTATGCTTGTTCTGCCATGGGCTTTCCCTCCGCGTATCAAGACATGGGCGTTACGCGCCGATGAGCAGGTGGATGATCCCGCCGAAAGCCAGATCCAGCAAAATCAGGACCACGGCCGCGATGAGCACGACCACGATGACCGTGATGGTCTTGATCTTGATGTCCTGGCGGCTGGGCCAGACCACTTTCTTCAGCTCGCTCTTGGTATCCTTGAAATACTTGCCGATGCGGCTGAAGAAGCCCTTGACCCGTTCCCACAACGACACCTTTTTCTTGCCGTTGTCCTTGGCCTTTTTCTGCTCGTTAGCCTTGGCGGCGGTTTCCTTAGCCGCTTTTTTATCAGCCATCGTTCAGCGCTCCTTACTTACTTGGTTTCGCGGTGAACAGTATGCTTCTTGCAGAAACGGCAATACTTCTTCATCTCGAGACGGTCGGGATTGTTCTTCTTGTTCTTCTGCTTGTTGTAGTTGCGCTGCTTGCATTCGGTGCAAGCCAGGGTGATTTTGACAGTCATTGTTCGGCACCTCCATTAAACGGTTTATTCAGCCTCCCTCGTGCTTGCGGGCAGTCCCAAAAAAGGACAACAAAATAAAACCCGCAAAAGAGGTGATACCATGGTAACACAAAGTGGGGTTTCCGTCAAGGGGTCGGGGCGGAAAAACTTTGCGCCGGTTCCTCCTGCAGCGGAATGTCGATCTCCTGCGCCAGAGTGACGCTGTAGATGGTCAGCCGGGTGACCGGCACCGGCAGGCGCAGGGCAAAGGCGCGGCGGTACAGCCGCAGCTGGCCCGCATACTCGCGCCGGTAAAAGTCCGGGTCGCGGGAGCGGTCGGTCTTGTAGTCAAGGATCTCGGCGTGGTCGTCAAAAACCAGCACCAGGTCGGCGATGCCCTGCACCAGCACCTGCGCCCCGTCGGGCAGCGGGCCGGCTTCCGGCCGGTCGCCGGTGACCTCGCCGGCCGGCAGCGCGGTGATGAAGGGTTCCTCCCGCAGCACCCGGCGGGCCAGGCGGATCCTGCGCCAGACCGGGCTTTCAAAGAAGGGGCGCACCTCCTCCAGCCGGAGGTGGCGGGCCAGTTCGGGGTCCAGCAGCCGGAGCTCGGTCTGGCGGCGGACCTCGGCGTCCAGGTCGGGGGCGGGGCCGTCAAAGGGGACGTTTTGCAGAAACGCATGGATGGCAGTCCCCCGCTCGGCGCCGGTCAGCCCGGATTTCTGCAGGAAAGCCGGTCGCTCCAGCCGCTGGCCGGCCGCCCCGTGGGTGACCGCCGTGACGCTGACCTTGGCGGGGATGTCCCGCAGCGCCCGGCGGGGATACTGCCAGGCAAAACTCTGCAGCAGCGCCTGGCGCAGACCGGCGTCGGCTTCGGCCGGCGGCGGGGCGGGCTGTGCGGCGGGCGGCGGCGGGGCCGGCCGCACCCGGATGGTCAGCGGCGCCGCGGTGTCCCGCCAATGGGGCAGGAAGCCGCTGCGGGCCCAGAGCGGACCGCTGGCCGGGTGGGTGAGCGCCGCGGTCAGCAGCCAGCCGCCCCAGGAGGAAAAACTCTGGAGCATCTCGGCGTCGGCCGCCTCGGCATAGGCGCACAGGGCGGGGGTCTTGATCTCCTGTTCCAGCCGCTTGACCGGCACGGTCACGATCAGGGCGTCCTGGGCGCGGGTCAGGGCCACATAGAGAATGCGCATCTCCTCGCTGAGGGTCTCGGCCCGGATGGTCCGGGCCAGCGCCGCATAGGGCAGGGTCTTGTAGCGGCTGGCCCGGCCGGGGTCCCGGAGCATCAGCCCCACCCCCAGGCTGCGGTGGCACAGCACCGGCCGGACGGCGTCGCTCTGGTTGAACTTGTGGGTGGTGTTGGCCACAAAGACCACCGGGAACTCCAACCCTTTGGAGCGGTGGACCGTCATGACCGAAACGCAGCCGGGCCGGGTCTGGCCGCTGCCGCCGGGCTGCAGCCCGCCGGACTGGCGGGCCGCCTCCATGGCGCGGACCAGCGCCGAAAGCCCCCGCGCCCCGGCCGGGGAGGCCCAGGCGGCGAAGGTGCGCAGATCGTCCCGGCAGCGTGCGCCGTCCGGCATGGCGCCCACGGCGGCCAGGTAGCCGGTGCGGGCGAACAATTCTTCGATCAGGGCGTCCACCGGCAGGGTGCGGGCCAGCTGCCGGAACACCGACAGGTCCTTGAGGAAGGCGTCAAACCGTCCCTGGCCCTGATGGAGCACCGCGGCGTAGAGGCTGCCCCCCCGCGCTTTGCCCCGCAGGCGGACCAGGTCGTCGGGGGTGTAAGGATAGAGCGGGCTGAGCAGCACCGCAGCCAGCTCCACATCCTGGGCCGGGTTGTCGAGAATGCTGAGCAGCGCCGCGAAGGGGCGCACATGAGGGGCGTCCAGCAGGTCGGCGGCCACATCGGCAAAGACCGGCACACCGGCCGACCGCAGCGCCGCTTCATAGACCGGGAAGTCCGAACGGCCGCGCAGCAGGATGCAGAAATCCTCATACCGGCAGGGGCGCTGACCGTCCGAGCCGCGCACCGGGAATCCCTCCTCCACCATCGTCCGGATGCGCTCGGCGATCGCCGCCGCGTCGGCGTCGGCACCAGCCTGTTCCAGCACGTCGATCTCGCAGAGGCCCTGGTATTCGTCGGGTTTGCCCACCACCAGCTTCTGGCCGGGGCCGTAGCCGATGCCGCCCAGCTGCTCGGAGAAGAGGACTTCGAAGAGATCGTTGATGCCGGCGATGACCGCCGGTGCGCTGCGGAAGTTGGCGTCCAGCGCGATGGTGGCCGGGCGGGCCAGCGGAACCCGGGGCGGGTCCGGGTAGGGCTGCCAGGCGGCCTGTTTGGCGGCGAAGACGCTGGGGTCGGCCTGGCGGAAGCGGTAGATACTCTGCTTGATGTCCCCTACAAAAAAGAGGTTGGTGGCATCCGGCGCGGCCAGCGAAAAATAGATTGCGTCCTGCAGGGCGTTGGTGTCCTGGTATTCATCCACCAGCACCGCCTCATACCGGCGGCTGATCGTCTCGCACAGCGGGGTGCGCTGCCCGTCCGGGGTCTGCAGCAGATCCAGCGTCATGTGCTCATAGTCGGCATAGTCAAGGAGTTTTTCCTCCACCTTGGCCGCCAGGAAAGTCTGGCCGAACAGCCGGACCGCCCGCACCAGCGCCGCGACCAGCGGCGCCGCCCGGCGGCGGTCGGCGGCAAACTCCGCCCCGGTGCAGACCAGGTAGTCGCTGCACAGCCGGGCAGCCTGCTTTTTGGCCCGGTCCCGCAGTTCGCTGGCGGCCAGCGCCGCGGTGTTGCTCTCCTTGCCGCCCTGGATGCGGCCGGCCCGCCGCCATTCGTTCAGGCCCCGGGCGGCCGCCTGGGCCTTCTCCCAGTCGCCGTCCCGGAGCAGGCGTTCCAGCTGCTGCAGCCGGCTCTGGTCATCCAGCAAAACCGCCGTGTAGGCCCGGTCGGCGGCCTTGTCCCGCACCGCGGTGTGCAGGGCGGCTTCCAGCAGGCGGAGGATCCCCTCCACCCGAGCGGCGGCCCGGTCCAGCACAGCCCGGCCCCAGGCGGTGTCCTGCGGCGGGCAGTCCGACTGCCAGGCCGCGGCAAAAGCCTCCAGCGCCTGGTCGGGGTGAGGCAGCGAGCGGGTGAAATCATACAGTTCCAGAATGACCGTGCCGGCCGTATCGTCGGTGCGGCCGCGGTCGTACAGGTCGGCAAAGGCGCGGAAATCCGGGTCGGTGTAGGCTTGTTCCAGCACGGCGGCCAGCGCTTCCTGCCGCAGCCGGCCGAGGGTGGCCTCGTCGGCGGTCTGGAAGTCCGGCGGGATCTCCAGCGAGGCAAAATTCTGCTGGACAAAATGCAGGCAGAAGGCATCCACCGTTCCGATGGAAGCCCGCTGCAGCCGCAGCTGCTGCCGGCGCAGCCGCTGGTCGCCGGGGTGGGCGCGGACCTCCTCCAGCAGGCGGGCGGTGATATCCGCCCGCAGCTTGGCCGCGGCCGCGTTGGTGAAGGTCATGATCAGCAGGCGGTCGGCTTCGATGGGGTGGTGCGGGTCGGTGATGAGCCCCACCGCCCGCTCCACCAGCACGCGGGTCTTGCCCGAACCGGCGGCCGCACTGACCAGCAGACTGCCGCCCCGGGCCCGGATGGCCGCGGCCTGGGCCGGGGTGAATCGGATGGATTGAGACATAAATCGGCTCCTGAACAAAAAAGTGGCTCGGTCCGCCCGCAAGGCCGGCGGTCAGCGGGCAGGCTCCCCCGCCCCGGGTTTCGGCGCGGCGAAGGGATCGGCGGGCAGGTCGGCGGTGCGCTCCCCTTCCCCGTCCGCATGGCGGCAGACGGCGCGGTAATCGCAGTAGGCGCAGGGGGTCCGGCCGCCGGGCACGAAGGGTTCGGCGGCGATCTGCCCGCCGTACAGCCGCTCGGACATCTCCCGCAGCAGCTTGTCCAGATGGTCGCGGATGCGGGCGAGCTTGTCCGCATCCGCCAGGCGGGAGGTGGAGGACGGCCGGACCTTGCCGTCCTTGGGGTTGAAGGACAGCGGCACAAAGTCGCCGGTGCGGCGCACGTCCATGGCGCCGTAGACGCTCTCGTCCTGCAGAAGCAGCCCTTCCAGCGGATAGGCGGGCGGCGCGGCGGAAGCGTCCGGGTCGGGGCGGTCCTCGGTGGTGGGGGACGGGTCGGCCCAGAGATACTCCACCCCGGCGGCCCGGGGGTTGGGGAACAGCTTGCCGCCGTTGCGCTCCAGCGTAAAGAGATAGAGCAGCATCTGGCAGTCCAGCCCCACGAACACTTCCCGCAGATCGAACCGGCGGCTGCCGGTCTTGTAATCCACCACCCGCAGGTAGGTGTGGCCGTTGAGCTGCATCGCGTCCACCCGGTCCACCGTCCCCACCACCCGGATGGTATGCCCCGAAGGGCCGGTCAGTTCCACCGGCGGTACGGTGGGGGCGTCGGGGGTGTCGGGGTCGGGGCGGTCGTCGATGCGCAGCTCGAAGGCGACCGGCCGGAAGCCGGACTGCTGCATATCCCGCTGGATAAAGCCCAGCAGCCCGACCAGGTTGCGGCGGATCCGGTCCAGCAGATACTGCATCCGCACCCCGCCGCCGGGCAGGTTGTTTTGGACGTATTCCTCCACCAGCTGCTGCACGAGACTTTCCAGCTCTTCCGCACCCAGGCCGGTGAAAGCGTCCCCCTGGCGGGACAGCGCCTGTTCCAGGACCCAGTGGGTCAACGTGCCGCTGATGTTGGGGGCCAGTTCCGCTTTCTGCCGGGGTTTGGCCCCCAGCACGAACTGCATGAAATACCCGAAGGGGCACAGCGCGTACCGCTCAAACCGGGTCGGGCTGATGTGCAGCTGCGGCCCCAGCAGTTTTTCCAGCGCCTGCAGGTCCTGCACCGCCGCGGGGGTGCGGTCGGCCGCCCGGCGCAGCGCCGCCAGCCCCGGGGCCGCCGATTCCTGCCCGCACCGGTCCAGGGCCTGTTCCACCGCGGCCCGCGCCCCAGTGTTCTGCTGCCACAGCCCGCCCAGCAGGTCCAGCGCAGCCGCGGGGGTGGCCGCCAGCATCGCCGGCGAAAGTTCGGCCCGGGGCACGGCCAGCAGATCCAGCGCCGGTTCCAGCGCCGCCGTGACCGGCAGCCCGGCCGCACCGCCGGGCCAGGACAGCCACAACCAGCGCCGCGCCGCCGTGAGGGCCTTGTAAAAGCAGACCTGCTCCCGGATGACCCGGTTCTCAAAGCAGTCGGGCAGCTCGGCGCCCTGGGCGATCATGGCGTCCCGGTCGGCATGGGTCAGCAGGCCGGTATCCCCCGGCGTCTGGGGGAATTCCCCTTCCGCCAGGCCCAGCACAAAGCAGGCGTCGGTCTCCGGCAGGCGCATCCGGCCGGCGGTGGTGAAGATCACGCTGTCCAGGCTCTGGGGGATGTGCCCCATGTCGGTGGTGCGCAGCAGCAGCCCGAACAGGTCGGCGTATTCGGCCGGTTTGAGGGTGTTCGGGGCCCCGCCTGCGGTGCCGGCCAGCTGCACCATATCGTTGAGCAGCCCGGTGACCACGTTCCACTCCCGCAGGGCCTCGTCGGCCGCCGGCAGTTCCCCCTTGGCCCGCAGGTCTTCCGCCAGGCGTTCCAGCGCCGCCTCGGCCCCCAGGGAGACGAGGAAGAGATAGATCTGCCGGGTCAGGGCGGTGACATCCGCCCCCCTGGCCCGGGAAAGGAAACGGTCGGCCCGCTCCACCAGAAAGGCGCGGGCCTGTTCCGCCCGGGCCAGATCCTTCCGGTCCTGGTCCGACCAGCGGTCGGTGTAGCCGCTGGGGTTGCGGGTGAAGGGGGCGCGCCAGTCCTCCGCCCGCAGCGGCCAGGTATAGGCATAGTTTTCAAGGGCACAGACCGATTCCTCCGGCAGATCCGCCAGCCCGGTCTTGACCAGGCGCAGCAGTGCCGGGCCGCCCAGCCCGCCGCGCAGCAGGTCCAGGGCCGCCATCACCGCCCGGGCCGGGGCGGTGTTTTCCGGGGTGGTGGGTTCGTCGCAGAACAGCGGAATGTCCTGCAGCCGGAATTCGTACCGCACCGCCGGCAGGTAGGCCGCGGCGTCCCGGCAGATCACCGCCATGCGGCTGTAGGGCGTCCCGGCCCGGGCCCGGGCGCGCACCGCCGCCGCCACCGCCTTGGCCTCCTCCTGCCGGCTGTCGGCCTGGAAGACGGTGATGGCCGGCCCTTCCGGGGCGTCGGAGTCCACCGTCAGCTGGGGCGTATACCCCGGGTCGGCCAGAAGAAGGGAGAGTTCCGCCAGCGCCGGGGCGTCCTGATGGCGCAGATCCTCATTGAGCAGCTCGGTGTGGCAGCCGACGCCCGCCCGGGCCGCCATGTTCCGCAGCGCCGCCGCCACCTGCTGCGCCCCGCTGAACGCCCCGAAGCCGCCGTCCGCCGGCTGCAGGCCGTCGCAGCACAAACTGACCGTCACGTCCGCCGCCGGCAGCATTGCCGCCAGCAGCGCCCGCTTGGGCGCGTTGAAGGTATCGAATTCATCAATGTACACCGCCCGGCCGGCGAAGAAGTCCTGCCCGCCGGCTTCCTGCAGCCGGCGGGCCGCCAGCTCCTGCCGGTCGCCCGGGTCCATGCCGGTCTGGGCCAGCAGGCTTTCATACGCGCCATAGATCAGCGCCAGTTCGCTGAGTTTTTCGGTGTCGGCACCGGGGGCATGGGCGTAGGCTTCCAGCTGCTCCGGGCGGATGCCGGCGCTCTTGAACTCCTCGATGGTCTCGGCCGCCTTCTGGCAGAAGGCCGTATTCTGGCGCTGGCGCCGGTAGTAGACCACCTGATCCAGCAGTGAATCCATCGCCCGGCGCACCAGCACCGCCCGGCCGGCTTCGGTGAGGGTGGGCACCGCCGCGCCGCCGTAGCGGCGCAGCAGTGTCTCAGCCAGCGAGGTGAAGGAATAGCTTTCCACATAGCCGGACAGCGAATCCCCCAGGGTGCGGTAGAGAGCGCCCTCGGTGGAGGAGGTGAACTGTTCCGGCACCACCAGCAGGCTGCGCTCGCCGGCCTGGGCGCGGGTCTTGAGGGCCTGGCGCAGACGGCTGGATTTGCCGCTGCCCGACGGGCCGAGGAGTAAGGTTAGCATACAGACCGCCTTTCGGGTCGGGTGGCCGGATCGGCCCACATGGGTAAGGAAGAAATGAGATCTGCCGTACAGACGCCGCGTTTCAGCCGCAGAGGGCCCGCAGCGAGTCCAGCAGCGCGAAGCGGATCTGGTATTCACCGAAGACCAGCGCGTTTTCATCCGGGTCGCCGTAGTCGGCCCCGGCCGCGCCGACGCAGAGTGCCGGGTAGAGCACACAGAACCAGTTGTGGCCCCGGGCCTGCCCCAGTTCCACCCGCAGCGCCGTATAGCGGCCGGCGGGCAGCCGGAAGTCGCCGTAGTCTTTGGCGGGGAAATCGGCGGTTTCCAAGCTGACCTGCACCGGCTGGCGGCCCCCGGCCGCCTGTTCCGCGGTGCGCTGCAGGTACGGCAGGGCGCGCTCCACCGCCGACACCGCCGCCGGCTGGCTGGCTGCATCGGCTGTCAGGTCGGTGATTGCCCGGAGCATCGCGTCCCGCACCGTGAATTTGAGAAGCTGGTCTTCCGGCGTATCGCTGTTGGCCAGGATGTGCAGCCGCAGCGTATCCCGGCAGACACGGCGGCAGACCGCATCATACCGGGCCAGCGCCCCGCTAAGTACCACGGTCAGCCCGAAAGCCAGGGCACAGCCCAGTTCCAGCGCCCGGCGCAGACGGCGGGCGGATCGGCGGGCAGGAAAACTACGTTTCATACAAAAACACCCCTTTCACCCGTCAGTATGGGTGAAAAGGGGCCGCGGCAAACAGGCGGAGGCCGCCCGGCCGCCGGTTTTTCAGGCATTTTTGGCGTTCCGGCGGGGTGTGTTGGGCACCACGCGGGCGCCGCCGCGGTCCGGCCGGGCCAGATAGACCTGCTGGTACTCGGCACGCAGCGCCTCGGCGGCAGAGCGGGCCCGGTCAGGGTCGTCGAAGATGCCGAATACCGCCGCGCCGGAACCGGTCATCAGGCTGGTCAGTGCGCCGTTTGCATCCAGGATGCTGCGGATCGCCGGCGTCTCGGTGGCGCCGGAGCAGAATTCCAGCGCGTTGCCCGCAGCCGCGCAGAGGGCGGCCAGATCACCGTCCCGCACGGCCTGCTCCTGCCCGGCACAGTCGGGATGGGCCGGGCTTCCCATCCGGTCATACCGCTGGAAGGCTTCGGGGGTGGAGATGCCCACGCTGGGCATGGCCACCACAAACCAGCAGTCCGGGCAGGGGGGCAGCGGTTTGAGCAGGTCCCCGATCCCCTGGACCCGGCAGGTGCCGCCCATCAGGGCAAACGGCACGTCCGCCCCGATGGAGGCGCCCAGGGCGCAGAGTTCGCTCATGGACAGCCGTGCGCCGTACAGTTCGTTCATTCCCACCAGCACGCCGGCGGCGTCGGCGCTGCCGCCGGCCATGCCGGCGCGTACCGGCACCTGTTTGCGGATCGTGATGTCCACCCCCGCCAGCAGGCCGGTGTAGTGGAAAAAGGCCAGTGCCGCCTTGACGGCGGTGTTCTTCTCATTCACCGGCACAAAGCTGCCCGGCATACGGACCGTCAGATACCGGCTGCGGCGCAGCACAAGGGTCTCGTGCAGCGTGATGGCCTGCATGACCATGTCCAGGTCGTGGTAACCGTTGGGGAGCGTGCCGACAACATCCAGCGAGAGATTCAGCTTGGCGGGGGCCAGGACGGTCACAGTCTTGGGGGACGGCATAGCGATTCCTCCTTAAAAGATGGGAAGATGGGGTTGCCGGGTGCCGTCAGGCTCTCACACCGCCGGCCCGGCCAGCCAGCCGTGGTCCTGCAGGAAGCGGCGGATGCGGCGCATGGCGGTCTCCAGGTGATCGACGCTGTAGGCGTAGCTGATGCGGGCATACCCTTCGCCGGACGCGCCGAAGGCGTCGCCGGGGACGATGGCCACCTCCTGTTCCTTGAGCAGCTGTTCGCAGAATTCGCTGCTCTTCAGGCCACTGCACTGGATGCTGGGGAACACATAGAACGCCCCCTTTGGCTCGAAGCAGGTCAGCCCCAGATCGTTGAGGGCCTTGACCACATAGCGGCGGCGGCGGTTGTACTCGTCCCGCATCATCTCGATCTCATCATCGCAGGAGCGCAGCGCCACAATGGCCGCGTACTGGCTGGTGGTGGGGGCCGACATGATGCAGCTCTGGTGGATTTTGGTCATCACCTTGATGATCGGCTCCGGCCCGGCTGCATAGCCCAGCCGCCAGCCGGTCATCGAATAACTTTTGCTGAAGCCGTTGACCACGATCGTGCGTTCCCACATGCCGGGCAGCGAAGCGATGCTCACATGCCGGTCAAGGCCGTAGGTCAGTTCGGCGTAGATCTCGTCCGAAAGCACCAGCACGTCGGTACCGCGCAGCACCTCGGCGATGGCTTCCAGGTCTTGCTGGTCCATCACGCCGCCGGTGGGGTTGTTGGGATAAGGCAGGATCAGCAGTTTGGTGCGCGGGGTGATGGCTGCGCGCAGCTGTTCCGCTGTCAGGCGGAAACCGTCCTCCGCCCGGGTGGCAATGTGTACCGGTACGCCGCCGGTCAGCTGGGTGATGGGCTCGTAACAGACAAAGCAGGGTTCCGGGATGATCACCTCGTCGCCGGGTTTGACCAGGGCGCGGATCGCCATGTCGATGGCTTCGCTGCCCCCCACCGTGACCAGGATGTTCTCCTGCTCGTAGCCAAGTTCGAACCGCCGCTGCAGGTAACGGCAGATCTCCACCCGCAGTTCCTTCAGGCCCGCGTTGGCGGTGTATTTGGTGCGCCCTTGCTCCAGGCTGCGGATGCCCGCATCCCGAATGCTCCAGGGCGTCTTGAAATCCGGCTCGCCCACCCCCAGAGAGATACAGTGGGGCATGTCGGCCGCCAGGTCAAAAAACTTGCGGATTCCGGACGGACGCATCGCCTGAGCCGCCGGCGCAAGCAGTTGGTCGTAGTTCATCACAGCACCGTACACTCCCTATCGTCCGTTTCTTCGTCCTGATACAGCCGGCCGCTGCGCTTGTAGGTGCGCAGCACAAAGCTGGTGGCCGTGGACAGAACATCGTCCAGCGGGCTCAGCCGCTTGGCCACGAAGAGGGCAATCTCCTGGAAGCTGCGGCCCTTGATGGTGACCTGCAGGTCATACCCGCCGCTCATCAGCATCACGCTGTCCACCTCGTCAAAGCTGGCGATCACCGAGGCGATCTCATCAAAGCCGCGGCTTTTGCGGGGCGAAACATGCAGTTCGATGACAGCCTCCACCAGGTTGACGCCGGCTTTTTCCCAGTCCACCAGCGCCTCATACCCGCGGACGAACCCCTTCTCGGCGGCCTCGTCCATCATGGCGGCCACCTCGACGGGGGTCTTCCCCATCATGGCGGCGATGTCTTCCACCGGCAGGCGGCCGTTCTTTTCCAGAATGTGCAGCAGCTCTTCCATCGTACAACTCCCCTTTGCGCAAAATATTCGGCAGAATGGTTCCATTATACCACACCGCGGCGCGGAATGGTACCATCCCCGCCGCCGGCCTTCCGGCAAGGCAGCCCGGCCGCGAAGGTTCTGCCGCAGTTGCGGACATTATACCATATCCTCCGCGGGATGGGTAGTGCTTTTTTGCCCCCGACCCTCCGGCGCCATCTCGCACATGTCCTGCCAGTAGCGTTTGGGGGCGTGGGTGCGCTGGCAGCGCTCGTTGCGGCGCTCCTCGATGGTCAGGGCATGGAAAAACCGCTGCCACAGCCGCTTCCAGGCGTCTTCCTCCCCGTCGGGCGGCGGGGCGAACCGCTCCATCCGCAGGTACTGCACCCGCCCGCCCCGGCACAGCAGCGCCATGCCGTGGGTCGCATCAAAGATCACGAACTCCTCGTCCGGCAGGCGGCTGCAGAAATGCCCGCGGAGCAGCGGCAGGATCCGGTTTCGCGGGTGGATGATGCTGCCGAGCATCCCGCCGTGCTCCTCAAAGCGGAGGAATTCGATGTACTTGCCGGCCTCGCCGTCCACGCGGCGGGCCAGGGCCTGGGCCTGCGCCACCGGGGCGTCGCCCATCCGCCAGAAAGCGGACGGCCCCTGCGCAAAACACAGACGCAGAAAATGCAGCAGGGTCAGGTCCTTGCCGGCTTCGTCGGCCAGGAAGCCGCTGGTAACGCAGCGCTCCACCGGGGTGCCCAGCCGGTGCAGCGCCGCCGCCACCCGCCCGGCCCGCCGCGGATCGGTGGGGATCTCGCGGGCGCCGAACAGGCTGGTCTGGCCTTCCTCCGGCGGGTGGATGGCCGCGGGAAGCTCATGGCGGGCAAAACTCTCAAAGACGCAGCACAGAAAGCCCTGGAAGCTGCCGTCGTATCGGTAGGCCGTATCGGTCACATACGCCGGGTAATCCATGTGATCGCCTCCTGTCGGGTCAGTTCGGCGGCCTGCCGGGCTTCCACACCGCTGGCCGCCAGCCGGTGCAGCGCCGGCGCAGCGTCCGGCAGCGGTTTTGCGCAGAAATCATCCAGCGAGAGCTGCTGCACCCCCACGCCGAACGCCTTGGGGTCCACCAGGGCGCCGGCGATCTCCCGGCGGGTGGAGCGGGTCAGCGCCCGCCCGCCGCAGGTGATGAAGTACTGGGCCCGCTTGAGCACCACCCCGATCCGTTTGAGTTCCGCCAGCCCCAGATGCTGGCCGCGCCGGGCCGCCAGGATGCGCCGGGCGCTTTTGGGCCCGATGCCCGGCACCCGCAGCAGCATGGGCCCGGGGGCGGTGTTGACCTCCACCGGGAAGTATTCCGGATGGTTGAGCGCCCAGCTGCACTTGGGGTCCAGGTAGGGATCAAAGTTGGGCTGCTCGTCGCTGAGCAGTTCTTCGGCCGAGAAGTGGTAATACCGAAGCAGCCAGTCCGCCTGATAGAGACGGTGTTCTCGCAGAAGCGGCGGCCGGGTGGTGAGAGCCGGCAGACGCGGGTCCTGCACCACCGGCAGATAGGCGGAGTAAAACACCCGCTTGAGGGCATATTTCTGATAAAGCGCTTCGGTCAGGCGCAGGATCTGGCGGTCGCTTTCCGGGGTGGCGCCAATGATCATCTGGGTGCTCTGCCCGGCCGGGGCGAACGCCTTCGCATGGCGATAGACCGTCAGTTCCTGGCGGCTGTGTGCACTGCGGCGGGCGATCTGGCCCATTGGGCGCAGAATGGCGGTCCGGCCTTTGTCCGGCGCCAGGCGGACAAGGCTGGCCTCGCTGGGGAGTTCGATGTTGACCGAGAGCCGGTCCGCCAGCAGGCCCAGCTGCTCCACCAGCAGCGGATCGGCCCCGGGGATGGTTTTGGCGTGGATGTAGCCGTTGAAGCGGTATTCCTGCCGCAGAATGCGCAGAGCTTCGATCATGCGCTCCATCGTGGCGTCCGGGCTGCCGGCCACCGCGCTGGACAGAAACAGCCCTTCAATATAATTGCGGCGGTAAAAGCCGATGGTCAATTCGGCCAGTTCCCGCGGGGTAAAGCTGGCCCGGGGGCGGTCGTTGGACCGGCGGTTGACGCAGTAGCTGCAGTCATAGCTGCAGACGTTGGAGAGCAGCACCTTGAGCAGCGAGACGCACCGGCCGTCCGGGGTAAAAGAATGGCAGATGCCCGGGGCCCGGCAGCTGCCCAGGCGGCCGGCGCGGCCGGGGCGCTCCACCCCGCTGGACGTGCAGGCCACATCGTACTTGGCGCTGTCCGCCAGGATCTCCAGTTTTTCAGCCAGATCCATCATGGTCCTCCCCCGCGTCGGCGCGGTTCGCTCAAAAAAAGGTATAAGAAATACGCCCGTCAGCCGGCCGGCGGCCGACGGAGCGCTTGCCGGGCCGTTTCTTTTTCAGCCGCAGCCGGAAACGGTCCGCTTTATTGTGCCGGTCTTCGCTAAGGCCGGGGACATTCATCCGAATTATCGGACTTTTTCTTTGCTATACTCAAGACATCGGGCGGGGGTCACCACTTGGCCTTGGTCTCCACCACCTTGCCGGCAATGTACAGGTGGTCCAGCTCTTCCCCTTTGATGACCAGATCCTCATACGCCGGGTTGAAGGGGTGCAGGATCACCGAGTTGCCGCGCTGGATGTACTTTTTCAGTGTGCCTTCCCCATCCAGGCCATAGACCATCACCCCGAGGTCCCCGTTGTCCAGCGTGGTCTGGCGGCGCACCAGGGCCAGGTCGCCGTCCGAGATGCGGGGTTCCATACTGTCCCCCTTGACCACAAGGTAAAAGTAGTTTTCCGGGTCCTTGACACTGGCATACTCCTTGCCGTAATCCTCTTCAAAGGCCAGGGCGCCGTAGCCGGCGCGGACGGTGCCCACCACGGGGATCAGGCATTCCTCATACCCCATAAAGGCATCTCGCCCCACGGCCCCCGGCACCGCCTGCTGGCGCAGCCCCAGCAGCCCGTCCGCCGTGGTGTCCAGGATCTCGGCCAGGCGCGCCACCGTCTGCGGGTCCGGGGTGGAACGGCCGGTCTCCCATTTCCCCACGGCCTGTTGGGTCACCCCCAGCAGGCGGGAGACCTCCGCCTGGCTGTACTGCTTGGCCTTGCGGGCCTGCTTCAAACGTTCTGAGAACATGGCGGTTGTACCTCCATTGGCTTTGTTTGGTCCCATTATACAACCTTTGGTAGTTTTTGTAAAGGGCATTCCGCCGTTATTTTTCAAAATTTTGTTGTATTTTCTATTGACAACAACTCTAAGTTGTATTATTCTAGGGTTGTAAAACAACAGTTGGTTGTACACCTATCACCTTACAACTTCCCATGGCGGCAGTCAAGGCAGAGCGCCGAAAGACGGCGTTACCGGGCGTCTTCCCCGGCGTTGTAAAACAACGGACGGTTGTATCTCCATCACCTTACAACTTCCCATGGCGGCAGTCAAGGCAGAGCGCCGAAAGACGGCGTTGCCGGATGTCTTCCCCGGCGTTGTAAAACAACGGTTGGTTGTACGCCTGCCACCTTACAACTTCCCGGGCGGCAGTCAAGGCGAGATGCCGGCGGGCGGCGCCCATAAAACAACAGCCGGTTGTACATTGGCCCGGCCGGTATCGGAATCCTGTTGATCTTGATGACAAATTATGAGGAGGCTTTTTTATGAAATGGCAGCAGCTCAAACAATGGGTGTGCCAGCTTCTGCTGGTCTGTTTCGGTTTTTTTCTGCTGGCCCTGGCCAGCGCCGCCGCGCAGGGGTCATTCCCGATCCCGGCCGCGCTGGGGCTGGGACTGGTCTGCCTGCTGGCCATGAACGCCCTCTGCGGTCTGCTGGCCCCGAAACCTGCCAGGGCGGCCGAGTTGAACAAGCCGGCTGCCCCGAAGGCGCCGGCTGCGGCGGATCCCCACGGCCGGCGGGCAACCCTGCCCACCGTCCGGCCGGTCCTTTTCCCGGCCGTACACAGCGGCCGGGCAGCCTGACGGACCGAAGCCCGAAGTTGTTTTCCCCTTTTTACATACAACTGCACATCCCCTGGCCGGCAAACAGGCCGGGGGCTCTGTGCATTTTTCCGCCGCTGTGGTATACTGGGGAAAAACAAGGAGGGATGATCCATGACCCCTTTGCTGGAAGTATGTGTGGACAGCCTGGCATCCGCCCGGGCCGCCATTGCCGGCGGCGCCGATCGGCTGGAACTTTGCAGTGCCCTGGCGGTGGGCGGCCTGAGCCCGTACGCCGAGCTGCTGCGCCAGATCCGCGCCGAAGCCCCCTCGATCCCCGTGCGGTGCCTGATGCGCCCGCGCCCCGGCGATTTCCTGTATGAGCCGGAGGAGATCGAACTTTTGTGCGCCCAGATGCCCGCCCTGCGGCGGGCTGGCGCCGATGGCTTTGTGATCGGCGCCCTGACGCCGGACGGCGAACTGGACCGGCCCGCCGTGCGGAAGATGATGGCGGCCGCCGGCGCCGGCGCGGCCTTTACGCTGCACCGCGCCATTGACGTGAGCCGGGACCCGCTCAAGACCTACCGCGACGCCGCGGCCCTGGGCTTTGACACGGTGCTGACCAGCGGCGCCGCAGCCAGCTGCCGGGAGGGCACCGCCCAACTGGAAGCGCTGCTGGCCGAACGGGATCGCGGCCAGGGGCCGGAAGTGCTGATCGGCGCCGGGGTGAACGAAACCGTGATCCGGGCGCTGCGCGGCCGGCTGCCCGCCGCACGGGCCTTCCACATGAGCGGGAAAACGGAGCGGGAAAGCCGGATGGCCTTCCGGCGCACCGGTGTGCCGATGGGGCTGCCCGGGCTGGACGAGTGGCATATCCAGCAGACCAGCGAGGAGGCCGTGCGGGCGGCCCGCCGGGCGCTGGACGCCTCCTTTGCCTGAATCGACAGCCAAACAGCAAGGCACCGCCGTGCCCTGCCCGGTTCACAGCCGGGCGCACAGCGGTGCCTTTTTTTCTTTGATTGCAAAGACTGCGGGATTGCGAAGGCTGCAGGGCGGTGTCCAGCCGTCCCCTCACAGCAGTTTGGCAAGGATATGCCGCCGCTTTCCCCCATAGCACAGGACATTTTCGGCGGCAATGCTGTAGCCGCGATGCAAAAAGCTGTACAAGCTGGCCAGGTTGTCCGGGTGGACGGTGGCCAGGCAGCGGCGCCAGGGGCCGTCCGGCCGGCTGCGCAGCCGCGCCTCGCATGCAAGCAGCAGTCTGCCTTCCAGGCTGTGGCCCCGGCAGCCGGGCACCACACAGCAGCTGTCCATCTGGGCGGTCTGCCGCAGCGCCTGGTCATCCAGCGAGAGATACCGCCCCAGCGCATCCGGCGCGGTGCCCGCCAGCTTGACGGTGAAGTAGGCCGCCAGGCTCCGCCCCGGCGTTTCCGCCACCAGGCAGAAGCCCAGCGGCCCGTCCAGGTGTGCATGAAGGTACGCAGCATCGTCGGCCACAAACCACTCGGGCACCGGCAGCGCCGCCCGGGCCCTGTCCATCACTGCCAGAATCTGCGGCACATCGGCCGCAGCGGCCGGTCGGATTTGGAAGTCCATCGCGCCCCCTCCCCTCACCGGGCCGCCCCGGTCTGCTGCGCTGCTTCCTGGGCGGCGATGCAGCGGGGCATCCAGCCGCCGCGCAGATAGTACAGCACAAACAGCACGCTGGACAGCGTCCAGGTGATCGGGTAGCTGGCTTCCACCGCCAGGATCGTGTTGGTGCGGGGCACCACCGTCAGCAGCCAGAGGATGCGCAGCCCGCAGACGCCGAATACGGTGATCAGCGTCGGAACCCGCACGTCGCCGCAGCCGCGCAGTGCGCCGGCCAGGATCTCGATACAGATGTAGGTCAGGTAGGTGGGCACCAGGAAGTGCATGAGTTCCACCCCCTGGGCGACCACGGCCGCGTCCTGGCTGAACAGCCGGAACGCCACCCCGGCCAGCGGGTAGAGCAGCGCGCTGATGACCACCGTGATGGCCGCCGTCATTCCCAGGCAGACGCGGGTGCCCCGGCGCACCCGGTCATACTGGCGGGCGCCGAAGTTCTGCCCCGCAAAGGTCGTGATGGAGATTCCCAGCGAGCTGACGGTCATCCAGAACAGGAAGTCGATCTTGCTGTACACGCCCCAGGCCGCCACCGCCGTGGTGCCGAACCCGTTGATGGATGCCTGGATCATGATGTTGGAGATGCTGTACAGGGCCGACTGCGCCGCGCTGGGCAGGCCGATGCGGCAGATATCCCGCAGAACCGCCCAGTCGATCGAAAGGGAGAACGCATCCAGGTGCCAGGGCATCCCGTTGGAGCCGGCCAGGCAGCGCAGGGTCAGCACCGCACTGGCCACCTGGCTGATAACGGTGGCGATGGCCGCGCCGGCCACGCCCCAGTGGAAGCCCGCCACAAACAGCACGTCCAGCACGATGTTGACCACCGAGGCGATGATGAGGAAGTACAGCGGGCGTTTGCTGTCCCCCACCGCACGCAGGATGTTGGTGCCCATGTTGTAGATAAACTGGGGGATCATGCCGAGGAAGTAGATCTGCAGATAGACCGTCGCCTGCCCGACGATCTCGGCCGGGGTGTCCATCAGCACCATCACCCACCGGCTGGAAAGCAGCCCCAGCACCGTCAGCGCCGCGCCGCCCAGCACCGCCATGGCCAGCGCGGTGTGGACCTGGCGGTCCACCGCCTCCACATTGCCGGCGCCATAGCTTTGGGCCACCACCACGCCGGCGCCGCTGCAAAGGCCCACGAACACCCCCACCAGCAGCTGCACGAACGCACTGGTGGCCCCCACGGCCGCCAGAGCCTGGGTGCCCACAAAATTGCCGACGATCAGCGTATCGGCGGTGTTGTACAGCTGCTGGAACAGTGTGCCGAACCAGATCGGCAGAAAGAAGAGGATCAGCTGCCGCGGGATGGACCCGGTGAGGATGGCATTTTGAGACGAGACGGAGCGCATGGTCGGTTTTCCCCCTGAACCGGCCCCGACGCCTGCGGGGCCGCAAAGATTTTATCGGAACGCCTTGTTTCCCGACTGAACATTTTATGCTATAATGGGGGCATTGTAAAGAGACAAAACCGACAAACGTGTGGAAGGTGGAGAGTTTTTTGCAGCAGGAGATCCGTGTGTTGTGGGAACCGGCCGCCGCGGGCGTGCGCCTGCTGCGGGTATACGGCGACACACCCTGCCCGGTGCTGCCCGGGCAGGTCGCCGGCCAGCCGGTGACCGAGGTGGGGCCGTATTGCTTTTCGGCCCGGCGCGAACCGGGGCCCGGGGCCCTCTGGCCTGCCTCTGCGGGGGACCTGCACCCGATCTGCGGCGACTTTGTGCAGCGGGTGACCCTGCCGGACAGCGTGACAGCGCTGCACAACGGCGCCTTTTACAACTGCCGGGCGCTGGAGCGGCTGGACGCCGGGCCGCGGCTGGACGCACTGGGCAGCGACCTGTTCACCAACTGCCGCCGCCTGAAGACCTTCGTGCTGCACACATCCCCCGACGCCCCCACCGGGCTGAAAAAAATGCTGGCTGCCGTAAGCGGAGACATTGCCGCCGAGTTTTGTCGGGGCGACCGGCTGCTGGGGCGGATCTTCTGCCCGGAATACCAGGAAGTGCTGGACGAAAACACCCCGGCCCACATCTTCAACCGCAACATTGAGGGCATCGGCTACCGTTACCGGCAGTGCTTCACCGACGGGGCGGTGAACTGGGCCGAGTATGACGAAGCCTTCGCCCAGGCGGACGCCGAGGAGCCCCCGGCCGGGCTGTGCCGGGTGGCCCTGAGCCGGCTGGCGGCCCCCTTTGCGCTGAGCGCCGCCGCCAAAGCCCGGTACGAGGCATACCTGCACAGCCACGGTGCGCTGGCGCTGGAACTGGCCATTGCCCGGCGCAGTCGGGTCCTGACCGGGCTGCTGGTGCCGCTGGTGTCCCCGCAGGACCGCAGCCGCGGCGCCCTGGCTTGCGGGCAGGCCGGCTGGAGCGAGGGCGCCGCCCTGCTGCTGGCGCCGGCCGCCCGGCCCGCCCGGACCAAAAAGACCTACGATTTTGACGACCTGGACGACCCCGCCGATTGAGCGGGCCGCCCCGAGGGGAAAGGAGGTGCCGCCGTGCCAGGACATACACAGACCCAGGCCGAATGGGAACAGGCCATGGCCCGCAGAGCCATGGAACTGACCCGCAGTGAACTTTACCTGCAGATGCGGTATATGAATGCCGCGCTGGGGGCGCTGGCCCTGCAGCCGGACCCCGACCCCGGCCGCGGGCTGGCCACCGACGGGGCGACCCTGGTCTACGGGGCCGACTGGGTGCTGCGCATCTACCGGGCCAACCGGCCCTACCTGGCCCGGGCCTACCTGCACAGCCTGCTGCACTGTGTGTTCCGCCATCCCTGGCTGCGGGACCGGCGCAGCCAGGCGCTGTGGGGGCTGGCCTGCGACATTGCCGTGGAGGACACGCTGGATCACCTGGACCTGCCGGGTCTGCGCCGGCCGGTGGGCTGGCTGCGCCAGCAGCTTTACGCCGAGATCCGCACCCGCTGCCGCCTGCCCGCCGCCGGGCCGATCTTCCGCTTGCTGGAAGGCCGGGACACCGCCGAACTGCAGAAACTGCAGCAGGAATTCTACTGTGACAGCCACCGGCTCTGGCCCGCCGACCCCCAAAGCCCCGCCGCCCAGATGATGGGCCGCCAGTGGGAACAGCTGGGCCGCCAGACCCAGCTGAGCATGCAGCAGGCAGGCCGGCAGGCCGGCGAGACCAGCGGCGTACAGGCCCTGACCGCCCAGGTGGAGGCCGCCCGCAGCCGGCGGACCTACCGGGATTTTCTGCGCCGGTTCACCGTGCTGCGGGAGGAACCGCACCTGGACCTGGACGAGTTCGACCTGGGCACCTACACCTACGGGCTGCGCACCTACGGCAATCTGCCGCTGATCGAGCCGCTGGAGACCCGGGAGAGCCGGAAGATCCGGGACCTGGTGATCGTCATTGACACCAGCGAGTCTACGGCGGGCAGGCTGGTGCGGGCCTTTTTGCGGGAGACCTTCCGCCTGCTGCGGACGAGCGGCGGATTTTTTGACCGCTGCAATGTGGCGGTGCTCCAGTGTGACGACGCGGTGCGGGATGTGACCTTCCTGCACGGGGCGCAGGACTGGGAGCGGTACGCCGCCGCCCTGACGCTGCAGGGCGGCGGCGGGACCGATTTCCGCCCCGCCTTTGCCCGCATCGAAGCGCTGCAGGCGGAAGGGCGGCTGCGGGACCTGCAGGGCATCCTGTATTTTACCGACGGGAAGGGGACCTTCCCCGCCCGGCCGCCCGGCTGCCAGACCGCCTTCCTCTTTGTGGAGGACGGCGCCCCCGCCCCGCCCACCCCGCCCTGGGCGATCCGGCTGATTCTCTCGCCGGAGGAACTGGAGCAGGACGAAGCCCCCGCGCCGCCGGCGCTGGACTGGCAGGAATGGGACCCCCGGGATTTGCCGGAATTGTAGACCGCCGCACCACGGCAGAAGGAGAAGGATCATGGACATCAAACGAGCCAAGCAGGAGATCGAATCCGCCGTCAGGGCATACCTGGCCACCGACGACACCGGCGCGCCGCTGATCCCGCCGATCCGCCAGCGGCCGATTTTGCTGATGGGCCCGCCGGGCATCGGCAAAACGCAGATCATGGAACAGATCGCCCGGGAGTGCGGCATCGCCCTGGTGGCCTACACCATCACCCACCACACCCGCCAGAGCGCGGTGGGGCTGCCCTTCATCCGCCACCGCAATTATGGCGGCGCGAACCGGAGCGTGACCGAATACACGATGAGCGAGATCATTGCCAGCGTGTATGACAAGATGGAGCAGACCGGCCTGGACCAGGGCATCCTGTTCATTGACGAGATCAACTGCGTGTCCGAAACGCTGGCCCCCACCATGCTGCAGTTTTTGCAGGGCAAGACCTTCGGCAACCAGCCGGTGCCGGCAGGGTGGGTGATCGTGGCGGCCGGCAACCCGCCGGAATACAACAAGAGCGTGCGGGACTTCGACCTGGTCACGCTGGACCGGGTGCGACGCATTGACATCGAGCCGGAGCTTTCGGTCTGGCAGGAGTATGCCCGCGCCCACCGGCTGCACCCGGCCGTGACGGCCTACCTGGAACTGCGGCCCCAGCATTTCTACAAGGTGGAAAACGACGTGGACGGTCCGCTGTTCGTCACCGCCCGGGGGTGGGAGGATCTTTCCGCCTATCTGCAGGCCGCCGGCCGGCTGGACCTGCCGGTGGACGAAGCCCTGATCGGCCAATACCTGCGCCACCCGGACGTAGCCCGGGACTTTGCGGCCTACTGGGTGCTGTACCAGAAATACCAGACCGACTACGGCGTGGAGGAGATCCTGCAGGGCAAGCCCTTCGACGCGGTGCTGGAGCGGGCCCTGTCGGCGGCGTTTGACGAGCGGATGAGCCTGGTGAGCCTGCTGCTGGCCGGGCTGAACACCCGCTTTGGGGAGGCCCGGCGCACCGACGCCGCCACCGACGCCTGCTACCAGCAGCTACGGGCATTCCGCCGGGAGCTGGGAGCGATGGAGGACGGCGAAGGCCCGGCCACCGTGTTCCGGCGGCTGTGCGGCGACTGCGAAGCCCGGCTGGCGGCCGACAAGGCGGCCGGACGCGTGCTGCCGGAAGATGCCGCCGCCCGGGCCCGGGCCGCCGCGCTGCTGCGGAGCTGGGGCGCCAAGCTGGACGAGCGGATGGACCCGGACCAGGCTTTCGACGCCGTGCGCACCGGCTTCAACAGCCAGGTGCGCCGCCGGGAACAGGCCGTCGCCGTGGCCGGGGATGCGCTGGAAGCAGCCTTCGATTTTATGGAGCGGGCCTTCCCTGACGGGCAGGAGATGGTGGTCTTTGTCAACGAGCTGGCCCTGGGGCCGGATTCCGCCGCTTTCCTGGCCGAAAACGAGTGCGAACGGTTCGAGACTTACAGCCGGCGGCTGCTGCTCCACCAGGGGCAGGACGAACTGCTGGCCGAGCTGGATCGGGACGAGCTGCGCCGCAGCGAGGGAAGCCTCGACTTTTGAGCCGGCGGGCCCGGTTTTCCGCGGCTTCGCATGCTTCCTGTAAAGCAGGTTCACTTTACGCAGAGAATCATTTGGGCCGGGCGGTTTTCCCCGGCGCCGGCACGGCCTTGCGGGCGCGGCGGTTTTGCCGCCCGCCGACCGACAGCCGGGCAACAGGCCGGGCGGCTTCCCCAGCGGAAGGCCGCCCGGCCTGTTGTCTTTACTTTTACGCGGGCGCGGCGATCAGCCGGCCAGTTCCGGCCCGGTCACCCAGCCCGATTCATAGGTATCGTCCCGGTTGTCGGCGTCGGGAGACGCTCCGTACCGGCCGGCATAGGAGGCGTCGTAGATGGTGACGGCATATTCGTCTATGTCGATGCCCGCTTCGGTGATGATCCGGTACACTTCCCGCAGGATCGCTTTCCCCTGTTCGGCGTCGGGGGCATCCGACCAGCCATTGACCCACAGGCTCGTCCTGGGCGGGATGTCCCCCTTGTCGTAGGGCATGTCCAGCGTCAGGGTGTGGTCCATGGCCAGGTTGGGGTCGCCCACCGTAACGCTGAAATCGCTGCCGCCCACCGGGGCATACCCCGCCGCGGTCAGGGCGTTTTGCACATCGCTGTACAGCGAATCAAAAAAGCGTTGTTTGGTGTTCTGCAGGTTGGCCACCGCAAGTTCATAATCAGTACGGCGGACAATGCCGGCGACCACCGTCAGCGTGAAGTGGGTGTCGATGCTGTCCGACGCCTGCACGGTGACGTAATAACACCAGAACGGCTCAAACTGGACATCCGTCACCCGGAAGTCGTGGCCGGGCCAGGTCTCGTTGGCCCAGTCCACCGCATGATACCGGGAATACGCCCGGCTGAGCGGGTCGCCCAGCGTTGCGCAGGCCAGCAGGATCAGCAGGAACACCAGCAGTCCCCCGGCCGCGGCGGCCGCCCGGCGCCGCCGGGTGCGGGGCAGGGCGATCCGCCTACGCTTCGGGGCCGGGCCTGCCGGGGGTGTCCCCGGTTCCTTGCTCTTCTTCATCCTTCATTTCCTCCTTTGTGAACGCATATTCCAGCAGCGCCGCCGCCAGCATCCCCAGGTAGCAGCCCGCCAGATGCAGCGCCGACACCAGCAGCAGATACCCCAGGTTGGCCCGCAGGGCCGTCCCCCAGTCTGCGCCGGCCGAGATGTTGCTGCACAGATAGACCAGAAGCGCCACGGAATACAGCCCGCCCACCCCCAGCGGCAGCAGGCGGCGATGGCGGCCGCCGAAAAACCAGAGCAGTGCGCCCAGCACCGGCATGATGATGGTGTTGTAGGGGGCGCCCTCACTGCTGAACAGCAGCATCATCCCCAGCAGCAGGCCGATCGCCGTCACCCCCAGCATCCAGACGCGCAGGTGCCGGTAGATCTTCGGCAGCACCCGGCGGGCTTCGGGCGGGTCCGGCAGCGGGCCGTCCGCCTCAAGGAAAGCCCGGCAGGCCGCGCAGTGGGCGGTGTGGGCTTCCACCAGCCGCCGGCTGTCGGCGCAGGCCACCCCGTCCCGCACCAGCGGGATCAGGTCCCGGCAGACGCCGCAGGGCAGATCCTGGTCATAGTCGATCTTCACAGCAGTCCCTCCTTTCTCAGGGTCTCTTTGAGCCACTGACGGGTCCGGTAATCCATGACCCGGGCCGACCCGGCGCTGATCCCCAGTGCCCGGGCGATCGTTTCAAACGGAACGCCCTGCATCCGCTGCATCACAATGGCGCGGGTGCGTTCGTCCTTTTGGGCCAGCAGCGTTCGGATCCGGTCCCGCAGCATGCGGGCGGCGGCCGCATCGGCCGGCTCCTCCCCCGCCGCCAGGCCGGCCAGGTCCTCCAGCGGAACGGTGGGCCGGCGCCTGCGCAGCGCCCGCAGCCAGAGATTGCGGGCAATGCCGAACAGCCAGGTCTTTTCACTGGACTGACCGCGGAAACTCCCGGCGCTCTGCAGCGCCTGCAGGAAGGTTTCGCTGAGCAGGTCCTCGGCCTGGGCCGGGTCATGGGTCAGGCTGCAGAGGTAGCGGAACAGATCGTCCCGATAGGTTGCATACAGTTCTTCCACCGCCCGCACGCCGCTCACCTCCCCGCCGTTTGTCTATAAGTCGCCGGAACCGGCCGAATGTTACACCCCTGTACCAAAAAAGGCGGAAAAAGGCCGGGGGACAGCCCTCTTGCGCCCCATACAAAAAATCGACCATCAAAGGAAGCCGGCTCCGCTTCTTTTGAGGGTCGATTCGTCTTTGTATGCGTTGCGTGCAGGTCGCGCCGCCGATCGGGCGGCCGGCCGTTCAGGGGTCGGCGGTCCGGGTCGGTTCCGGCCGGGGGCGCCGCCATGCCAGCAGGACCGCACGCAGCCAGTCCAGCGCGGCGGCCGCCAGGGCCGGGTAGAGCACCAGGCAGAAGATCTGGTACCAGCTGGGCAGGAAGTATCCGCCCACCTGGGTGTTGAGGGTGATCCGATCCAGCCGGATGGTCACCTGTTTGCCCTCGTCCGGGCTGCAGGGGTCCAGCCGAAGCGCCACGATGCGGGTCCGCGGCAGCATGTACAGGTAGCTGCCGTCCGCCTGGAGGGCCGGGTAGACCCGCCGGTCCTGGCTGTAGGGCTGGCCCGCCTCGGTGGTATAGTACAGGCACATCTCCCGGGCGTCCCCCTCATACTCGGCAAACACCTGCAGGGTGCGCACCGTGCGGTCGCTCACATCCTCCAGAATCATCTGCGGGTCGCCGGTCAGGGTGAGCAGGGTCTCCGGCTCCCCCGCCTGCAGTTCCAGGTCCACCAGGGCAAAGTCCCCGGCGTGGAGGGTCTGTTCGGCCAGCCGGCCGCTGTTGCGGGCCAGCAGGTCGGCCCCCAGCGCCGCCGCCCCCCACAGGATCCAGGCCACCAGCGCCACCAGGTAACACAGCACCGGGATGGCCAGCCGGCGCCGCAGAAGCGGTCGCAGCTTCATGGCGCCACCTCCATTTCCACAGGCGCAAAGCCCGCCTCGGTCACCTTGTACAGCACCGTCTCGCCGTTTTGGGCGGCCTGCAGGCTGTCGGTGAACAGGCTCGCGTAGCTCTGCACAAAAATATCGTCGATCCGCTGCAGGTACAGGTAGCTGCAGCCGGACTCCTCCACCACCCGGGCGAATGCCGCGACGGTGTAGGGGTGGTAGTAGCGGTTTTCGACGCCGGTCTCCGGGCAGAGTTCGGGCAGCCCGAAGGTGCCGCCGCCGCCGTTTTCGCTTGCGCCGGAATAGTCCACGATGATGGGATAGAAGTCAAACACCGCGGCGAACCAGTCCATGCCGTCGTCGCCCTGGGAAACAAAGAAGACCCGATCCTCCTCGGTCAGATATTGGCTGACCTCCCTGGCTTCGGCGATCTGGAGCTGCCGGTCGGCAAACTCGCTGTCCGAAAAGCCCAGCACGGTGAGCTGGGGCAGCACCAGCTGGTTCTGCCGCAGCAGCATCCCTGCCGCCAGCAGCAGCACGATCCCCTGCCCGGCCAGCGGCCGCAGCGGGAAGACGCCGGCGCGGACCCGGTCCCCGGCCGCCTGCAGCGCCGCCGCCAGGCAGGCCAGCGCAATAAGGAACCAGCCGATGTAGTAGCAGTAAATATAGCGGTTGTAATCAACCAGCCCCGCCGCCTGGTCGGGCTTGAAGATGAAGCCGTAGCACAGCGCCAGTTCCAGGTTGTACCCGCCGAAGCAGACCAGCGAGAGCAGCGCCGTCAGCCCGATCCGCCCGCACAGCCGGGTGCGGCCGGCCAGCACCATGGCCAGCGCAAAGATGGCCAGGATGAACAGCGTGACGATGAGGCCGTGGCCGATCATGCTCATCTTGCCGGCGGGGGTGAAATACTGGGTGCCCATGTCCCGGATGGCGGTGAAGAACTGTTCCCGCCGGGCTTCATATTCCGGTGCGCCGTCGCCCCCCAGCAGCATCCGCAGGCCGTTGACCACCACGCCGGACAGCGGCAGGCTGGTCTCGCCGGTACCGCCCCGGGCGGCGTTGCGGGCGACGATTATGCCCCGGTAGCGGACATTCCACAGGTAGTACACGGCCATCGGCGCCGCGAAGCAGGCCGCCGCAAATCCGGTGCGGCGGGCCAGGCCGCGGCGGAATTTTCCTTCGGGCAGCAGCCAGGCGTCCACCGCCACCAGTCCCGCCGCCACCAGCGCCAGCACAAAGGTGTTGTCCTTGATGTTGGCCGCAAGGGCCAGGACCGGCAGCACAGCCCAGCGCGGTCCCCCGCCGCGGCGCACCGCCAGCCAGAGCGCCACCGCACCGCCCAGCACAAGGCCGGCGGGGATGTCGCCGTAGGCGCTCATGTAGACTTCCACCAGATAGATCTCGTGGTTGTAGACGGTGAAGAAATAGGGCGTACACCAGAGGATGGCCGCCAGCGGCACCGCCAGCCGGTACTGTTTCCAGCCAAGGTTGCCCAGCACCGCCGCATACACCGCAAAGGCCAGTACATCGTAGGCCAGGTAGATCTTCCAGTCGGCATAGGAGCCGAAGAAGCTGAAGAAATAGCTCAGCAGCATCAGGCCGGGGTTCTGGGTGGTCGGCCAGGGGGTGCCCAGTTCGGCCAGCGGGTAAAGGCGGTTGTCCACCTTGGTGACCTTGACCGCCGTGGCCCAGAGGCTCAGCTCGTCATAGTTGGAGGCGATGGGCTGCCGGATGAAAAAGTAGACGGCAAAGGCCAGCGCCAGCCCCCAGAACAGCACCGACCCGGGGGTGAACAGCGGGCGGGCGGGTGCGTCCGGCCGGCGCTTTCCCGCCGGGACCAGCGCCCAGACGCCCAGCCCCGCGCAGACCAGGTACAAAACCACCGCGCCGGGCAAAAGCAGATCGGCCATGCCCGCCAGCGTGAGCCAGCCGACCACCAGCCCCAGGGCGGTAAGCGGCGCCAGCGCCGCCGGCAGGCCGGTGCGCCGCGTCAGAAAGACGCAGAGCAGGAACAGGGCCGCCAGTGCGGCCAGTACACAGAGAAGTTCCATTGTATCGGCTCCTCGATTTCGGGATTTCAGTCGTTTTTAACGGCCTGCCAGACCAGGGCCGCCAGCGCCGCCGCCAGCGGCGGGCCAAAGAGAAGCAGCAGCCACTGCCCCCCGCCGGGGAACAAGCTGCAGAACCAGGGCCGGGATGGGTTCAGCTCCAGCCCGATCAGCCGGGTGGGCACGCCGCCCACGCTGTCCGGGTCGATGCGCAGGCCGGTGACCGTGATCCCGCCCAGGTCGAACACATAGGCGTTGTCGCCGTCCCGCCAGGCATAGACCTTCTGGCTTTCCCGGTAATCGGTCTGGCCGGGGGTCAGGTAATACAGCGCCACGCTGCCGGGCGGCAGCAGCTGTTCCACCTCCAGCCGGACCGAGACCACAAAGGCCTCCCCTTGCCAGAAAATATGCGGGTCGTTGTCGGTGGACAGGTACCAGCCCTCCCGGTCGTCGGGGGGCGTGGCCCATTCATCCTCGGCATAGCTCATAAAGCTCTCGTAGGTCAGGTCGCCGGGGCCCAGGGTCTGGGTGCGCATCGTGCCGTTCATCTTGTGGTCCAGCGCCACGGCGCTGTTCAGCAGCACCCACAGCACCCAAAGCGCTGCCGCCAGGGCATAAAAGTACCCCAGCAGCGCCCGTGGGGCAAACACCCGTTCCCACCCGGGGCGGGTGTGCGCCTTGCGGCGCATCCGGTCCTTCCAGCTGCCAAAGCGGCTCATGATGTCACCCCGCTTTCCACCGTGACCACCGGTACAAAGGCATACGGGGCGTCCGCCCCCATAAAGCGATACAGGGTCGCCGGCTGGTCCGCCCGGATGCCCCCTTCAAACCGGGCGCTGAAGTCCCGCTCCAGGTAGTCATCCGCCCGGTCCAGCACCAGGTAGTCGCAGTTTTTCTCCTCCATATAGGCCACCAGCGACGCATCGGTGCAGACGGCGGTGTAGTCGTACATCGTCCAGTTCAGGCTTTCCACCAGATTCATGAAGTCGGAATCCCAGCGGTTGGAGTAGTCCCCGTCCCCCCACCAGACGCCGCCGTAGCCGTTGACGACCCGGGCGGTGAGCCCATATTTGTAGTAATACCAGCGGGTGGCGTCGTCCCCCTGGCTGATGACCAGGACCCGGTCGTTCCAGTCCAGCACCTCGTTCATGGCCTGGGCCCGCTGTTTGACATCCTGCCGGACGGTGTACAGGCTGTCCGCCCGGGTCCAGAACCCGGCGGTGGGGATGCCCCGCCAGGCAAACACGCCGAACAGCCCCAGCGCCGCCGCCCCCACCGCGACCGTTCCCAGCCGGCGGCGAAGGGTGCGCCCCGGCGCCGCCGCCGCGCTTTGCCCCAGCAGGCAGAGCGCCGCCATGACCCAGCCCTGCAGGTAGGGCATCAGGTAGCGCTCGTAATCTTTGAGGGCAAGGCCCTCCTCCTCCGAGAAATTGTAATAGTAAAGGATCAGGTGGAACAGATACAGCGCCGCAAAGCAGAAGGCCCCGCCCAGCCAGGCGGTCACGACCCGCCGGCGGGCTTCGCCGCGGGGGGCGACCAGGACAGCCAGCAGCGAGAGCCCCGCCACCAGCGCCAGTACCATCACCGGTGCGCCCAGCAGGCAGACCCGCCGGCTGAACAGCGCCTGGCCCATCGCCTGCATGATGGCGCCGAACCGCTCGTCCCGGCCGATGCCCAGCAGCTGGCGCACCCCGCCCAGCAGCACCGCGCCGTAGCCCATCTGGGCGCTGCCGACGGTGGCGGCGCCGGATTCCGGCGACATGGCGGCGGTATAGCGGCTCCAGCTGAGGAAAACGCCCAGCACCGGCACCGCCAGCACGGCGGTGCGTGCGGCCCGGCAGAGGAGTTCCCGCACCCGGCCCCGGCCGACGGCAAACAGCTGGTCCAACCCGATGAGGAAGACCGCCATCAGCCCGTAGGCCAGCCCGATGTCCTTGGTCATGGCCAGCACGGCCAGCGGCAGCGCCACCGCATAAAAGCCGCCGCGCCGGCGCCCGGCCGCATAGTACAGGCACAGCGCCCCGCCGAACAGGCAGGCCAGCGGCAGGTCGGCCATGGCGTTCCGGTAGACGGTGCTGGCCGTGCCCTGGGGCGCCGTGCTGAAAAAGAAAGGCAGCACAGCCGCCGCCCCGTACAGCAGCACGCTGTGGGCCCAGCGGGCCCGGGGCAGCACGGTGAGCGGCGCGAAGGCCGCCAGCGCCAGGATGTCGATGGCCGCCAGACACTGCCATTCGGCAAACTGGCCGGGGGTGGTCTGGAAGAGGAAGGACAGCAGGCTGGTGGCCGGGTAGGTGAAGGAGGCGGTCAGGTTGACCGGGTCCTGCACATACAGGCTCGCCCGCTCCGCCACCATCTTGGGGGCCAGGCCCCAGGCGGTAAACTCGTCCCACTGGGTAAACATCGGCTGCAGCGCCGCAAACAGCACCCACAAAAACAGGGCGCCGCCGAAAAACATCCAGAAGCCCGGGCTGCCGGCGGCATCCCGCACAGCGCGCCAGCCGGCCCGCACGCCGCAGTAGACGCCGGCGGCCAGCAGACCGCCGGCCACCGCGAACATCCCGACATGCAGCACGTTGAACAGCCCGGCCACATACAGCACCGTCACCGCGCCGCAGAGCAGCGGCAGCGGCAGCAGGGCGGCTTCGTAGCGG